>NZ_MVAD01000003.1:0-300000 GCF_002007115.1 Massilia sp. KIM | reverse complement strand
GCTGCGCCGCCTGCGCAAGTTCCAGCGACTGGCGGTGCTGGTGGCTGCCGTCTACGTGAGCGCCTGGTTCATCATGATCAAGCCGGTGCTCAGCGTCGACGTCGCGGCCTACCACAGCGGCATCGACTGGATCGTCGGCCTGCTGGAGGCCAGCGGCCTGCTGGCGATCGGCGCCGCCCTGGTGGGCGTATGGACGGCCTGGCGCATGCGCCGCACCGACGCCACCCGCCTGAGCCGCGTGTGGGCGGTGCTGGTGGCGCTGGCGCTGCTGGGCGTGGTCTGGCTCGGCCTGGTGGGCCACCTGATCACCTGGAACCTCAACTACTGAGGCCCGCCATGGGGCGGCCGCGCGGCCACGGCGCGGCCGGCGGCGCCAGCGCAAGCCCCTCGCGCCGGCCTTGAAGCGCATCGGACACCGACATGAAATTCTTCATCGCTCACCTGGCCACCGAGACCAACACCTTCGCCGCCGCGCCCACCGGCCTGGCGGCCTTCGAGGAGATCGGCATCCACCACGGCGACGCCAGCCTGCGCGACCCCGAGGGCAGCGGCGCCTTCCTGCGCTACCTGCGCGGCCTCATCGAGGCGGACGGCGGCGAGGCGGTGGAAAGCCTGTGCACCCTGGCCCAGCCGGGTGGGCGCACCGTGCGCCACGTCTACGAGGCGCTGCGCGACGAGATCCTGGCCGACCTGCGCGCCGCCATGCCGGTGCACGCGGTGCAGTTGATGCTGCACGGCGCGATGGCGGCCGAAGGGATCGACGACTGCGAGGGCGACCTGGCGGCGCGCATCCGCGGCATCGTCGGGCCGCAGGTGCCGATCGGCCTCGAACTCGACCTGCACTGCCATTTCACGGAGATGATGCGCAGCGCGGCCGACCTCATCATCGCCTTCAAGGAGTACCCGCACGTCGACGCTGAAGCGCGCGGGCTGGAGCTGTACCGCCTGCTCAAGGACGCGGTGGCCGGGCGCCTCAAGCCGGTCACCGAAGTGGTCGACCTGCGCATGGTGGGCCTGTGGCACACGACCCGCGAGCCGATGCAGGGCTTCGTGCGCCGCATGCAGGAGGCCGAGCGCGAGCCCGGCGTGCTCTCGGTCTCGCTGGGTCACGGCTTCCCCTGGGGCGACGTGCCGGAAGGCGGCGCCAGGCTGTGGGTGGTGACGGACAATGACCGGGCCCTGGCGCGGCGCACGGCGCGCCGCCTGGCGGCCGAATTCTGGTCCCTGCGCGAGCGGATCGGCCCGGAGGTGCTGGAGATCGACGCTGCCCTCGACCTGGCCGCAGCCACGCCCGGCGCCGGCCCGGCGGTGCTGGCCGACGTGGCCGACAATCCCGGCGGCGGCGCGGCCGGCGACAGCAGCTTCATCCTGCGCCGCCTGGTCGAGCGCAAGGCGGCCAACGTGGCCCTGGGCGCGCTGTGGGACCTGGGCGCGGTCCACGTCTGCAAGAGCGCCGGCGTGGGCGCCAGCCTGGACTTGCGCATCGGCGGCAAGTGCGGCCCGGCTTCCGGCCTGCCGGTCGATCTGCGCGTGACGGTACGCGCCATCGTGCCGGACCACAGCCAGAGCGCGCTGGGAACGCGCGAGCGGCTGGGCGACTGCGTGTGGGTGGAAGCGCCGCACGGCCTGCACATCCTGCTGTCCTCGATCCGCACCCAGACCTACGGCACGGACGCCTTCACCGGCGCCGGCATCAGCCTGGCGGACAAGGACCTGGTGGTGGTGAAGTCGACCCAGCACTTCCACGCCGAGTTCGCGCCGCTGGCGCGCGCCGTGCTCTACGTCTCGACCCCCGGCGCCATGAACTTCGACTTCGCGGCCATTCCCTACCGCCTGCGCTCGCCCGTCTACTGGCCGCGCGTGGCCGACCCGCACGGTCCCGAAGGAATTTAGCGAAGCGGAAAACCGCCGTGCCGAGTTTTCAAGCTTTGCAAGGCCGATCTATAATGAAAGCTCGAGAGAGGACACCGCATGGCAACGAAACGCGCGATCAACCACCCCCCGGAACGGGACGCCAACCTGGGCGAGACGCTCAGGCGCATCCGCAAGGAGCGCGGGCTGACGCTGATCGAGGCCGGCGAAAAGAGCGGCATGCCCATGTCGACGATCTCCAAGATCGAAAACAACAAGATGTCGCTCAGCTACGACAAGCTGGTCCGCATCTGCAATGCGCTCGAGATCGACATCTCCCAGCTCTTCAGCGGCAACCCCACGGTCGAAAAGGCCCCGGCCCCGGTCATGAGCGGACGCCGCAGCATCAACCGGCGTGGCACCGGCTATGCCATCAACACGCCGAATTATTCTCACCTCTACCCGGCCGCCGACCTCTTGAACAAGCGCTCGGTGCCGATCATCGCCGAGATCCATGCGCGCTCGATCGAGGAGTTCGGCGAACTGATCCGCCATCCCGGCGAGGAGTTCGCCATCGTGCTG
The DNA here is from genome assembly GCF_002007115.1 of Massilia sp. KIM. Lineage (NCBI taxonomy): Bacteria > Pseudomonadati > Pseudomonadota > Betaproteobacteria > Burkholderiales > Oxalobacteraceae > Massilia > Massilia sp. KIM. Next base: position 297,567 of record NZ_MVAD01000003.1, on the reverse strand, counting down.
GAAGGGGCGGTGGACCTCTATACCGACCTGTACGCGCCCACGCGCCTGGAAACCGGCGACTCGATCTATTTCGACAGCGGCATGGCGCACGCCTATATCGCGGTGGGCGAGAGCCCCTGCCGCGTGCTGTCGGTGTGCACCTCGGACGAGCCGCATGCGGAGCAGATGTACGCCACCTTCGGCGACGGGCAGGAGGCGGCGCCGCACGCCGCGCCGGCGGGACCCAGCCTGAGCGCCGTGCCGAGCCCATCGGCGCCCGCAAAGAAAACGCCGAAGAAGAAGTAAGCCGGCGCTCACGGCCGCCAGGCCGTGACCTCGATCTCCACGTCCACCCCGAAGGCCAGCTGGGCCTGCACGGTCGAGCGCACCGGCAGGTGGGGCGCGCTGAAGTGCTGTGCGTACACGGCGTTAAAGCGCGCGAACAGGGCCAGGTCCGACAGCCAGACGGTCACCCTCACCACGTCCTGCATGCCCGCGCCCAGTCCGGCCAGGGTCGCCGCGATCCCTTCCAGCACCTTTCCGGTCTGCTCCTCGATGCTGCCGCGCAGCGGCGCGCCCTTGTCGTCCAGGGGGATCTGGCCCGACAGGAACAGGAAGCCGCCGGCGCGCACCGCCTTGGAAAAGGGCAGGGGCAGCTCGCTGGGAATGCGTTCGATCTGGGACATGGCGGTCTCCGGTTGGACTGATTTGAAAATTTTCTGAATCAGAAATAAATCCCATTATCGGGACCCCGGGACCGGCGGTCAAGCAGCTTTCGCCAGGACTGGTGCGCGCGGAACACAGGCCGCACACTGGCCGCAAAAAGTGCTTGCGCGGCGCTGCGCACTCGCATATCTTTCATGTATAGAAGATTTTTCTTAATTTGAAAATCCGGCCGCAAGGCGGAAAGCGGGGCAGAGAAGCGTATGGATCAGGACACCGCGGACTTCATCGTGATCGGGGCCGGCATCGGCGGCGCCTCGGTCGCCTACTGGCTCGCGCACCAGGCGCGCGTCATCGTGCTGGAGGGCGAGAGCCAGCCCGGCTACCACAGCACCGGGCGCTCGGCGGCCCTGTTCATGGAGAGCTACGGCCCGGACCAGGTGCGCGCGCTGACCCGCGCCAGCCTGGACTTCTTCAACAATCCGCCGCCCGGCTTCTGCGCGCATCCGCTCCTGAGCCCGCGCGGCGCCTTCGTGTTCGCCACGCCGGGACAGGAGGCCGCGCTGGACGAGCACGAGGCCCTGGTGCGCGCCACCTCGTCGGCGGCCGAGCGCCTCGACGCGCGCGCCGCGCTCGAACTGGTGCCGGTGCTGCGCCCTGAGGCGGTGGTCGCCGGCGTGCTGGAAAAGGATGCGGCCGACATCGACGTCGACGCCCTGCTGCAGGGTTTCCTGCGCGGCGTCCGCCAGCACGGCGGGCGCACCGTGTTCGACGCCGCGGCAGGCAGCATGCGCCGCAGCGACGGGCTGTGGACGGTGGCCACCCGCGCCGGCGAATTCCGCGCCCCGGTGGTGGTCAACGCCGCCGGCGCCTGGGCCGACGCGCTGGCGCGCCTGGCCGGCGCCGCCCCGGTGGGCCTGGTGCCCAAGCGCCGCTCGGCCTTCATCTTCGCGCCGCCCGAGGGCGTGGACGCCACCGGCTGGCCGCTGTTCCTGGATGTGGCCGAATCCTTCTACATCAAGCCGGACGCCGGCATGCTGCTCGGCTCGCCCTGCAACGCCGATCCGGTGGCGCCCCACGACGTGCAGGCCGAGGAACTCGACGTCGCCATCGCCATCGACGCCATCGAGCGCCTGACCACCCTGCGCATCCGCCGCCCCAGCCACGTGTGGGCGGGGCTGCGCAGCTTCGTCGCCGACGGCGAACTGGTGGGCGGCTTCGACCCCGCGCTATCCGGCTTCTTCTGGGCCGCGGGGCAGGGCGGCTACGGCATCCAGTCCGCCCCCGGCGCCGGCCGCTACTACGCCTCGATGCTGCTGGGCGAGGAGCCCGACCCCAGGCTCGCGCACTGGGGCTTCGATCCGGGCCGCATCAGTCCGTCGCGCTTTCCTGCCTGAACATCGCCCGAGGCCAGCCATGCACATTTATCTCGCCGCACTCGCCCACGAGACCAACAGCTTCTCGCCGCTGCCGACCACCCTGCGCTCTTTTGAAGAGGGCATCCTGGTGCGCCCTGACGGCGACGCGGCGGCGCGCGCGAAGGCCCATGACTTTCCCGGCTACGGCTTCCTGGTCGAGGTGGCGCGCGAGCGGGGCGACCGCGTGAGCGCCGGCCTGTGCGCCTGGGCCCAGCCGGGCGGGCCGGTCTCGCGCGCCGTCTACGAGGACTTGCGCGAGGAGCTGCTGGCCGGCCTGAAGGAGGCCGGGACGGTGGACGCCGTGGTGCTGGTGCTGCACGGCGCCATGATCGCCCACGGCTACCCCGATTGCGAAGGCGACCTGCTGGCCCGCGTGCGCGCCCAGGTCGGTCCCGGCGTGCCGGTCGGCGCGCTGCTCGACCTGCACGCCACCGTCACCCCGCGCATGGTGGCTAGCGGGGCGGTGCTGGTGGCCTGCAAGGAATACCCGCATACCGATTACCTCGAACGCACCCGCGAGCTGCACGCGATCCTGACGCGGATGGCGGAGGGCGGGGTGAAACCCGCCACGCTGCTGCGCCCGGTGCCGATGCTGGGCCTGTTCGGCACCGGCGAAGCGCCGATGCGCGCGCTGCTGTCGCGGGTCTGGGAGTGGGAGGCCGAAGCCGGCATCCTGTCGATCTCGCTGATCCACGGCTTCCCCTGGTCCGACACCTGCCACACCGGCGCCGCCGTGCTGGTCGTGCACGCGGACGGCGCCGCGCCGGCGGCGCGCGCCCGCGCCATCGCCGGGCAGGCTGCGGACAGCTTCTTCGCCCTGCGCGAACTGGGCCGGCGCTCGATGCTCCCGGTCGAGGCGGCGCTGGACGCCGCCCTGGCCCCGCGTCCGGGCGGCGGGCTGGTGGTGCTGGCCGACAGTTCCGACAATCCCGGCGGCGGCGCGGCCTGCGACTCCACCTTCATCCTGCGCGCCCTGATCGCGCGCGGCGCCCACGGCGTGGCGCTGGGCATGCTGTGGGACCCGCTGGCGGTGCAGATCGCCAGCGACGCCGGGATCGGGGCCGAGATCGCGCTGCGCATCGGCGGCAAGGTGGGGCCGGCCTCGGGCGATCCGCTCGACGTGCGCGCCATCGTCACCGCGGTGCGCGCCGACGCCCGCCAGCACGGCCTGGCCGGCAAGTGGACCGAGGCGCTGGGACCGGCGGTGGCGCTCAGGATCGGCGGCATCGACGTGGTCCTGAACAGCATCCGCCAGCAGGTGTTCTCGCCCGAGTGCTTCACCGAGCTGGGGATCGACCTGGCGGCCAGGCGTCTGGTGGTGGTCAAGTCGACCCGGCATTTCCGCGCCTGCTTCGACCCGATCGCCGCCGACACCCTGATCTGCGACGCGCCCGGCTCCCTCAACAGCGAGCTGGCGCGCCTGCCTTATGTCCACCTGGGACGGCCGATCTGGCCGCTCGACGAACTGCGCGACCACGGCCCCGCGCCGGCCGCCGAGGAGAAGCAGCATGCGTGACAAGGACAGCTGGTTCGGCCAGCCCAAGGGCCTGACCATCCTCTTCCTCACCGAGATGTGGGAGAAGTTCTCCTTCTTCGGCATGCGCGCCCTGCAGATCTATTACATGACCAAGGAGCTGGCCTATTCCCACGCCCACGCCTCCCTGATCTTCGGGGCCTATGCGGCCGGGGTCTACCTGACCCCGATCTTCGGCGGCCTGATCGCCGACCGCTGGCTGGGGCGGCGGCCGGCGGTGATCCTCGGCGGCCTCCTGATGGCGCTGGGTCACTTCATGATGGCCTTCGAGTCCCTGTTCTTCCCGGCGATGGCGGTGATCGCCATTGGCAACGGCCTGTTCCTGCCCAACCTGCCCAGCCAGGTCAATCTGCTGTACCCGAAGGACGACCCGCGCGCCGGCGCCGCCTTCAACGTCTATTACGTGGGCATCAACCTGGGCGCCTTCCTCGCGCCTTTGATCTGCGGCACCCTGGGCGAGCTGTATGGCTGGCACTACGGCTTCGGCGCGGCCGGCGTCGGCATGTGCCTGGGCCTGGTGGTCTATGTCTGGGGCGGGCGCTACCTGCCGCCCGAGGCCTCCAGGCCGGTGGGGCGGGCCGAGGTGGCGGCGGCGGGCGGGGAGGGCTTCGGCACCGTGCCGCTGCTGGTCGGGGTGGCCCTGGCCGTCATGCTGTTCCGCGTCGCCTACGAGCAGACCGGGAACACCTTCGCGGTCTGGGCCGACGCGGCGGTCGAGCGCCAGGCCTTCGGCATGAGCATCCCCGTCACCTGGTTCCAGTCGCTCAATCCGATGTTCGTGTTCCTGCTCAGCCCCCTGCTGGTGCGGATGTGGAACGCACGGGCAGCGCGCGGCCTGGCCACGCCGGCGCTCACCCGCATGAGCCTGGGCGCGCTCGGCATCGGCGTCTCCTACGCGCTGCTGGCCGGGCTGATCGTCGCCAGCGAGGCCGGTGGCTTCGCCATCGGCTGGCTGTGGATGGTGGTGTTCTTCGCCCTGTTCACCCTGGCCGAGCTCTACATCCTGCCGGTCGGCCTGGGCCTGTTCGCCAGCCTCGCGCCCAGGCGCTTCGCCGCCACCACCATCGCCGCCTGGTTCTTCTGCTCCTTCACCGGCAACCTGCTGTCGGGCGTGATCGGGGCGGCCTGGGAGAGCGTCAGCCCGCAGGGCTTCTTCCTCATGATGGCGGCCATCGCCGGGGTGTCCGGCCTGCTGCTGCACGGGATCCACCGCATCCACCGCGAGCGCGTCGCGCCGCTGGCGGTGATGGTGGCGCCGGCCGAGAAATCCTTGTGAGGATGGCCCCCCATGCTGGTCCTGCGCAATGCCGTCCCAAGCGACCTCGATGCGGTGCTCGACCTGGCGCGCGGCGCCGGGCCGGGCATGACGACCCTGAAGGCCGACCGCGGCGCCCTGGCCGAGCGCCTGGCGCTGGCCGCCGCCTCCTTCGCCGGCGAGCTGGCGCAGGACCAGGCCGACTACCTGTTCGTGCTGGAAGACCGCGAGCGGGGCAGGGTGTGCGGCGTCTCCGCCATCAAGGCGGCGGTCGGGCTGCGCGAACCCTTCTATAACTACCGCATCAGCACCTCGGTCCACGCCAGCCCGGGCACCGGGCTGGTGAACCGGGTACAGTCCCTGCACCTGACCCACGACCTCTCGGGCGCCTCCGAACTGTGCTCGCTCTACCTGCACCCCGACTACCGCAGCGGCTGGAACGGCAAGCTGCTGTCCAAGGGGCGCTTGCTGTTCCTGGCCCAGTTTCCCGCGCTGTTCGCGCCCACGGTCTTCGCCGAGATGCGCGGCTGGCAGGACGCGCAGGGGCGCTCTCCGTTCTGGGAGGCGGTCGGCCGGCCTTTCTTCAAGATGGATTTCCAGGAGGCGGACGACCGCTGCGGCAAGGGCGATCGCCTGTTCATCGAGCACCTGGTGCCGCGCCTGCCGCTCTACACCCACCTGCTGGGCGAAGCCGCCTGCGCCGCCATCGGCCAGACCCATGCCGACACCACGCCGGCGCGCCGCCTGCTGGAGCAGGAGGGCCTGCACTTCGAGGGCTATATCGACATCTTCGACGGCGGCCCGGTGCTGCAGGCCAAGCTGTCCGGCCTGCGGGCTGCGCGCGATAGCCGCCTGGCCCTGTTGCGCGCCGGCGATCCCCACGGCGCGGCGCCGGCCCTGGTCGCCGGCACGCGCCGCCACGACTTCCGCGTCATCGTCGCGCCCTGCGCCGCGGACGAGGGCATGGTGGCGCTGGCGCCGCCCATGCTCGCGGCCCTGGGTGCGGAAGCGGGTGAGCAGCTGCGCCTGCTGCCCCTGGCGCCGGGGAGGCCGGCATGAGGGAGGAGGCCGGCGCCCGCGCCACCTGGCGCCGGGTGATGGGGGGATTTCGCCGCATGGCCCTGACCGAACTGGGCGACGAGCAGCTATGCCCGTCCTGCGGCCAGCTGTGGCCCATGGACCGCGAATTCTTCGCGGTCACGCGTTCCGGCATCAGCTACGAGTGCAAGGCCTGCATCGAGGAGCGGCGCGCGGCGCACCGGACCGATTCCTGAGCGCCCTGGCGTACCGACGGGGAGGGCGCGGCTGAGTTACACTTGCCGGATTGTCCATCGACCACCCCCTTTTTCTCCGCAATGACCGAAGAACCGATTTCGCGCAAGCTGCGCAACCTGATCCGCTACCTGCCGCCGACCGGCATCACCCTGTCCGAGCTGATCCACCGGGTCGGCAACGACGGCCTGCTGATGCTCACCGCGCTGCTGACCCTGGTGTTCCTGATCCCGATCTCGATCCCCGGCGTGAGCACCGTGTTCGGCGCCGCCATCCTGCTGATCGGGGTGAGCCGCCTGTTCGGGCGCGAGCTGTGGATTCCGGGCAAGCTGCGCGACCGCACCATCGCCACCAAGAAACTGCGCCCTGTGCTGCGCAAGGCCTTGTACTCGCTGCAGAAGATCGAGCGCGTGAGCAAGCCGAACCGCATCCGCTGGCTGGTGGCCGGCGGCGTGATGGCGCGCCTGAACGACCTGTCCCTGATCCTGGGCGCGGTGCTGCTGATGATGCCCTTCGGTCTGATTCCCTTCAGTAACACCTTCCCCGCCGTGGCCCTGCTGTTCCTGGCCATCGGCCTGCTCCAGCGCGACGGCCTGTGCGTGCTGCTGGGTTATATCAGCAACCTGGTCACCATCGTCTATTTCGCCGTCCTGATCGGCGGGGGCGGGATGGCGGCGCGTGCCCTGTTCGAGCGCATGTCGGGCTGAGGAATTTGCCGGCGCCTGAAAAAAGCTATTGCAAAACTTCAAGCGCCCTACGTATAATGCGGCTCCCCGGGCGGTTAGTTCAGCTGGTTAGAATACTTGGTCGACATCCAAGGGGTCGCAGGTTCGAATCCTGCACCGCCCACCAGACTTCCAGATCGCAGGCCGCTTCGGCCTGCAGAGAAAAGGCGCAGCGGTGTGCCTTTTCTGTGCTGACCAGCAGGTCAGATTCCTTCTTCTCCACGAACTGCGGAAACGCAACAGGGCTGGTCGTATCCCCTATTCTCCTGTTGCGCCTTGAGGTTTTGCGCGCTATACTAGCCGGCTTCGGTATGGGTTTGTCTTTTTTAGCCCATATTTTTTTAGTAGTTCAACTACCCCCGCCCAATCGTAGGTGGGAATGGAGAAAAAATGAGCCTGGGCCTCCTCGGTCGCAAGGTTGGCATGATGCGTATCTTTACGGATGACGGCGATTCGATCCCTGTCACCGTCCTGGACGTGTCGAACAACCGTGTTGCGCAAGTCAAAACTCCTGAAACTGACGGTTATACCGCTGTTCAGGTCGTCTTCGGTCAGCGTCGCGCCTCGCGCGTGAACAAGGCCGCCGCCGGTCACTACGCCAAAGCTGGCGTCGAAGCCGGCACGATGCTGAAGGAATTCCGCATCGATTCCGCCAAAGCCGCCGAACTCAAAGCCGGCGACACCATCGATGCTTCGATGTTCGAAGTGGGCCAGAAAATCGACGTGCAGGGCACCTCGATCGGTAAGGGCTACGCCGGTACCATCAAGCGTTACAACTTCGCTTCGGGCCGTGCCACCCACGGTAACTCGCGTTCGCACAACGTTCCCGGCTCCATCGGTATGGCCCAGGATCCGGGTCGCGTGTTCCCGGGCAAGCGCATGACCGGTCACATGGGCGACGTTACCGTCACCACCCAGAACCTGGAAATCGCCCGCATCGACGCTGAGCGTCAACTGCTGCTGGTCAAGGGTGCCGTTCCCGGCGCCAAGAACGGCCAAGTGGTTGTCAAGCCGGCTGTCAAAACCAAAGCCAAGAAAGGAGCTTAAATATGGAACTTCAGCTCCTGAATGAGCAAGGTCAAGCTGGCGCAGGCGTCGCAGCTGCCGACACCGTGTTCGGCCGCGAATACAACGAAGCCCTGATCCACCAGATCGTCGTCGCTTACGCTGCCAACGCGCGTAGCGGCAACCGCAAGCAGAAGGACCGTGAGGAAGTCTCCCACACGACCAAGAAGCCGTGGCGCCAGAAGGGCACCGGCCGCGCTCGCGCCGGTATGTCGTCGTCGCCGCTGTGGCGCGGCGGTGGTCGCATCTTCCCGAACAGCCCCGACGAGAACTTCTCGCACAAGGTCAACAAGAAGATGTTCCGTGCAGGTATCTGCTCGATCTACTCGCAGCTGGCCCGTGAAGGCCGCCTGAGCGTGGTCGAGAGCCTGTCGATCGACGCTCCGAAGACCAAGCTGCTGTCGCAGAAACTGCAGGGCATGGGCCTGGAATCGGTCCTGGTGATCACCGACACCCTCGACGAGAACCTGCTGCTCGCCTCGCGCAACCTGCCGAACGTGCTGGTCGTCGAGCCGAAGCATGCTGACCCGATGTCGCTGGTGTTCTACAAGAAAGTCCTGGTCACGAAAGCTGCGCTGGCCAAGATCGAGGAGATGTACGCATGAGCGCCGCAATCAAATTCAGCGAAGAGCGCCTGATGAAGGTGCTGCTGGCTCCGGTCATTTCCGAAAAGGCGACCTTCGTCGCGGAAAAGAACGAGCAGATCGTGTTCAAGGTCCTGCCGGACGCGACCAAGCCGGAAATCAAGGCTGCTGTCGAACTGCTGTTCAAAGTCGAAGTGGAATCGGTGCAAACCGTGAACCGCGAAGGCAAGCAGAAGCGTTCGGGCCGTTTCAACGGCCGTCGCAACCACACCAAGCGTGCTTTCGTGTGCCTGAAGCCTGGCCAGGAAATCAATTTTGTCGAGGAGGCTAAATAATGGCACTCGTTAAGATGAAGCCAACCTCCCCAGGCCGCCGCGGCATGGTGAAGGTTGTGAACAGCGACCTCTGGAAAGGTCGTCCGTTCGCAGCCCTGGTTGAAAAGAAATCGAAGACCGCCGGCCGTAACAACAACGGCCACATCACCACCCGCCACATCGGCGGTGGTCACAAGCACCACTACCGTCTGGTCGACTTCAAGCGCCAGAAGGACGGCATCCCTGCCAAGGTCGAGCGTATCGAATACGACCCGAACCGTACCGCGCACATCGCTCTGCTGTGCTACGCGGACGGCGAGCGTCAGTACATCATCGCTCCGAAGGGCGTCGCTGTCGGCGATACCCTGATGAACGGCTCGGAAGCGCCGATCAAGGCCGGTAACTGCCTGCCGATCCGCAACATCCCGGTCGGTACCGTGATGCACTGCGTCGAAATGCTGCCGGGTAAAGGCGCACAGATGGCCCGCACCGCCGGCGCCGCTGTCGTGCTGATGGCCCGCGAAGGCACCTACGCCCAGGTTCGCCTGCGCTCGGGTGAAGTGCGCCGCGTGCACATCGAGTGCCGCGCCACCGTGGGTGAAGTCGGCAACGCCGAACACAGCCTGCGCAAGATCGGTAAAGCCGGTGCGATGCGTTGGCGCGGTGTGCGTCCGACCGTCCGCGGTGTCGTCATGAACCCGATCGACCACCCGCACGGTGGTGGTGAAGGTCGTACGGCTGCCGGTCGTCATCCGGTGTCGCCATGGGGCCAGCAGACCAAGGGCAAGAAGACGCGTTCGAACAAGCGCACTTCGTCGATGATCGTCTCGCGCCGCGGCAAGAAATAAGGGATAACACATGACTCGTTCATTGAAAAAAGGGCCGTTCATTGACGCCCACCTGGTGAAGAAAGTCGAAGCCGCGCAAGCGACCAAAGACAAGAAGCCAGTCAAAACCTGGTCGCGCCGCTCGACGATCACCCCGGACTTCATCGGTCTGACCATCGCCGTCCACAACGGCAAGGTCCACGTCCCGGTGTACGTCTCGGAGAACATGGTCGGCCACAAGCTCGGCGAATTCGCGCTGACCCGTACGTTCAAGGGCCACGCCGCTGACAAGAAGGCGAAAAAATAATGGAAACTAAAGCTATCCTCAAAGGTGTGCGTCTGTCGGAACAGAAGGGCCGCCTCGTTGCAGACCTGATCCGTGGCAAGAAAGTTGACGCTGCACTCAACATTCTGCAGTTCAGCCCGAAGAAGGGCGCGACCATCATCAAGAAGGTGCTGGAGTCGGCTATCGCCAACGCCGAGCACAACGATGGTGCTGACATCGACGAACTGAAGGTCACCCAGATCTACGTCGAAAAGGGCCCGATCCTGAAGCGCTTCACCGCACGTGCGAAGGGCCGCGGCGATCGTATCTCGAAACAATCCTGTCACATCTACGTGACTGTCGGTAACTAAGGAGTCACACGATGGGTCAGAAAATCCACCCAACCGGCTTCCGCCTGGCGGTCACCCGTAACTGGGCGTCGCGCTGGTACGCTGGCAACGGCAATTTCGCCGACATGCTCAAGGAAGACCTGGAAGCTCGCGCTTTCCTGAAGAAGAAGCTGAAGAACGCCTCGGTCGGCCGTATCGTCATCGAGCGTCCGGCCAAGAACGCGCGCTTCACGATCTATTCGTCGCGTCCTGGCGTCGTGATCGGCAAGAAAGGCGAAGACATCGAAGTCCTGAAGTCCTCGCTGACCAAGATCATGGGCGTGCCGGTGCACGTGAACATCGAAGAGATCCGCAAGCCGGAAATCGATTCGCAGCTGATCGCCGACTCGATCTCGCAGCAGCTCGAGAAGCGCATCATGTTCCGTCGCGCCATGAAGCGCGCGATGCAGAACGCCATGCGCCTGGGCGCCGTCGGCATCAAGATCATGTCGTCGGGCCGCCTGAACGGCATCGAGATCGCACGTACCGAATGGTACCGCGAAGGCCGTGTGCCCCTGCACACCCTGCGCGCCGACATCGACTACGGCACCAGCGAAGCATCGACCACCTACGGCATCATCGGCGTCAAGGTCTGGGTCTACAAGGGCGACCGCTCGGCAACCGGCGAAGCACCTGTGATCGACGTGCCGGCCGACGAGAAGAAGCCGCGCGGCCCGCGCCGCGATGATGGCAAGCCAGCCGGCCGCGGCCGTCCGGGCGCCAAACCAGGAGCCGCTCCAGCAGGTCGTCGCGCCGCTGCCAAGCCGGCTGAGAAAGCAGGAGAATAAAGATGCTGCAGCCATCCCGCAGAAAGTATCGTAAAGAGCAGAAGGGCCGTAACACCGGCATCTCGCACACCCGCGGCACCTCGGTGTCGTTCGGTGAATTCGGCCTGAAGGCAGTCGCCCGCGGCCGTATCACCGCGCGCCAGATCGAAGCGGCGCGTCGTGCGATGACCCGTCACATCAAGCGTGGCGGCCGTATCTGGATCCGTATCTTCCCGGACAAGCCGATCTCGAACAAGCCGGCCGAAGTCCGTATGGGTAACGGTAAGGGTAACCCGGAGTACTACGTCGCTGAAATCCAGCCAGGCAAGGTCCTGTACGAGATGGACGGCGTCGCAGAAGAACTGGCGCGCGAAGCGTTCCGCCTGGCCGCTGCCAAACTGCCGCTGGCAACCACCTTCGTGGTGCGCCAAGTCGGCCAATAACAGGAGTTGAATATGAAAGCATCGGAACTCCGCGGCAAAGACCAGGAAGCGCTGCAAAAGGAACTGAACGAGCTGCTGAAGGCCCAGTTCGGCCTGCGCATGCAACTCGCTACCCAGCAGCTGGCCAACACCGCGCAGCTCAAGAAAGTACGTCGCGATATCGCGCGTGTGAAGACCGTGATGAACTCGAAGGAAGCCAAATGAACGACACCACTAAAACGGCGCTGAAGCGTACGCTGGTCGGCAAAGTCGTGTCCGACAAGATGGACAAGACGGTGACCGTCCTGATCGAGCGTCACGTGAAGCACCCGCTGTATGGCAAGATCATCGTGCGCTCGAACAAGTACCATGCGCACGACGAGACCAACCAGGTCAAGACCGGCGACACGGTCGAGATCACGGAAGGTCGCCCGATCTCGAAGACGAAGGCCTGGACCGTGACCCGTGTTGTGCAACAAGCACAGGTCATCTAAGCCTTAAAATTTGTCTTGCGTGGCCCGCTGGTATCTGGGATACTAGCGGGCTTCGTTCATGTGTCGCCGCAGTTATCCCCCCGCGGTAGCGCGGCCTGTGTAACGAACGTTATTGGAAAGTCCAATCACCCAATCGTATTGCTCCAGCAGGGGCGGTGCGGCGGGACCAAGACTGACCGCAGGCCCACGGTTCTCCGTGGGGTTTTCTACGGCTTAAGTTGGGAAAGAAAATACTATGATTCAAACCGAAAGCCGGCTCGAAGTGGCCGACAACACCGGTGCCAAGGAAGTTCTGTGCATCAAGGTGTTGGGCGGCTCGAAGCGCCGTTATGCGAGCATTGGCGACATCATCAAGGTCACCGTCAAGGTGGCCCAGCCGCGTGGTCGCGTCAAGAAGGGCGAAATTTACAACGCCGTGGTCGTGCGTACCGCTAAAGGTGTGCGCCGCCAGGACGGTTCCCTGGTGAAGTTCGACGGCAACGCCGCTGTCCTGCTGAACTCCAAGCTGGAGCCGATCGGTACCCGTATCTTTGGACCGGTGACGCGCGAACTGCGTACCGAGAAGTTCATGAAGATCGTGTCCCTGGCACCTGAAGTTCTGTAAGGAGTCGACATGGATAAGATTCGCAAAAACGACGAAGTCATCGTTCTGGCCGGTAAGGACAAGGGCAAGCGTGGCGTCGTTCAGCAGCGTGTGGACGCTGAGCACGTCATCGTTGAAGGCGTCAACGTCGCCAAGAAGGCGACCAAGCCGAACCCGATGACCGGCAACACTGGTGGTATCGTCGACAAGACTATGCCGATTCACGTCTCGAACGTCGCTCTGTTCAACGCAGCGACCGGCAAGGCAGATCGCGTTGGCTTCAAAGAAGTGGATGGCAAAAAAGTCCGCGTCTTCAAGTCGAACGGCGAAGTAGTGAAGGGGTAATATAAATGGCCCGTCTCCAACAAGTTTACAAAGACAAGGTCGTTGCCGAGCTGACCGAGAAATTCGGTTACAAGTCGGTGATGGAAGTCCCGCGCCTGACCAAGATCACCCTGAACATGGGTCTGTCGGAAGCAGTCGCCGACAAGAAGATCATCGAGCACGCCACTGGCGACCTGACCAAGATCGCCGGCCAGAAGCCGGTCGTGACCAAGGCACGCAAGGCAATCGCAGGCTTCAAGATCCGCGAAGGCTACCCGATCGGTGCGATGGTGACCCTGCGCGGCGCCCGCATGTACGAATTCCTGGACCGCTTCATCACCGTGGCCCTGCCGCGCGTGCGTGACTTCCGTGGTGTCAGCGGCAAATCCTTCGATGGCCGCGGCAACTACAACATCGGCGTCAAAGAGCAGATCATCTTCCCGGAAATCGATTACGACAAGATCGATGCGCTGCGTGGCATGAACATCTCGATCACCACGACCGCTAAGACCGACGAAGAAGCCAAAGCGCTGCTCGCCGCCTTCAAATTCCCGTTCAGGAACTAAGAGCATGGCAAAACTTGCACTGATTAACCGCGAACAGAAGCGTGCAGACCTGGTGGAGAAATTCGCCGCAAAGCGTGCAGCTCTGAAAGCGATCATCGACGACCAGTCGAAGTCGGAAGAAGAACGTTACGAAGCCCGCCTGAAACTGCAGGCCCTGCCGCGCAACTCGGCGCCGACCCGCCAGCGTAACCGCTGCGCCATGACCGGCCGTCCGCGTGGCACTTTCCGTAAATTCGGTCTCGCCCGCACCAAACTCCGCGAATTCGCCATGAAAGGCGAAATCCCGGGTATGACCAAAGCTAGCTGGTAATAGGAGAACAAGCAATGAGTATGAGCGATCCTATCGCCGATATGCTGACCCGCATTCGCAACGCACAGGGCGTCCAGAAGACCACGGTCGCAATGCCGTCGTCCAAAGTGAAGGTTGCGATCGCCAACGTCCTGAAGGACGAGGGTTACATCGAAGATTTCGCCGTGACCACCGAAGGTGGCAAGTCGGAACTGAAAATCGGTTTGAAGTATTACACCGGCCGTCCGGTCATCGAGCGCCTCGAGCGCGTGTCCCGTCCTGGCCTGCGCATCTACAAGGGCAAGGACGAAATCCCTCAGGTCATGAACGGCCTGGGCGTGGCAATCGTCTCGACCCCGAAGGGCGTGATGACCGATCGCAAAGCACGTGCTACCGGTGTCGGTGGCGAAGTGATTTGCTACGTGGCTTAAGGAGTAGACGATGTCTCGAGTAGCTAAGATGCCTATCGCCGTTCCGGCGGGCACCGACGTTTCGATCACCGCATCGGCCATCACGGTCAAGGGCCCCCTGGGCACCCTGACCCAGCCGCTGAACGGTCTGGTCAAAGTCGAAAACAACAATGGCACCCTGACCTTCGACGTGGTGGACGATTCGCGTGAATCGAACGCGATGTCGGGCACCCTGCGCGCCCTGGTCAACAACATGGTCACCGGTGTCACCAAGGGCTTCGAAAAGCGCCTGACCCTGGTCGGCGTGGGTTACAAGGCCGCCGTCCAAGGCAACGCCCTGAACCTGTCGCTGGGCTTCTCGCACCCGGTGCTGCATGCCATGCCGGAAGGCGTGACCGCTGCGACCCCGACCCCGACCGAGATCCTGATCAAGGGTATCGATCGCCAGAAGGTCGGCCAGACCGCCGCTGAAGTGCGTGCTTACCGCTCGCCTGAGCCTTACAAGGGCAAGGGTGTCCGTTATGCGGACGAAGTGGTGAAGCTTAAAGAAACCAAGAAGAAATAATCGGAGCTGACGATGGACAAGAAAGAATCGCGTCTGCGTCGCGGACGTCAAACCCGCATCAAGATCGCCCAGCTGGGCGTGAACCGTCTGTCGGTTCACCGCACCAACCTGCACATCTATGCGAACCTGATCAGCCCGGACGCAAAGGTGCTGGTGTCGGCTTCGACGCTGGAAGCAGAAGTGCGCGCCGAACTGGCAGGCAAGAGCGGTGCGGGCGGCAACGCCGCTGCCGCCGCCCTGGTTGGCAAGCGCGTCGCCGAGAAGGCACTGAAAGCAGGAATCACCGAAGTTGCGTTCGACCGCTCGGGTTTCCGTTACCACGGCCGTGTGAAGGCGCTGGCGGAAGCCGCGCGTGAAGCCGGTCTGAAGTTCTAAGGAAGAATCGTCATGGCAAAAATGCAAGCGAAAATGCAAAGCGACAAGCCGGATGATGGCATGCGCGAGAAAATGATCGCGATCAACCGCGTCACCAAGGTGGTGAAGGGTGGTCGTATCATGGGTTTTGCCGCGCTGACCGTTGTCGGTGACGGCGATGGCCGCATCGGCATGGGCAAGGGCAAGTCGAAGGAAGTTCCTGTCGGCGTGCAGAAGGCAATGGAAGAAGCCCGTCGCAACCTGATCAAGGTGCCCCTCAAGAACGGTACGCTGCACCACACCGTCACCGGCCGCCACGGCGCCTCGCGCGTCATGATGTCGCCGGCCAAGCCGGGTACCGGCGTGATCGCTGGTGGCGCAATGCGCGCTATCTTCGAAGTGATGGGCGTGACCGACGTGGTCGCCAAGTCGACCGGTTCGAGCAACCCGTACAACCTGGTGCGCGCGACCCTCGACGGTCTGGCGAAAATGAGCACTCCGGCCGACATCGCTGCCAAGCGCGGCAAGTCGGTTGAAGACATCCTGGGTTAAGGGGAACAAACATGGCAAACACCATCAAAGTCAAGCTCGTCAAGGGCCTGATCGGTACCCGCCAGGACCACCGCGCCACCGTGCGCGGCCTGGGCCTGCGTCGTGTCAACTCGGTCTCCGAGCTGCAGGACACCCCGTCCGTGCGTGGCATGATCAACAAAGTCGCGTACCTCGTTAAAGTTGTCTCGTAAGCCGCGGCTTGCGTACGGAGAAATCAATGCAACTCAATACCATCCAACCCGCAGAAGGCGCGAAGCACGCTAAGCGTCGCGTCGGTCGCGGTATCGGCTCGGGCCTGGGCAAGACTGCCGGCCGCGGCCACAAGGGTCAGAAATCGCGTTCGGGCGGCTTCCACAAGGTCGGTTTCGAAGGCGGTCAGATGCCGCTGCAGCGCCGTCTGCCGAAGCGCGGCTTCAAGTCGCTGAACGCCACGTTCAAGGCTGAAGTGCGTCTGTCGGACCTGAACAACCTGGCCGTCGGCGACATCGACATCCTGGTGCTCAAGCAGGCAGGCATCCTGCCGGTCGTGGCACGTGACGTGCGCGTCATCCTGTCCGGCGAGATCACCAAGGCGGTGAACCTCAAGGGCCTGAAGGCGACCGCTGGCGCGAAAGCGGCGATCGAAGCAGCTGGCGGTTCGGTCGCGTAAAGCGACCGCTGCCTGATCGGAGCAAAAATTGGCGACTAATTCACAACTTGGTAAAAGCGCCGCTTCCGGCTTCCCCTGGGGTCGGCTGTGGTTTTTGCTTGGCGCATTGGTCGTGTACCGCATCGGTGCTCACATCCCGGTCCCCGGGATTGACCCGGTGCAGCTTGCGGCGCTGTTCAAGCAGAACGAGGGTGGCATCCTGGGCATGTTCAACATGTTCTCGGGCGGCGCCCTGTCCCGCTTTACCGTGTTCGCTCTCGGCATCATGCCCTACATTTCGGCTTCGATCATCATGCAGCTCGCATCGATCGTCTCGCCGCAACTGGAGGCGCTGAAGAAGGAAGGCGAAGCCGGCCGCCGCAAGATCACCCAGTACACCCGTTACTTCACGGTGGCACTGGCGTTGTTCCAGGCATTCGGCATCGCGGTCGCGCTCGAGGCGCAGCCGGGACTCGTGCTCGATCCGGGCATGGGCTTCCGCTTCGTCACCGTGACGACCCTCCTGACCGGCACCATGTTCCTCATGTGGCTGGGCGAGCAGATCACCGAACGCGGTCTCGGCAACGGTATCTCGATCATCATCTTCGCGGGTATCGCGGCAGGTCTGCCGTCGGCCCTGGGTGGCCTGTTCACCCTGGTCTCGAACGGTTCGATCGGCAGCTTCTCGGCGATCCTGATCGTGGTCCTGGTGGTGGCGGTGACCTACGGCGTGGTGTTCGTGGAACGCGGCCAGCGCAAGATCCTCGTCAATTACGCCAAGCGCCAGGTCGGCAACAAGATCTACGGTGGCCAAACCAGCCACCTGCCCTTGAAGCTGAACATGGCCGGCGTGATTCCGCCGATCTTCGCTTCGTCGATCATCCTGTTCCCGGCGACCATCGTCGACTGGTTCACGCGCGGCAAGGACTCCAGCAGCCCGGTCATCGGGTTCCTGAAGGACCTGGCGGCGTCGCTGGCTCCGGGCGAGGCGATCCACGCGTTGCTGTATGCGGTGGCGATCGTTTTCTTCTGCTTCTTCTACACCGCGCTGGTGTTCAACAGCAAGGAAACGGCGGATAACTTGAAGAAGAGCGGCGCTTTCGTTCCGGGCATCCGTCCGGGCGAGCAGACCGCACGCTACATCGACAAGATCCTGATGCGCCTGACCCTGGCCGGTGCGGTCTATATCACCCTGGTGTGCCTGGTGCCGGAGTTCATGACTGCCCAGTGGAAGGTTCCCTTCTACTTCGGCGGCACGTCGCTCCTGATCATCGTGGTGGTGACGATGGACTTCATGGCACAAGTGCAGAACTATGTCATGTCGCAGCAATACGAATCGCTGCTGCGGAAGGCGAACTTCAAGGGCGGAATTCCGACGCGATAAGCGGGAGTGCATAGACCGAATGGCAAAAGACGACGTCATCCAAATGCAGGGGGAGATTCTCGAGAATCTCCCGAACGCGACCTTTCGCGTGAAGCTGGAAAACGGGCACGTGGTGCTGGGACATATCTCGGGTAAAATGCGGATGAATTACATCCGCATTCTCCCGGGCGACAAGGTGACGGTGGAACTGACCCCGTACGACCTGTCCCGAGCCCGCATCGTGTTCCGCACCAAGTAAAGAATCATCAAGTAAACGAACCGAAGAGAGTCCAAAATGAAAGTTAACGCTTCAGTCAAGCGGATCTGCCGCAACTGCAAGATCATCAAGCGCAAGGGCGTGGTCCGTGTGATCTGCGTCGAGCCGCGTCACAAGCAGCGTCAAGGTTAATACGAGGAATATCGAATGGCACGTATTGCAGGGGTTAACATCCCAAATCATCAGCACACTGTTATCGGCCTGACGGCGATCTACGGTATTGGCCGTCCGCGTTCGCAGAAGATCTGCGACGCAACCGGTATCGCGACCAACAAGAAGGTCAAGGACCTGGACGATAACGAACTCGAGAAGCTGCGCGACGAAGTTGCGAAGTTTGTCGTGGAAGGCGACCTGCGCCGCGAACTGTCCATGAACATCAAGCGTCTGATGGATCTGGGCTGCTACCGCGGCATGCGTCACCGTAAGGGTCTGCCGGTGCGCGGCCAGCGTACCCGTACCAATGCTCGTACCCGCAAAGGTCCGCGCAAGGCCGCACAATCGCTCAAGAAATAATCTAGGAACCTGACCATGGCCAAGCAACAAAGCAGCGCAGCAGCAGCTCGCGTGCGCAAGAAAGTCAAGAAGAACGTCGCCGAAGGCATCGCTCACGTCCACGCTTCGTTCAACAACACGATCATCACGATCACCGACCGTCAGGGCAACGCTCTGTCGTGGGCAACCTCCGGCGGCGCCGGCTTCAAGGGTTCGCGCAAGTCGACCCCGTTCGCAGCACAGGTGGCTGCCGAAGCTGCTGGCCGTGTCGCTCAGGAGTCGGGCGTGAAGAACCTGGAAGTGCGCATCAAGGGCCCGGGCCCGGGCCGCGAGTCGGCTGTGCGTGCACTGAACAACCTGGGCATCAAGATCACCGAGATCCAGGACGTGACCCCGGTTCCGCACAACGGCTGCCGTCCGCCGAAGCGTCGTCGTATCTAATTCGCGACGCTGACCCCTCGGGGTCAAAGTGCATCAAGAGATTGCCGGTGCAGTTGCCCAAAATAGGGTATACTGCCCGGCTCTTGTCGCCTGCCATTTGTTTTGGCGGGCGTTTTGTTTAAGCCACGTCCGGCCAAGCATGGACCGGACTAGCGCCTGGGTGCTGAGCACCGCTGGGGCGTGATTAATTTATAAAGGTATTCAACGTGGCACGTTATATCGGACCCAAAGCAAAACTGTCGCGCCGTGAAGGCACCGACCTGTTCCTGAAGAGCGCACGCCGCTCGCTCGATTCGAAGTGCAAGCTGGACGTCAAGCCGGGCCAGCACGGCGTCAAGTCGGGCGCCCGTACCTCGGACTACGGCAACCAGCTGCGTGAAAAGCAGAAGGTCAAGCGTATCTACGGCGTGCTGGAGCGTCAGTTCCGCCGCTACTTCGCAGAAGCATCGCGCAGGAAGGGCAACACCGGCGAAACCCTGCTGAAGCTGCTGGAAGCCCGCCTGGACAACGTCGCCTACCGCATGGGCTTCGGCTCGACCCGCGCCGAAGCACGCCAGCTGGTGAGCCACAAGGCCTTCACCGTGAACGGCAACGTCGTGAACATCCCGTCGTACCAGGTCAAGACCGGCGACGTGATCGCTGTGCGCGAAAAGGCCAAGAAGCAAGTGCGTATCGCTGAAGCGCTGTCGCTGGCTGAACAAGTCGGCTTCCCGAGCTGGGTGTCGGTCGATGCCAAGAAGTTCGAAGGCACCTTCCGTTCGTTCCCGGAGCGTAACGAGATCGCAGCCGACGTCAACGAAGCGCTGATCGTCGAACTGTACTCGCGTTGATTGATGACGGTGGGGGCGGCGTTGGCTGCTCCTGCCTCGTCATCGGACGGCGGGGAGGGACACGTCCCTTTCCCCACCGTCATCCCCGCGAAGGCGGGGATCCAAGTTTGGTGGCTGCATCGCGAAACTTGGGTTCCCGCCTTCGCGGGAACGACGGGAGTGGTTGGGCGGCTGCAGCAACCTAGGGTTGGCGCCGCTGAAAGTCTCGGACTTCTTCCATTCTCATCGCACCGATTTCGTATCACCGCCTGCACTGCGCAGGCGTTCTCATTAATGCCATCAGCCTTATCGGTGTAACGAGCCGAGGGTATTGAAAAGGACATTTCATGCAAAATAGTCTGTTGAAACCACGTATCATCGATGTTGAAGCACTGGGCGCCGGCCACGCGAAAGTCGTGATGGAGCCCTTCGAACGTGGTTATGGCCACACGCTGGGTAACGCGCTGCGTCGCGTTCTGCTGTCGTCGATGATCGGCTACGCGCCGACCGAAGTGACGATCGCCGGCGTCGTGCACGAGTACTCGTCGCTGGACGGCGTGCAGGAAGACGTCGTCGACCTGCTGCTGAACCTCAAGGGCGTGGTGTTCAAGGTGCACAACCGTGATTCGGTCACCCTGACCCTGAAGAAGGAAGGCGAAGGCGCCGTGCTGGCTTCGGACATCGACCTGCCGCATGACGTGGAACTGATCAACCCGGATCACGTGATCGCTCACCTGACCGCCGGCGGCAAGCTGGACATGCAGATCAAGGTCGAGAAGGGCCGCGGCTATGTGCCGGGTAACGTGCGCCGCCTGTCGGAAGACACCAACAAGACCATCGGCCGCATCATCCTGGACGCGTCGTTCTCGCCGGTCCGTCGCGTGTCCTACGCCGTGGAATCGGCCCGTGTCGAACAGCGTACCGACCTGGACAAGCTGATCATCAACATCGAAACCAACGGTGTGATCACCCCGGAAGAAGCGATCCGCCAGTCGGCCCGTGTCCTGGTGGACCAGCTGAACGTGTTCGCCGCCCTGGAAGGCACCGAAGCCGCCGCCGAAGCACCGTCGCGCGCTCCGCTGGTCGATCCGATCCTGCTGCGTCCGGTGGACGACCTGGAACTGACCGTCCGTTCGGCGAACTGCCTGAAGGCCGAGAACATCTACTACATCGGCGACCTGATCCAGCGTTCGGAAAACGAACTGCTGAAGACCCCGAACCTGGGTCGCAAGTCGCTCAACGAAATCAAGGAAGTGCTCGCTTCGCGCGGCCTGACCCTGGGCATGAAACTCGAGAACTGGCCGCCGGCTGGTCTGGAAAAGTAATCCAGCGATTTCGCAGCTTTGCAGTACCCGTCCGGACGCTCCTGTCCGGGCGGTTTTCAACCCCGAACCGGTCCGCGGTCATGCTCCGGCATGAACGATCGAAGAACTGGAATGTAAAACACCGAAAGGAACTACCATGCGTCACCGTCACGGCCTTCGTAAGCTGAACCGTACTTCGTCCCACCGCCTGGCCATGCTGCGCAACATGACTGTTTCGCTGCTGCGTCACGAAGCCATCAAGACCACCCTGCCGAAAGCAAAGGAACTGCGTCGCGTCGTCGAGCCGATCCTGACCCTGGGCAAGACCGACACCCTGGCTAACAAGCGTCTGGCGTTCTCGCGCCTGCGCGACCGCGAAATCGTGCTGAAGCTGTTCGCCGAACTGGGCCCGCGCTACGCTAACCGCAACGGCGGTTACCTGCGCATCCTGAAGATGGGCTTCCGCGTTGGCGACAACGCACCGATGGCTTACGTCGAACTGGTCGACCGTCCGGAACCGACCACCGCTGAAGAAGCACCGACCGCTGAGTAATCGGCATCGACTAAAAACCAGGCTTCGGCCTGGTTTTTTTTCGTCTGCTGTAAAAAGGTGCCGGCCTGTAATGCCGTTAAGTTACCCCCTGAACGTCGTTCCGGCGAAGGCCGGAACCCAAGTTCTCACGCACAGACACGCACGCAAACTTGGGTCCCGGCCTTCGCCGGGACGACGTGCGGGCGCTAACTGAACGGCGCTAGGCTCTGGCCTGTTTTTTCCGTCGTTACGGCGAAGGCCTGGTCGGCCACGCCGGAACCCAAGTTCTTTTGCGCAGACACGCACGCAAACTTGGGTCCCGGCCTCCGCCGGGACGACGTGCATGGGCTAACTCAACGGCGCTAGGCTCAGGCCTGTTTCTTGAGCTGTTGAGTTGTCGACTTGGCAAGCCGCCTTAAGCCTCACCACAAACTCGTTTCCCCCAGCCGGTGTACCATGCCGGGGCGCCGTTCCAACTCATCCGACACCATGATCCGTCTTTCCTTCCGTGGCCTGCTGCTGGCCTGCCTGACCCTGTTTGCCGCGCTCAGCCTGTTCGCCTCGAACGCCGCCCGCGCCGAGGAGGAATTCCTCGACCCGGCCGTGGCCTTCCGCTTCGCCGCCCGCATGGCCGACCCGCAGACCGTGGAGGTGACCTACCAGATCGCGGACCGCTACTACATGTACCGCGAGCGCTTCGCCTTCAAGGCCAATGGCGCGACGCTGGGCGAACCGCAAATCCCGCCCGGCAAGGTCAAGTACGACGAGACTTTCCAGAAGGACGTCGAGACCTATAAAGGCTCGGTGACGATCCGCATCCCGGTCGAGGCGGCCGGCAGCTTCACCCTCACCGCGATCAGCCAGGGCTGCGCCGACGCCGGCCTGTGCTATCCGCCCCAGGAACACAGCGTGACCCTCGGCGCCGGCGGCGGATCAAGCACGGCGGCGCTGCCGATCGGCGCGGCCGCAGGGCAGGGCGCGGCCATGTCCACGCCGCTGTCCGGCCAGCCACAGGCCGACAGCGCACCGGCATCCGTATCGGCCGCGTCAAAGGCCGCAAGCGGCGGCGAATCCGAACTCTCGAGCATCGCCGGCATCCTCCAGGGCGGCCGCCTGCTGGCCATCGTGCCGGCCTTCGTGCTGCTCGGCCTGGGCCTGGCCTTCACGCCCTGCGTGTTGCCGATGGTGCCCATCCTGTCCTCGATCATCGTGGGCGAGGGCCAGCAGGTGCGCCGTTCGCGCGGCTTCATCCTGTCGCTGGCCTACTCGCTGGGCATGGCCATCGTCTACACGGCCCTGGGCGTCGCGGCCGGCCTGATCGGCGAAGGCCTGGCGGCGGCCCTGCAGAACCCCTGGGTGCTGGGGGCCTTCGCGCTCCTGATCGTGGCGATGGCGCTGTCGATGTTCGGCTTCTACGAGCTGCAATTGCCGGCCTCGCTGCAGACCCGGCTGGCGAGCGCCTCCGGCCGCCAGCGCTCCGGCAAGCTGGCCGGCGTGTTCGCGATGGGCGCGATCTCGGCCCTGATCGTCGGCCCCTGCGTGGCGGCCCCGCTGGCCGGCGCCCTGGTCTACATCAGCCAGACCCGCGACGTGCTGGTGGGCGGCGCGGCCCTGTTCTCGATGGCGATCGGGATGAGCATTCCGCTGCTGCTGGTGGGCCTCTCGGCCGGCTCGCTGCTGCCGCGCGCGGGGGCGTGGATGGAATCGGTCAAGCGCCTGTTCGGGGTGTTGATGCTGGCCATGGCCCTGTGGCTGGTGTCGCCGGTGATCCCGGGCGCGGCCGAGATGCTGCTGTGGGCGGCGCTGTTCTTTGGCTACGGCTTCTACCTGCTGCGCCATCAGCGTCATTGGGCCGCGATGGCGGCGGGGGCCGCGATCGCCGTGCTGGGCGCGGTGCAGCTGGTAGGCGTGGCGAGCGGCGGACGCGACGCGCTGGCGCCGCTGGCCCACCTGCGCGGAGGCGCGCAGCCGCATCTCGAATTCAAGCGCATCAAGAACGTGGCGGAGCTGGATGCGGTGCTGGCCAATACCGGCGGCAAGACGGCGATGCTGGACTTCTACGCCGACTGGTGCGTGTCCTGCATCGAGATGGAAAAGCTGACCTTCGTCGATCCGGCGGTGCAGGCGAAGCTGGGCAATACCATCCTGCTGCAGATCGACGTGACGGCGAACAATGCGGACGACAAGGCGATGCTCAAGCGCTTTGGCTTGTTCGGGCCGCCGGGGATCATCCTGTTCGATCGGAATGGGAAAGAAATTCCTGATAGCCGGGTGATCGGGTATCAGGATGCGAAGAAGTTCCTGGTGTCGCTGCAGAAGCTGGGCGGTTGAGCGCCGGGCCGCTTCCACGCATTGCAAGCACCCGAACGTCGTACCCGCGGAGGCGGGTACCCAAGTTCGTGACGCAGCCACTGCTCTGAACTTGGATCCCCGCCTGCGCGGGGATGACGTGCTTGCGCTAACGCAAAAATCGATGTGCAGGCCAGCGGCAGGGGCGGGGGCGCTGGTATTCATACTCCATCAAGTTGCTCGCGCCTCAGGCTGCGCACTTCAGGCTGCGCACTTCAGGCTGCGCGCACTTCAGGCTGCACGCATTTCAGGCTGCACGCACTTCAAGCTGTACGTGCTTCAGGCTGTACGCGCTCCAGGCTGCGCGCTCTAAAGGCTGTACGCGCTTAAGCCTGTGCACCTTTTCCGTGCATCATGCCGTGATGACCGCGATGACGGCCATTCCCCTGCTTGGCCTGCTCGTCGAACACCTTGCGCTGTTCGGGCGTGAGCACCGAGTAGAAGCTGTTCAGGGCCGACAGGCGCGCCTCCATGCGGGCGGTGCGCTGCTTCTGGCGTTCGATGCGCATCTGCATGCGCTGCGGCGCCGTCATGCTGGCCCACTGGGCGCGGTCGCCGCGGGCGGCGCGCTCGCCGTTGTCCGGCGGCGTCATGCTGGCCACGAAGGCATCCCAGGCCGGCTGCTGCGCCGGGGTCAGCTTGAGCGCGTCGCGCAGCTTGGCCTGGCGCTCGGCCCGCATCTGCGCGCGCTTGGCCTTGTTCTCGGCCATCTTGGCGGCCCGCTGTTCCTGGGTCATGGCGTGGCCGTGACGGCCTTCCACGGGGGCCTGGGTCTGTGCCTGGACGCCGATGGCGGCGCCGGCCATGCCGAGGGCGGTCAGCGCGATCACAATGTTCTTGCGAATGGTGTTCATGTCGTTTCCTTCAGGTGAGAGTCGGTGAGAGTGCATCACGCGCATCCGGACTGCTCGCTGCACGGAAACCATCATCGTCAAAACTTGTAACCGCCGGATTTCCCCTGTCTGGTACTTTGTATCAATATGTTTCGCGGATGGGCGCATATACATACCGATACAAAACGGCTGTCCAGGCTTTCGCCAGATGCGGATAATTGAGGTTATGGATAATCCCTCTACGATTTTGATTGTCGACGACGACCGCGACATCCGTACCCTGCTGGCCGACTACCTCGAATCGAACGGTTATCGCACTCTCGCCGCCGCCGACGGCACCGGCATGTGGAAGGCCCTGGACGAAGCCCGGCCCGACCTGATCGTGCTCGACCTGAACATGCCAGGCGACGACGGCCTGACCCTGTGCCGCAAGCTGCGCGCCAGCTCGGACTTGCCGGTCATCATGCTGACCGCCCGCAACGAGCCGCTCGACCGCATCCTTGGCCTGGAAATGGGCGCCGACGACTACCTGCCCAAACCCTTCGAGCCGCGCGAGCTGCTGGCGCGCATCCGCAGCGTGCTGCGCCGCTCGCACGCCATGCCCTCCAATTCGCCCTCCGAGAACGTGCAGCAGATGAAGTTCTCGGGCTGGACCCTGGACCTCACCGCGCGCCACCTGGTCAACCCCCAGGGCGTGGTCATCATGCTCTCGGGCGCCGAGTTCCGCCTGCTGCGCGTCTTCCTTGAGCATCCCAACCGCGTGCTCAACCGCGACCAGCTGCTCAACCTGACCCAGGGCCGCGACGCCGACCCCTTCGACCGCTCGATCGACATCCAGATCAGCCGCCTGCGCCAGAAGCTGGGCGAAGACGCGCGCATGCCGCAGATCATCAAGACCGTCCGTAACGGCGGCTACGTGCTGGCCGGACAGGTGACGGTGGAGCCACCGGCGTGAAAGCCTTCCTCGGCTCGATGACCGGCCGCGTGTTCGTCACGCTGCTGCTCGGCATCGTCATCTCCGCCGCCCTGACCCAGCTGGCCGCCGACTACGAGCGCCTGCGCCTGTTCGAGCAACAGCGCGACCAGCACCTGCTGGAACGCGCCGAACAATTGGTGATGGCGACCGAGATCGTGCCGGCCTCCGCGCGCAGCGTCTACCTGTCGGTGGCCAACCGGCCCGGCCTGCGCCTCGAAGTGGCCGCGCCCCAGCCCCTGGCGCCGGTGCGCAGCTGGTTCGCCAACTCGCTCGCCGCCCGCCTGGGCGAAGGCTATGCGATCGAATCGGCGGCGTCGCGCCCGCCCTCCTGCGACATGCCGCACCAGCAGCCCATGCTCTACGGCCTGGTGACCACCCAGTGGAGCGGCGCCTGCGAGGCGCTCAACGTGCGCCTGCGCGACGGCGCCGAGCTGCGCCTGTCGGTGCTGCCGCCGCGCTCGGCCATCGTCGGCCCCGAGACCGACTACCGCACCGTGATCGCGCTCTTCCTCCTGAGCATCGCCGGCCTGGCCTACCTGGTGGCGCGCATGACCACCCGCCCGCTCAAGCAACTGGCCCGCGCCGCCCAGGACCTCGGCCAGGACATCAACCGCCCGCCGCTGGAGCTCAGG
The DNA here is from genome assembly GCF_002007115.1 of Massilia sp. KIM. Classification (NCBI taxonomy): domain Bacteria; kingdom Pseudomonadati; phylum Pseudomonadota; class Betaproteobacteria; order Burkholderiales; family Oxalobacteraceae; genus Massilia; species Massilia sp. KIM. The sequence continues at coordinate 271,315 of NZ_MVAD01000003.1, read as the reverse complement.
GGCGCCAGCGAGATCCGCCAGGCCAGCGCCGCCTTCAACGCCATGCAGGCGCGCATCCGCCAGTACATTTTCCAGCGCACCCAGATGCTGGCCGCCATCACCCACGACCTGCAGACCCCGCTCACCCGCATGCGCCTGCGCCTGGAAAAAGTGCCCGACGCCGAGCTGCAGGAACGCCTGGTGGGCGACCTGTCGGCGATGCAGGAAATGGTGCGCGAGGGCCTGGTGCTTGCGCGTAGCATGGACACCACCGAGGCGATGCAGATGCTCGACCTCGATTCGCTGCTCGAGGCGGTGTGCGCCGATGCGGTCGACGCCGGACAGGCCGTCGAACTCGAAGGCCATTCCGGCATGGCCCTGCTGGGCCGGCCGCTCGACCTGCGCCGCTGCCTGGGCAACCTGATCGACAACGCGGTCAAGTATGGCCGCGAAGCGCGCGTGTGCGTGGACCACATCCACGGCGCCGCGCGCGTGCGCATCCGCGACAGCGGGCCGGGCATCCCCCAGGCCGAGCTGAGCCGGGTGTTCGACCCGTTCTACCGCGTCGAGAGCTCGCGTTCGCGCGAGTCCGGCGGGACCGGGCTGGGACTGACGATCGCGCGCAACATCGCCGAGCAGCACGGCGGCAGCATCGCGCTGGCAAACCATCCAGAAGGCGGACTCGAGGTCACCCTCAAGCTGCCGGAGTACTATCCGAACAAATAGCGAGTTCATCTGCGTGTAACAAGGGCATGCGAGAATCTAGCGCGGCGTTAGCGCTCGCATGCCGAGACCAGGGAAGGAGCTGCCGGCGACGGCGGCCTAGGGACGAGAAAATGAAAAAGAAGAACATGGGATTGATTGCCGCAGCCGCGGCGGTGGTGCTGGCCGGCGGCTGGTACCTGAACCAGGGCAGCGCGCATGCCGAAGCCGGACCGGGCAAGGGTGGTCCGGGCAAGGGCGGGGCGGGTGGCCCGCCACCGGTCACCGTCAACGTGGTGGCGCCCCAGCGCCAGGACGTGGGCGTGGAACTGCTCGCCACCGGCACCGTGACGCCGGTGCGCACCGTCGACCTGCATCCGCAGACCACCGCCACCATCCGCCAGGTCCACATCAAGGAAGGCGACTTCGTCAAGGAAGGCCAGCTGATGTTCTCGCTGGACGACCGCGCCGATCGCGCCAACGTGGCGCGCGCCGAAGCCCAGGTGGCGCGCGACCGCGCCCAGCTCGCCGACCTCGAACGCCAGTTCAAGCGCAGCCAGGAACTGGTGGCCCAGAAATTCCTCGCCCAGAGCGCCGTCGATTCCCTGCAAAGCCAGGTCGAGGCCCAGCGCGCCCTGGTGCAGAGCAATGCCGCCGCCGCCCGCGCCAGCCAGGTCGCGGCCAGCTATACCGCGATCCGCGCGCCGATGACGGGCCGGGTCGGCGCCATCGACGTCCACCCGGGCAGCCTGGTGCAGCCGACGACCTCGCTCACCACCATCACCCAGCTCGACCCGATCAACGTCTCCTTCACCTTGCCGGAATCGGCCCTGGCCTCGATCCTGAGCGCCCAGAAGCAGGGCAAGGTCGAGGTGCGCGCCAAGGTCACCGACGACAGCCAGGACGTGGTGGGCCGCCTGTCCTTCATCGACAACACGGTCGACCCGCAGGCCGGCACCATCCGCGTCAAGGGCGAGTTCGGCAACGCCGACACCGGCCTGTGGCCGGGCCAGTACGTGACCGCGCGCGTCACCGTCCAGACCATCAGGGACGCAGTGGTGATCCCGCAGACCGCGATCATCACCTCGACCGCCGGCACCTTCGTCTACGTGGCCGGGGCCGACGGCGCGGCGCGCCAGGTGCCGGTCAAGCGCCTGCACGCCTTCGGCGACTTCGCGGCCGTCAGCGGCCTGGCCGGCAACGAGAGCGTGATTACCGAGGGCAAGCAGAACCTGCGTCCGGGCGGCAAGATTCGCCTGGCGGGCAAGGGGCAGGGCGCCCAGGGCGACAAGAAACCCGCTGACAAGGGCGAGAAGGCATGAACCTCTCCGAACTCTGTATCCGCCGCCCGGTGATGGTGGTGCTGCTGTCGATCAGCCTGGTGCTGGTCGGCGTGCTGGCCTACATGCACATCCCGGTCGCCGCGCTGCCGAGCTATAACACGCCGGTCATCAACGTCAACGCCAACCTGCCGGGCGCCAGCCCGGAGACCATGGCTTCCTCGGTCGCGCTGCCGCTCGAAAAGCAGTTCGCGACCATCGCCGGCATCAAGCTGATCACCTCCACCAGCACCCAGGGCAATACCTCGCTGACCCTGGAGTTCGACGAATCGATCGACGTCGACAAGGTGGCGGTGGACGTGCAGGCCGCGCTGCTCGCGGCCCAGCGCCAGTTGCCGCAGGAAATGACCGATCTGCCGTCCTACCGCAAGGTGAATCCGGCCGACGCCCCGATCCTGTTCATGCACATCACCTCGCCCTCGATGGACCTGGCGGAGCTGAACGATTATGCGGAAAACCTGATCTCGCCGGCGATCTCGACCGTGCAAGGCGTGTCCCAGGTCAACATCAACGGCCAGAAGCGCTTTGCCGTCCGGGTGCGCGCCAAGTCCGACCTGATGAACGCCCGCAACATCTCGATGGACGAGCTGGCGGCGGCCCTGCGCGCGGCCAACTCCAACACCCCGCTCGGCATCCTCGACGGCCCGACCCAGAGCCTGACCATCCAGGGCGGCGGCCAGCTGATGCGCGCCAAGGACTTCTCCGACCTGATCGTCGCCACCCGCGACGGCCTGCCGGTGCGCCTCAAGGACATCGCCGAGGTCGAGGACAGCTACCAGTCGGTCAAGGCCGCCGGCAGCCTGAACGGCGAGCGCTCGATCTCGCTGATGGTGCAGCGCCAGCCCAATGCCAACACGGTGGAAGTGGTGGACAAGGTGCGCGCCCTGATCCCGCGCTTCGAGGAGCAATTGCCGGCCTCGATCAAGATCATCCTGGTCAACGACCGCTCGGTCTCGATCCGCGAAGCGATCCACGACGTTAACCTGACCCTGGCCGGGACCGTGATCCTGGTGATCCTGGTGATCTTCCTGTTCCTGCACCGCCTCACCGCGACCTTCATCCCGGCGGTCACGGTGCCGATCTCGCTGCTGGGCGCGCTCTCGTTGCTCTATGCGTTGGGCTATAGCCTGGACAATATTTCGCTTCTCGGTATCACGCTCGCGGTCGGCCTGGTGGTCGACGACGCCATCGTGGTGCTGGAGAACATCGTGCGCCACATGGAGATGGGCAAGAAGCCCCTCCAGGCGGCCCTGATCGGCTCCAGGGAAATGGGCTTCACCATCATCTCGATCTCGATCTCCCTGGTGGCGGTGTTCATTCCGATCTTCTTCATGCCGGGCGTGATCGGCCTGCTGTTCCGCGAGTTCGCCGTGATCGTCGGCCTGGCGGTGCTGGTGTCGGCGGCGGTGTCGCTGACCCTGGTGCCGATGCTGTGCTCGCGCCTGCTCAAGCATGGCGGCCACGTGGACCCGAAGGAAATGTCGTGGATCGGCCGCCGCTTCGAGGCCATGTTCGTCAACGTGCGCGACGCCTACGGCCGCACCCTGGACCTGGCGCTGCGCCACCGCTTCCTGGTGCTGATGCTGGCCTTCGGCACCTTCGCCCTGACCGCCGTGCTCTACATGACCATGCCGAAGGGCTTTTTCCCTGAAGAAGACATTGGCCAGATTCGCGTGACCGTCGAGACCGCCGAAGACACGTCCTCGCTCAGGCTGCAGGAGCTGCAGGCCAAGGTGGTCGACATCATGCGCAGCAGCCCTTATGTGCAGGACACCACCTCCTTCACCGGCGGCGGCAACACCGGCCGCATGTTCCTGGTGCTCAAGCCGCGCAACCAGCGTCCGCCGATGCCCATCGTGGTCGACGAGCTGCGCAAGGCCACGCGCCAGGTGGCCGGGGTGCAGGTCTTCATGTCGCCGGTGCAGAACCTGCAACTGGGCGGGCGCCAGAGCAAGAGCCGCTACCAGTACACGCTGCAGAGCGTGTCGGGCGGCGAGATCGGCGGCTGGGCCGAGAAGTTCATGGAAGGCATGCGCGCGGACCAGCGCTTCCGCGACGTCACCAGCGACTCCCAGAACAAGGCCCTGCAGGCGACCATCGACATCGACCGCGACAAGGCCGCGCTGCTGGGCGTGGAGATGGACGACGTGCGCACCGTGATGTACGCCTCCTTCGGCGAGCGCCAAGTCTCGACCATCTACTCGACCGCGGCCAGCTACTACGTGATCCTGGAAGCGGCGGACTCGGACCGCTACTACGACGAGGCGCTGTCGCGGGTCTCGGTGCGCTCGAAATCGGGCGAGCTGGTCAAGCTGTCGAGCTTCGCCACCGTCAAGCGCACGGTCGGCCCGCTGGCGGTCAACCACCAGGGCCAGTTGCAGGCGATCACGCTCTCCTTCAACCTGGCGCCGGGCGTGCCGCTGGGCGACGCCACCGACGCCATCGACAACATGGCGCGCGAGATGAAGCTGCCGGCCTCGATCATCGCCACCTATGGCGGCGACGCCGCGGTGTTCCAGGACACCCAGTCGAGCCAGCTGATCCTGATCCTGGCCGCGATCGGCGTGATCTACGTGCTGCTGGGCGTGCTCTACGAGAGCTATATCCACCCGCTCACCATCCTGGCCGGCCTGCCTTCGGCGGCGGTGGGCGCGCTGCTCACCCTGTGGCTGTTCGACATGGACCTGACCCTGATCGCCATGATCGGCATCCTGATGCTGATCGGCATCGTGAAGAAGAACGCGATCATGATGATCGACTTCGCGCTCGAGGCCCAGCGCAGCCAGGGCATGAAGCCGCAGGAAGCGATCCGCGAGGCCTGCATCCTGCGCTTCCGCCCGATCCTGATGACGACCCTGGCGGCGCTGATGGGCGCGCTGCCGATCGCCCTGGGCATCGGCGCCGGCGCCGAGCTGCGCCAGCCGCTGGGCCTGGCGGTGGTGGGCGGCCTGATCTTCTCGCAGGTGATCACGCTCTACATCACCCCGGTCATTTATCTGTATCTCGACAAGTACAGCGGCACCGGTCCGATGACGGACGAGCAACTGGCCAAGCGCGAAGCCATGGCTTGATGCCGTGCTGGCCGGCGCAGCGGGAAAGCCGCTGCGCCGGACGGTATGCTTTTCGCGGAAACATTTTGTAACATCCATCAACGACCGTGGCCGGTAAGCTGTGCGGCGCATGGGGTGCGCGGGCGATCCAAAACGGTTAGACTGCGCTTCTCTGCCGCTTTTTCAGACGCTGCTTCAGGAAACCGACCGATTTTGCGTGACCATTCCCACACCTTTGTTGAGGACAGCGATGTGTGCTCGCATTGCGGGCAACCGCTGCCGCGCGCCGCGGCGCCGACCTATGGGCGCCAGGGGCCGAACCGGTACGCGCTGGCCGGCACGATCGCGCTGCACCTGCTGCTGGTAGCGATCTATTTCTTCAAGCCGGAAGACCGGGAGAAGCAGGCGCGGCCGGCAGGCGACAAGGAAACCGACGTGGTCTTCGTCGCCCCCCTGCAACAGCCCAAGCCCCAGCAGCGCGAGCAGGCGCCCAGGCCCACGCCCAAGCCCACGACCAAGACGAGCACCCCGCGTCCGCAGCCCGAACGGGTCCAGGTCCAGCGCTTGCCGGACACCATCACCTTGCCGGAAGAAAAACCCGTCGAGGTGGCCAAGCCCCAGCCCAAGACCGAAGTGCCGCCGGACATGGACATGGCGGCCTATATCGAAGCGCGCCGCAAGCAGCGCGGGGCGCCGACCGGCAGCGAGCAGCCGCAGGAGGAAAGCGAGGCCGCGCGCGGCACCCGCCAGGCCCTGGCCAACATCGCCGCCATCAACGGCCGTGGACGCGAGGACCGCAACGAGACCGGGGGCATCTTCTCGGTGTCGAACAAGACCTTCCACAGCATGGACCTGCGCTTCCGCGGCTGGAATCCCAACTTCAAGCGGCGCTGGCTGACCCAGGTGACGGTGGAGCAGGGCAGCGAGCCTGACGTCGAGACCGCCGTGGTCAAGAAGATGATCGAGCTGATCCGGCGCGAGAAGACCGGCGATTTCGAGTGGGATTCGCACCGGCTCGGACGTGTGGTCACGCTCAGCGCGCGCCCCCAGGATACGGACGAGCTGATGGCCTTCTTGTTCAAGGAAATGTTCCCGGAATACAGGCCGCCACGGCGCTGAGCCGCCCGGCCAGCCTGGACGTCCGGGCAAAAAACCGATCCGCACAAGCATGGTCCGCAAGGCCTTGCAGACTGACAATGTTCTTATGAACAAGACGTCGACCTGCAAGGAGCAGACCATGTCCACCGCATCCGGCAGCATTACCCCCACCCCCACCACACTCGCCTGGCTGCCGATCGGCATGTTCGGCGCCGTCATGGGCCTGTCCGGCCTGGCGCTGGCCTGGAAACTCGCGCACCGCCACTTCGGCCTCACGCCCCTGGTCGGCCAGGCCCTGGGCATCGCCGCCGTGCTGGCCTTCGTGGCCCTGGTCCTGGCTTACGGCTTCAAGGCCGCCGCCAACCCGGCCGCCGTGCGCGCCGAATTCGAGCACCCCGTGGCCGGCAAGCTGTTCGGCACGCCGCTGATCAGCCTGCTTCTCCTGCCCATGCTGCTGGCCGACACCAGCCTGGCCCTGGCCCGCCTGCTGTGGGTCCTGGGCGCGCTGGGCATGCTGGTGTTTGCCTGGAGCAGCGCTGTGCGCTGGATGGCCGTACGTCATGCGACCAGCCAGGTGGCGCCGTCCTGGATCGTGCCGGTGGTCGGCCTGCTCGACCTGCCGCTGGCCCTGCCGCAATTGCAGTGGAGCGGGCTGCACGGCCTGATGGTGTTCAGCCTGGCGGTCGGCCTGTTCTTCGCCTTGCCGCTGTTCACCCTGGTCTTCGCCCGCCTGGCGCTGGACGAACCCCTGGCGCCGGCCCTGCAGCCTTCGCTGCTGATCCTGGTCGCGCCCTTCGCGGTCGGCTTCAGCGCCTATGTCACCACGGTCGGCGCGATCGACCTGTTCGCCGAGGCCCTCTACATGCTGAGCCTGTTCCTGCTGGCGGTGCTGCTGGGCCGCTTGCGCCACCTGCCGCATTGCTCGCCGTTCAAGGTGTCGTGGTGGGCGGCCAGCTTCCCGCTCGCCGCCTCGGCGGTGGCCGCGTTGCGCTACGCCGAGCACGCCGCTTCGCTGGCAGCCGACCTGGTCGCGGGCGTGGTGCTGGCCATCGCCACGCTGACCATCCTGGTGTTCCTGCTGCAAACCCTGGCCGGGCTGGCGCGCGGGAACCTGCACGAACTGGCTTGAGGCGGCGGGCGCCTAGGACAGGCGGATCGCCAGTATCCCGCCGAGCAGCGCGGCGATGCCGGCCAGCCGGACTGCCGGGACCGCGTTTCTCGGCAGGCCCAGCAAGCCGTGGCGGTCGATCAGGACCGAGGCGATCTGCTGGCCGGCGATGGTCGCCCCCACCGTCGCGGCGGCGCCGATCACGGGCATGGCGGAGAACACGGTGGTGACGTAGCAGGCGCCGACCACGCCGCCCAGCCATCCCCACCAGGGCAGCTCGCGCAGGCCCGCCAGCCGCGGCCGCGCCTGTCCCCCGAACGCGGTCAGCAGGCCCAGCACCACGGCCATCCCGGCCGCCGCCACGATGAAGCTAGCCAGGGACACCGCCAGCGGCGCGTTCAGCACGCGCGCCAGTCCGGCATTGACCGCGCCCTGGAGCGGCAGCAGGCCGCCGCAGGCGCAGCCGAGCAGGATCCAGCCGGCCTTGATGCGCGGCGCCCCGCGCGCCGGCGCCTGGCCGCGCACGACGAGGGCGATGCCGAGCGCGACCGCGACGATGCCCAGCCAGGTCAGCGCCGTGAAGGCGCGGCGCGGCATGCCGAGCAAGCCGGCGCCGTCGAGCAGGAGCGAGGCGGCGGCCTGGCCGGTGATGAACAGGCCGACGGTCGCCACGGCGCCGATGCGCGGCATCAGGACGATGCCGGCAATGACGTAGGCGGCGCTGGCCAGGCCCGCCAGCCATTGCCAGGGTTCGGCCTGGGCGAAACGGCTCAGGCCGGCCAGGTCGCCGCGGGCGGCGGCGGCGAGCAGGAGCAGCGCGGCCGCGAGCGACAATTGCAGCGTGGTGGCCGCATAGGGGTTGCCGATGGCCTTGCTCAGGCGCGCATTGGCGGCGGCCTGCACGGGCAGGCCGGCCCCGGCCAGCAGGGCGAGAATCAGGTAGAAGACGGTCATGATGCGAGCGCTTTCAGGCCGGCGCTGCCGGCCACGATGAGGACAATGCAGGACGGCCGCGCCAGCGAGAACGGCTCGGCGAAGAACAGCATGCCGACCAGGCTGACGCCGACGGCGCCGATGCCGGTCCAGATCGCATAAGCGATTCCAAGCGGCAAGCCGCGCAAGGCCAGGGCGAGCAGCCCGATGCTGGCGAGTGCGGCCAGCAGCGCGAGCATGCTGGGAAACGGACGCGACCAGCCATCCGACCATTTGATCGCATAGGCCATGCCGATTTCGACGAGCCCGGCGGCCAGCAACAGGCTCCATGCCGCCGCCTTAGCCATGGCTGGCCTCGCTCGCCCGCTGCATGCCGCGCCTGAGCGCCGGGCGCTCGCCCAGCCTGTGCAGCCAATCCGCGACCTGCGGAAAGTCGCGCACGTTGATCCCGAGTTCCTCGTGGGTGGCGAGCCAGGGGTAGAAGGCGATGTCGGCGATGCCGTAGTCGTCGCCGGCGACATGCTTCGCTGTCGCCAGGCGGGCGTCGAGCACGCCGTACAGGCGCCGGGTCTCGCGGGTGTAGCGGTCCAGGGCCAGGGCGTCGTGGTGGGGCGCGGCGTGCCGGAACCACCAGAGTTGCCCCAGCATGGGGCCGACGCTGGCCGCCTGCAGGAACAGCCATTGCAGGACCTGCTCGCGTTCCCCGTGCGCTCCGGGCAGGAGCTTGCCGCTGGCCTCGGCGACATGGAGCAGGATGGCGCAGGACTCGAACATGCTCCAGCCGTCGTCCCGGGCCAGCACCGGAATCTTGCTGTTGGGACTGAGGCGGACGAAGTCGGGGGCGCGCTGTTCACCGGCGTCGAGGTCGACGCGGCGAATGCGGTAGTCCAGTCCAGCCTCTTCGAGGGCGATGGTGAGCTTGCGCCCGTTGGGCGTATCGGCGATGAAAGCGGTATACATGATGGGTTCTCCTTTGAGATGCCTGCCAGCGTATCCTGTGCAAGAATGGAGTTCCATTAGCAATCTTCGCTTAACCCTTCGCCATTTTTGCACAAGCATGAACTGGGACGATTGCCGCTACTTTTATGCCGTGGCCGAATCCGGCTCGCTGTCGGCGGCTGCGCGCCGGCTGGGCCAGAGCCACTCGACCATCCTGCGCCGCCTCGACAAGCTCGAGCAGAGCCTGGACGTGCGCCTGTTCGAACGCTTCCAGAGCGGCTACGTGCTGACCCCGGCCGGAGAGGAATTGCTGGCCCTGCTGGGGCCCGTGGACGAGGGGATGCAGGACCTGGAGCGCCGCATGAGCGGCCGCAACGCGGCCCTGCAGGGAACGATCAGAGTGACCACCACCGACACCCTGCTCGAGGCCCTGCTGTTGCCGGCGCTGGCCAGCTTTCGCGCGGCGCATCCGGGTATCCGGCTCCAGGTCACGGTCGACAACGGCTTTCTCAACCTGACCCGGCGCGAGGCCGACGTGGCGCTGCGCCCCTCCAGCGCGCCGCCGGAAAACCTGGTGGGGCGCAAGGTGGGCAGGCTCAGGACCGCGCCTTATGCCTCACGCGCTTACCTGGAGCGCTTGCCGTCAGGGACGATGGGCGACTGGGGCCGCTACGACTGGGTGGCGCCGGACGAAGGGCTGGGACACCTGCGCCAGGCGCGCTGGCTGCGCGAGCGGGTGCCGGAGGAGAAGCGGGTGCTTAGCATGGACAGCCTGCTGGGGATGGCGGGCGCGGTGGACGCCGGCGTGGGGGCGGGGATGTTGCTGTGCCTGCTGGGAGACGCGCGTCCGGGGCTGCTGCGCCTGGCCGAGCCGGACGCCGGCCTGGATACCGAAGTATGGGTGCTGACCCATCCGGACATGAGGCGGGTAAACCGGATCAGGGTGTTCACGGAACACCTGTACGCCAGCCTGGCGCAGCACCCGGGCCTGAACGGCTAGCCGCTGCGCGCCGGCCACGCAGCCCGGCGCGACCTGGCGCCGCCGCCCGGGCCTCGCCGGCCGCGCCTCGCCGGCCGCGCCTGGCCCGGGCCCGCGATCAGGCCTGCGCCTTGAGCTTGCGCGCGATCTCCAGCGCGAAATAGGTCAGCACGCCATCGGCGCCGGCGCGCTTGAAGGCCATCATCGATTCCATCATGACCTTGTCGTGATCCAGCCAGCCGTTCTGCGCCGCCGCCTTGATCATCGCGTACTCGCCGCTCACCTGGTAGGCGAAGGTTGGCACCTTGAATTCGTCCTTCACGCGGCGCACCACGTCGAGGTAGGGCATGCCCGGCTTGACCATCACCATATCGGCGCCTTCGGCCAGGTCGAGCGCCACTTCGCGCAGCGCCTCGTCGCTGTTGGCCGGGTCCATCTGGTAGGTGTTCTTGTCGGCCGTGCCCAGGTTGGCCGCCGAGCCCACCGCGTCGCGGAAGGGACCGTAGAAGGCCGAGGCGTACTTGGCCGAATAGGCCATGATGCGGGTGTGGATGTGGCCCTTGTCTTCCAGCGCCTGGCGGATCGCGCCGATGCGGCCGTCCATCATGTCCGAGGGCGCCACCACGTCCACGCCGGCATCGGCCTGGGCCAGCGCCTGGCGAACCAGCATCTCGATGGTCTTCTCGTTGACGATGTAGCCGTTCTCGTCCGGCAAGCCGTCCTGGCCGTGGGTGGTGTAGGGGTCGAGCGCCACGTCGGTCATGATGCCGAGCTGCGGGAAGTGGCGCTTCAGTTCGCGCACCGCGCGCGGCACCAGGCCTTCCGGGTTGGTGGCTTCCACCCCGTCATAGGTCTTGAGCGAGGCGTCCACCATCGGGAACAGGGCCAGCAGCGGGATCCCGAGCGCCACGCATTCTTCCGCCACCTTGAGCAGCACGTCGACCGACATGCGCTCGACGCCCGGCATCGAGGCCACCTGCTGGCGCTGGTTCTGGCCGTCGAGGATGAAGACCGGGTAGATCAGGTCCGAGGCGGTCACCACGTTCTCGCGCATCAGGGCGCGCGAGAACGGGTCGCGGCGCATGCGGCGCATGCGCGCGCTCGGGTAGGAGGCGGGAGTAATGATGGTCATCGCTGTCTTCCGAAAAAAATTATGCGTCGTCGCCCTGGTCCTCGTCCGCCGGCGGCGCTTCGTCCTCGCCCAGGCCCAGCAGTTCGATGATCTTGTCGTTGGCTTCGTCGATACCCACGCGCTTGAGGGCGGAGAACAATTGCACCGTGAACGGGAAGCCATTGCCTTCCTCGTCGACGTAGCTGTCCAGCACCTGGCGCGCCTGGCGCAGGGCATTGGTGGATTCGTTGCGGTTGAGCTTGTCGACCTTGGTCAGGATGCAGTGGATCGGCTTGCCGGTCGGTGCGAACCACTCGAGCATCTGGAGGTCGAGGTCGGTGAAGGGACGGCGCGAATCCATGATCAGGACCAGGGCCGCCAGCTGTTCGCGCCGCTGGACGTAGTCGCCCAGCAGCTTTTGCCAGTGCAGCTTGGCCGTGCCCGAGACTTCGGCATAGCCGTAGCCGGGCAGGTCGACCAGCAGGGCTTCGATCTCGTCGACCCGCACCGCGTCCTTGCGGTGCTGGCCCACGTGGGCGCCGCCGATCGAGAAGAAGTTGATGTGCTGGGTGCGGCCCGGCGTCTTGGACGCGAAGGCCAGGCCCTTCTGGTTGGTGAGAATATTAATCGCCGTGGATTTGCCCGCATTCGAGCGCCCGGCGAAGGCGATCTCGGGAACCCTGGTCGTGGGAAGATCGCGCAGCTGATTGACGGTCGTGAAGAACCGGGCCTGCCATAATTTGGACATGAGAAAAGGTGTAAATGACAACGGAATGGCGATGGAGAAACAAAGCTATTGTACAATAAGGGGTTATTTGCTGCTCCCGGGGAGGGGACCCATGACGGGTCGCGTTCCAGCACGGAGCGGGTAGGGCCTGCTGCACTGACATTCCGATTTTGTTTTCGACTTTTTCAGGGTGAGTGAATGAATCGTTTGACGTTTGCGTTGGTGAAATCTCTGTTTGCCCTGGCTGTCTGCGGTAGCGCTGTCGCGGCCGATGCCCCGAAGGCCGCCGCCGCCAAGCCCGATCCGGCCAAGGGTGGCGCCCTGTACGATAGCGGCGACGCCGCCCGCGGCCTGCCGGCCTGCATGTCCTGCCACGGCGCCGCCGGCAACTCGACCATCGTGGCCAACCCCAAGCTGGCTGGCCAGATCGAAGCCTACACCTACAAGCAACTGGTCGACTTCACCACCCCGAACCGCCAGCAGCCGGTCATGACGACCTATTCCAAGATGCTGAGCGACGACGAGAAGAAGCACATCGCCGCCTACCTCGCCACCCAGCAGCAAAAGCCGGGCGCCGCCAAGAGCAAGGACACCGTGGAACTGGGTCGCAAGATCTACCGCGGCGGCATCAACGAGAAGGGCGTGGCCGCCTGCGCCAGCTGCCACGGCGCCAACGGCCACGGCATCCCGGCCCAGTACCCGCGCCTGGCAGGCCAGCACCAGGACTACACCTATGCTCAGCTGGAAGCCTTCAAGGCCGGCGGCCGCAACAACAGCCCGCAGATGACCACCCTGGCCCAGCGCCTCTCGCCGGCCGAGATGAAGGCGGTCAGCGACTACATCTCCGGCCTCAAATAATCCGCAAAAGTATCCCATAGGAAATAAAATAGGGCAGCAGCGTCGAGCTGGCTGCCCTTTTTGTTGTATTCTGGGTTGATTTGCATCCACCGGATGCCCTGAAGAGTAGCTGTAGAGATGAGTACCACCGGAATCGAACTCAAGACCCGCCATCGCAGCCTGGCCGACGCCGTCGAGCTGGTGTCCTCGATGCGCTTCGCCATCAGTCTGTTGACCATCATCTCGATCGCCTCGGTGATCGGCACCGTGCTCAAGCAGAACGAACCGATGCCCAACTACGTCAACCAGTTCGGTCCGTTCTGGTTCGAGGTGTTCGCCGCGCTCGGCCTGTACAGCGTGTACTCGAGCTGGTGGTTCCTGCTGATCCTGGTGGTGCTGATCGTCTCCACCGCCCTGTGCGTGGTGCGCAATGCCCCCAAGATGGTGCGCGACATGCGCAGCTGGCGCGAGAACGTGCGCGAGGAATCGCTGCGCAACTTCCACCACAAGCTGGAGTGGCAGGCGCCGCTGGCGCGCGCCGAGCTGGCGGCCCAGAGCGCGGCCCGCCTGCGCCACGGCGGCTACGCGGTCAAGATCGTCGAGAAGGATGGCGGCACCCTGGTCGCCGCCAAGAAGGGCGCCGGCAACAAGTTCGGCTACATCTTCGCCCACAGCGCCATCATCGTGATCCTGCTGGGCGGCATGCTGGACTCCGAGCTGCCCGTCAAGTTCCAGCAGTGGTTCTTCGGCAAGACCCCGTTTACCGGCAGCGGCGTGATCGCCAACATCCCGGCCCAGCACCGCCTGAGCACGTCCAACCCCACTTTCCGCGGCAATACCGCGATCGCCGAAGGGCAGGTCGCCAACACCGCCATCCTGACCCAGCCGAACGGCGTGCTGGTGCAGGAACTGCCCTTCTCGATCGAGCTGAAGAAATTCATCATCGAGTTCTACTCGACCGGCATGCCCAAGCTGTTCGCCAGCGAAGTCGTGGTGCGCGACCTCGAGAACGGCCATACCTTCCCGGCCAGCATCAAGGTCAACCATCCCCTGATCTACAAGGGCGTCGCGGTCTACCAGTCCAGCTTCGACGACGGCGGCAGCAAGCTCAAGCTGACCGGCTTCCCGATGACCGGCGGCAGCGCCGCCACCTTCCCGGTGTCGGGCGAAGTCAGCAGCAGCACCCCGCTCAAGGTCGGCGAAGACAGCTATACCATCGAGTGGTCGGGCTTCCGTCCCTTCAACGTCGAGAACGTCAATCCGGGCGGCAACGTGGCGGCGGTCAAGAAAGACGAATCGTTCAACGCCCAACTGGCCGCCACCCTCGGCAAGGCCAGCGGCTCGGCAGGCAAGAACGCCCACAACAAGGACCTCAAGAACGTCGGCCCCAGCGTGCAGTACAAGCTGCGCGACAAGACCGGCCAGGCGCGCGAATTCCTGAACTACATGCAGCCGGTGACCCTCGAGGGCGCCCAGGTCTACCTGGCCGGCGTGCGCTCCAGCCCCTCGGAGCAGTTCAGCTTCCTGCGCATCCCGGCCGACGACAAGTTCGGCGTGGGCGACTGGATGCGCCTGCGCGCCGCCCTGTCCGACCCCGAGGCCAGGCGCGCGGCGGCGCGCCGCTACGCGGCCCGCGCTCTGGCCCCCGCCCAGCGCGCCGGCGGCCTGGCGGCCCAGCTGGAAGAATCCAGCGCCCGCACCCTGGACATCTTCGCCGGCGCCGCTGGCCGTGGCGGCTTCGTCGGCGTGGCCCAGTTCCTCGAGCAGATTCCCCAGGCCGAGCAGGAAAAGGCGGCCGGCATCTTCATGAAGATGCTCAACGGCTCGCTGTGGGAACTGTGGCAGGTGTCGCGCGAGCGCGCCGGCATCCCGGCCGCCGAGGCCAGCGAAGCCAATGGCCGTTTCCTGCAACTGGCGACCAATGCGCTGTCCGACAGCTTCCTGTATGGCGCCCCGGTCTACCTGCAACTGGACGAATTTACCGAGATCAAGGCCTCGGTCCTGCAGATGACCCGCTCGCCGGGCAAGAACGTGGTCTACCTGGGTTGCCTTTTGCTGGTGGCGGGCGTGTTCGCGATGTTCTATATTCGTGAGCGCCGCCTCTGGATCTGGGTGCGCGACAGCGAGCAGGGCGCCCACGCCCTGATGGCCATGAGCACCCAGCGCAAGACGCTCGATTTCGAGCGCGAGTACGACGAACTGAAAGCCAAGCTGCCGCAACAGGCGTAAGCTAAGGCAGTGACCTGGAGGAAAACATGGAATTGTCCCAGTCCCAAGCAAGCCGCGCCGAGCTCTACAAGGAAGAGCCCGGTTACTTCCGTCGCCTGAACGCCTTCGACTGGGTGTACGCCCTGGCGCTGTGCGCGGCGGCCCTGTTCGCGCTCAACCGCTACGCCGACTTCATGGACGTCTACGAAAAGACGATCCTGCTGTGCACCGCGCCGACCTTCGCGGTGCTGGGCTGGCACTGGAAACCGATGCGCTGGCTGCTGCCCCTGGTGGGCGCGCTGTCGCTGGGCGCGATCGGCATGTATGACGGCGTGCTGGCGGCCGCCAACCAGAAATTCTTCCTCAAGTACATGTTGTCGAGCCAGTCCGCCATCCTCTGGATGAGCGCGCTGTTCGTGTTCTCGACCGTGTTCTACTGGGTCGGCCTGTTCAGCCGCAGCGGCTTCGGCAGCGGCGTCGGCACCCGGCTGTGCTGGGCCGGCGTGGTGCTGGGCGCCACCGGCATGATGGTGCGCTGGTACGAGTCCTACCTGATCGGGCCGGACGTGGGCCACATCCCGGTGTCGAACCTGTACGAGGTCTTCATCCTGTTCGCCCTGATCACGGCCATGTTCTACCTGTACTACGAAGAGCGCTACGCCACCCGCCAGCTGGGCCCCTTCGTGCTCCTGATCATCGCCGCGGCGGTCGCCTTCCTGCTGTGGTACACGGTCTCGCGCGACGCCGCCGACATCCAGCCGCTGGTGCCGGCCCTGCAGAGCTGGTGGATGAAGATCCACGTGCCGGCCAACTTCATCGGCTATGGCACCTTCGCCCTGGCCGCGATGGTCGGCACCGCCTACCTGCTGAAGTCGCACGGCATCCTGGCCGACCGCCTGCCGTCGATGGAGGTGCTGGACGACGTGATGTACAAGTCGATCTCGGTCGGCTTCGCCTTCTTCACCGTGGCCACCATCCTGGGCGCGCTGTGGGCGGCCGAGGCCTGGGGCGGCTACTGGTCCTGGGACCCGAAGGAAACCTGGGCCCTGATCGTCTGGCTGAACTACGCGGCCTGGCTGCACATGCGCCTGATGTCCGGCCTGCGCGGCCGCGTGGCGGCCTGGTGGGCGGTGGTCGGCCTGCTGGTGACCACCTTCGCCTTCCTGGGCGTGAACATGTTCCTGTCCGGCCTGCACTCCTACGGCGAGCTCTGATCCGCCGGCGGCGCACGTCGTGAACGGGCCCGCCTTCGACGCGCGCGAGCTGACCGGGCTCGCGCGCAGCCACATCCAGCAATACTCCCAGCCGCGCTTCGCCGCCCGTCCCGAGGTGGCCCAGGCCTTCCTGGCCCTGCGCGCGGCCGCGGCCCAGGACGGCATCGACCTGCTGCCGATCGCCTCCTGGCGTCCCTTCGGGGCCCAGCTCAACATCTGGAACAGGAAATGGTCGGGGCAGGGCGTGCTGCACGACATCCACGGCCAGGTGCGCGAGCACGCCGCAATGTCGCCGGAAGAGCTGGTCTGGGCCATCCTCGGCTGGTCCGGCCTGCCGGGCGCCACCCGCCGCCACTGGGGCACCGACATCGACGTCTTCGACCGCAATGCGATGCCCGAGGGCTACCGCACCCGGCTGCTGCCGCAGGAGGTGGCGCCGGGCGGCGTCTACGAAGGCCTGCACGCCTGGCTCGACGTCCACATCGCGCGCTTCGGCTTCTTCCGGCCCTATCGCCGCTATCGGGGCGGCATGTATCCCGAACCCTGGCACCTGAGCCATATCGCTTCGGCCGGAGCGGCGCTGGCCGCCTTCAGCACCGAGGCCCTGGGCGACGCGCTGCGCGCGGCGGACGGCATGCTGGGGCGGGAACTGGTGCTGGAGATGCTGCCGGAGATCGTCGCGCGCCACGTGCGCGGGATCGATGCGCCCGGAGACGATTAATGCAGCGAAGGAATGCCCTGTAATTTATCCGGGTTCCGGACGACATAGATATGCGTGATGGCGCCCGCGTCGATGCAGAAAGACTGCACCGATTCGAGCTTGCCGTCGATGTAGCGCAGCAGTCCGGGCTCGCCGTTCACGCGCGCCATCCTGTAGTCCACCCGTTCCGGGAAGGCGTGCTCGACCGCCCAATACAGCCCCGCCACGCGTCCCGTGCCGACGAGAAGCTTGTCCAGGGACGGCACTTTGCCTCCACCGTCTGCCCGGTACTCGACATCGGCCGATAACAGGTTTTTCATCGCATCGCGATCGGCGCTGGCTGCCGCCTGCATGAACTTGTCGAGGACGGCGCGGTGCATGTGCTTCGAGACCGCGAAACGCGGGCTCTCCTGGCGTATCCGTTCCTGGGCCCGGTGGACGAGTTGCCGGCAAGCCGCTTCGCTCTTGCCGAGCATGGCCGCGAGCTCGGCGTAATCCTGGTCGAACACCTTGCGCATCAGGAAGGCGGCGCGCTCCTCGGGCGTCAAGCGTTCCAGCACCCAGAGCATGGCGACGGACACTTCGCTTGCCAGTTCGACGGCGGTCTCGGGCGTGTCTTCCACCATCTCGACCACGGGTTCCGGAATCCACCAGCCGGTATAAGCCTCGCGCTCGTGCTGCCGGCTGCGCAAGCGGTCGATCGACAGGCGTGTCGTGATGGTCACCAGCCAGGCTTCGGCCGACCTGAGTTCATCGCGGGCGCCGGCGCTGAAGCGCAGCCAGGCATCCTGGACTACGTCTTCCGCGTCGGCGCGCATGCCCAGCATGCGGTAGGCGATCGAGAACAGGCGTGGGCGCAAGGCTTCGAATGCGAGCAGGTCGGCGGACTTCATGGCTATCCCGGAATGAGATCAATACTTCCAAGACGATCCTGGCGCCGCTTTTGTGACGCGTTCATCGGGGCTGTCACAAGGACGCAGCGCCCCACGTCTCATGGATGACGGCGGGCGCTCGTTCGCGACCGCCGCATCATCCACTTCAGGAAAGGAAGCAAGAACGATGAATCGCGCAAACTGGTTTCAGGTATCGCAGGACGGCGCCAAGGCGCTGGGAGCCCTCCACCACTACGTCACGACGGGCACGGGGCTCGACGCCGGACTGATCCACCTCGTCTTTCTCCGGGTTTCACAAATCAATGGATGCGCGCACTGCATCGACGTGCATACGCGCGATCTCATCAAGCACGGCATGTCGGTCGACAAGATCGTGCTGGTGCCGGTCTGGGAAGAGGTCGCGTATCTGTTCTCGGACCAGGAAAGGGCGGCCCTCGCCTGGGCCGAGGAAGTGACGCGCGTGAGCGAAACCCATGCCTCGGACGAGGCCTACGCGGCGGCCCTGGCGGCGTTCGGCGAACAGGCCCTGGTCGAGCTGACGATCGTGATCGCCGCCATGAATGCGATCAATCGCATGGGCATCAGCTTCCGCCTGAAACCGCGCGCCAGGGCTTAGCAGCTACCCGGCGAGAGGACCTCGTCGCTCAGGCCGGCGCGGCGTTTTCATAGACGCCATGCCGGCAGTGGCCCGTTCAGCCGGGCGCTGCATTCCATGGACCTGGTGCAGAGTAGCGCAAGGCTGTGACCATGGGGAGGCGCCGGTGAAGCTCACTTTATTCTGCAGAACAATATTGCTGGCGGGCGCACTGTGCGGCACGCATGCGATGGCGCAGTCGGTCGCCTCGCCGCCGCGTGCCGAGGTATCCGTCACGGGGCTGAGCTATCGGCTCATCGACCTTGCCCCGGACGACGGGTAGGCTCCCTGGCTGCAACTGGCCGGTCGCTGGGGAAGCATTAGCGCGTCGATCCTGCAGCCGTCCGGCGGCATATTGCGCGATTCCCTGGATCAGCACGGGCAACTGAACCTGACCCAAGGCGCGAATGCCGTCTTCGGCGAAGTCTCCGCGGAAGGCCTGCGCTTGAGCCTTACCCTCGGAGATCAGAACACGCACATTGCCGGGACCTCCGACTACAATTTTCAGGCCTCGCCGAACACGCAGGTGATTTTCACGGCCGAGGCCCGCGTCGCCACCCATGGTGACGCCGGCGCCGATCCGACCTACGCGTCGGCAAGCCTGTTCGGGACCACCGATGACGGCGAGATAAGCTACGGGATCACGAGTATCGGTACCGGCAATGGCACGGCGGCGTTTTCGGAAACCCTCGGTGTGCAGTACAGCTTCGGGACCGGCGGCGGCCTCGGCTTCCTGAGCCTGGGCGGCAGCCTGCGGGGGACGGTTTCGCCGGTACCGGAGCCCTCCCGGGCCGCGATCCTGCTGCTCGGGCTGCCTGTCGTCTTCACCCTGCTGCGCCGCCGGCGCGGCGTCGACCGAGCCGCATGAGCTGCCGCTGCTTGCCTCAGCCGGGCCCCGGCAGGCCCGAGAGGGCGGCCGGTCCACGCCGCAGTACCGGCGTATCCTCGCGGTGCTCCAGCACCCAGCGTGCGATCTCGTCCTTGCGCGCGAACCAGACATCCGGCTTGGATTTCGCGTAGGTGAAGAAGCGGTCCAGCATGCGGATGCGGTTGGCGTGGCCGTTGATGCGGTCATGGAAGCCGACCAGCATCATGCGGCGGCGATGCGCGCCTTCCTCGTAGAGCTGATCGAACTCGTCCTTCAGCGCCTGCTCGTAGGCCATCGGGTTGTAGCCGTCGAACGGATAGGCCGAGATATCGTTCAGGTGGAAGGTGTAGGGAACGGTGACGAAGTCCTTGCCCTTGACGGGAACGATGAAGGGTTCGTCATGGCTGGGCTCGTCGATGTGATAGAGGAAACCGAGCTCCTGCAGCGTTTCCAGAATATGCACCGAATTGCGCAGGAAGTAGGCGTTCCATCCCACCGCCTGCTGGCCGGTGATGCGCAGGATGGTTTCAGCGGAGTCCGCGATGAAGCGCTTTTCCTCGCTGCGCGACAGATGGTAGGAGTTGCTCCAGGTGCGGCCATGCGCCGCCGCCTCGTGGCCGCGTCGGACGATTTCCTGGGCCAGGTCGGGCATCTTCTTGATGGCTTCGCCGATCATGAAGGAGGACACCTTGATGCCGTGCTTGTCGAACAGGTCGAGCGCCCGTGGAATGCCCTCGTAGTAGCCGTAGGCGAAGTAGGCGTTGGTCGGCAGGTCCGGCACGCCCCTGGCGATCGGTTCCGGAATCAGCCCGCCGGCTCCGGATATCGGCTGGCCGCCGCCTTCGAACATCATCGACACGCTGACCGCCAGGCGCGCGCCGTTCGGCCAGAAACCCTTGCCTCCGCCCGGCTTGCCAAGCGCGCGAGCACCCGATTCGCTTTCGTTGCCTGCGGCCTGCGCGGCTGCATCGCCCAGTACCACGCCGCTGGCCAGCGCGCCCGCGAGGGCGCCGCTCGTGCGTGCAAGAAAACTGCGTCGCGCCGGCATGGATGCCTCGGCGCCGGAGAACCTGGAACGGTCTTGTTCTTTCATGCTGAAGTCCTTTCGTGATGGTGGTGGGAGCGGGCTGCGCGGCAGCCGTCCTTGCTCAGCCCAGGCTGGGGACCAGGTTCTCGCCCCCGGCGACTTCGATCACCGTCCCGGTGACGTAGGGGTTGGTCATCAGGAACAGCGCCGCATGGCCAATGTCTTCCGGTTTGCCCGTACGCCGTGCCGGGAAGCTTTCCTCGACCTGGCGTTTCAGCCCCTCGCGGGCATCCGTGGGCAGGAAGCTCCACATGTCGGTATCGACGAAGCCCGGGCGGATCGTGTTGACGCGGATCGGCCCCAGCTCCAGCGCGAGTGACTTCGACAAGGCCTCCACTGCCACGAAGGCCGAAGTCACGGCGGCATAGCCGGGTTTTGGCCGCACGGCCAGGCCACCGGTCAGGAAGGTGATCGAACCCTGGGCGCGCAGTTTCGGCGCGCCATGGCGTGCGCACATCCAGCTGCCCAGGTACTTGCCTTCCATATAGCTGCGCGCGCCGTCCGCGCTCTCGTCCATGAACGCGCCCCAGGTGCCGAGATCCGGCGCGGCGGTGACGACCAGGTGATCGAAGGGGCCGATGGCCTCGAAGGCCGCCTTGACCGACGCTTCGTCGCGCATGTCCAGGCGCACCTGGGTGAAATCGGCCAGCTCCGGCCGCTCTTGTACCGACGCAATGCGCCGGCTGGCGAGGACCACGGAAGCGCCCGCCGCCTGCGCGGCCCGCGCGACGCCCAGGCCGATGCCGGTCTTTCCGCCGACGACCACGATTTTCTTGCCGGCGAGGTGTTGGGATAGGGCGACCGACGCGGCCGCTTGGATGGATTCAGTGCTCATGATGTCGATCCTTCATCGATGATGGGTGGTTGATCTGGTGCGCCTTTCGGGGCGACCGGAGGACATCGTAATTTATGAGGGAGAGCGCGATAATCCATGCGTTTATAATCAGTTATATTCCGAATTGGAATATATAAACCTGGGTTCGACGGATATCGCGTGGATATTGCTGGCCTGTGCACACTGATGAGGACGAGATGGACCGATTCCAGGAACTGAATGCGTTTGTGGCGGTGGTCGAGGCCGGCGGATTTTCCGCAGCGGCCCGGCGCACCGGCGACTCGCAGTCGGCCATCAGCAAGGCCGTGGGTTCGCTGGAAGCGCGCTTGGGTATTCAGCTGTTCAACAGGAGCACCCGCAGCGTGATCCTCACCGAGCAGGGGCGGAAATACTACGAGCGCATGAAGCCCTTGCTCGACGAGATGGCGCTGGCCGATGGCGAGATCGTGGAGAGCCGGCTCGAGGTCTCGGGCCTTGTCCGGGTGGCCGCCTCCGCCACCTTCGGCCGTCTTCACGTGCTGCCCTTGATACCCCGCCTGCTGGCCCTGTATCCCAAGCTCGAGCTCGATCTGCGCTTGTCAGACAGCGTCTGGGACCTGCCGGCGGAAGGCATTGACCTGTCGATCAGGGTGAGTCCGCTGAAGCATCCCGATGCCGTTGTGAAGAAGGTGGCCAGCACTTCCCTCGTGTGCGCTGGATCGCGCCAGTATTTCGAGCGGCACGGCATCCCGGAGACGCCGGCGGAGCTCGTCGATCACAACTGCCTCGTGTTCAACGACATGTCGGACTGGCCTTTCCAGGGGCCTGACGGCAGCTTCAGTGTCGCGGTGCGCGGCAATCTGCGCTCGAATACGGTCGAAACGATCCTGTCGGCCGTCAAAGACGGCATCGGCATCGGGATGTTCAACCGCGCCTCCCTGGTTGGCGAGCTGCGTCATCCGGACATCATGACTGTCCTCGACGAGTTCGTCGGCAGCACGCGCGACGTCAGCCTGGTCTGGCCGAATCGCAAATTCATCCCGGCCCGCGTGAGAAAGGTGACCGAATTCTTCGCGACAGCACTGGCCTCCTTGACGGACCACTCGGCCACCGCCTGCCGGACGCCGCCCAGGCGGTAGCTCGGTATGTCCGGCGCAGCTGCTCGCGGCTCGAGATGGGGAGGAGGGGGGACGGCGCTGGAAGAGTCGCCGAGGGCTGGCACGCGCATCGCCGCGCCGCGACGATGCGCTGGAGGCAGACGCTCAGGCCTTGCGCCGGCGGCGCATGCCTGCCATGCCCAGGAGGGCCGCGCCGAACAGGCTGACCGAGCCGGGTTCCGGCACCGCGGCTGTGGGCAGGCTCTTCACCTGCTCGGTGTAGTCGATGTTCAGGCTTGCGCCGACCAGGTTCAGGTCGCCCAGCACGTCGAGCTGGAAGTTCAGCATCCGGGTCGACAGCAGCGCGTCCAGCAGGTCCTGCTGGGACATCAGCGACTCGCCGACGCCGAAGTCGCCGCTGAAGTTCACCTGCGTCCAGGTGGTCTCGTTGTCCTTGACGCTGTACACGCTGTAGCTCTTGCAGCCCGATTTCCCGGCGACCGTGCATGCCTCGCCGCCGTTCTTCATGAGCTTGGTGCCAAGCGAGGCGCCTTTCGTGCTGGTGGTCGCGATGGCGCCGCCCTGGTCCTCGGTCGTGCCGTCGAGCACCAGGGAACCGAAGGAGAGCGTGACCGATTCGCCCTCGAAGACGCGGGTTCCGGTCCTCGTCATCTTGGTCTTGTTGAAGTACTCCAGCGTGCTGGTGTCCCACGTCGGTCCGGCAGCCACCGTCTTGCTCGGGCCATAGAAGTCGACGTAGCTGTCCTGGTCATCGCTGAACAGGAAGGAAATGGACAGGCCCTGGATGGTGAATGCCTTGGGCAGGGCGAGGCTCGCGTCGAAGCTGCTGTGGTAGCTGCCTGCGCCGAGATACCCGGGCGCCAGCCCGGCCTTGAGGCTGATCTGGGCCGCCGAGGCCTGGGTGGCTGCGCCGAGCAAGAGCGCGACGATAGTCGTCTGGAGACTGCGTTTCATGGAGGGGTTCCCCGAACAATGGGTGGAATAAGGATCCGGACGGGGTTTGGGTCCGGGAGGCCGGTGTGAACTGTCACGGGCCTGTCGAAATGATTTGGCAATAATCAACTGCGATTTACTTAATGCAATGATCATGCCAACGGGAAATCACTCATGAAATCATGTATTTACTATTGTTGCTACTGGTCAATGTAAGATTCTTCGACACATTCATTCGCTCGCATGTTCGCGCTGTCACAGGCTTGACCCGGACGCCCGCCGCTGTGCCGAAGGGAAGAAAGAGGGTCTAACCTTCACTTAAGCCAATTCGTGTAATGTGGCGTTTCCACTGCTCGCGGAGCCCTCCATGCTCATCAAACCCAGCCCCAACGGGATCGACCTCCCGTACCCATCCGAGATCACCCCGCGCGAGGTCTACGAAGGCCGGCGCGCCTTCCTGGCCCGCGTCGCCGCCACCGCCGCCGTCGGTTCAGGCATCTGGGAAATGGCCAACCGCGAGGCCTTCGCCCAGAACGCGGCCCAGCGCCTGGCGGCCAGCGCCAACCCGGCCCTGTCGACCCAGGAAAAGCAGACCTCGTTCAAGGATGCGACCCGCTACAACAACTTCTACGAGTTCGGCACCGACAAGTCCGACCCGGCGGAAAACGCCCACACCCTGCGCACCCGCCCGTGGACCGTGACCATCGACGGCGAGGTCAAGAAGCCCATCACCCTCGACATCGACCGCCTGCTCAAGCTGGCGCCGCTGGAAGAACGCATCTACCGCCTGCGCTGCGTGGAAGGCTGGTCGATGGTGATTCCCTGGGTCGGCTATTCGCTGTCCAACCTGCTCAAGCAGGTCGAGCCGACCGGCAACGCGCGCTTCGTCGAATTCACCAGCCTGGCGGACCGCAGCCAGATGCCGGGCATCCGTAGTTCGGTGCTCGACTGGCCCTACGTCGAAGGCCTGCGCATGGACGAGGCCATGCATCCCCTGACCCTGCTGACCCTCGGCATGTACGGCCAGGTGCTGCCGAACCAGAATGGCGCGCCGGTGCGCCTGGTGGTGCCCTGGAAGTACGGCTTCAAGTCGGCCAAGTCGATCGTGCGCATCCGCCTGGTGAAGAACCAGCCGCGCACTGCCTGGAACGATTCGGCGCCCAACGAATACGGCTTCTATTCGAACGTGAACCCGAACGTCGACCACCCGCGCTGGTCGCAGGCCAGCGAGCGCCGCATCGGCGAGGACGGCTTCTTCCAGCCCAAGCGCAAGACCCTGATGTTCAACGGCTACGACCAGGTCGCCTCGCTCTACACCGGCATGGACCTGAAGAAGTTTTACTGACATCATGGCCTTCAACCCCACCACCCGCCAGGTCGGCTGGATCAAGGCCGTGCTGTTCGTGGCGGCCCTGCTGCCCTTCGCCAGCATGGCCTGGCTGACGGTGCAGGGCGCGCTGACCGAGCCGCTGCAGTACATCACCCACCAGACCGGCGACTGGGCGCTTTACTTCCTATGCATCACGCTGGCGGTGACGCCGCTGCGGCGCCTGACGGGCTGGAACTGGGTGGTGCGCCTGCGCCGCATGGTCGGGCTGTTCGCCTTCTTCTACGCGCTGCTGCACTTCACCACCTTCCTCTGGTTCGATCACTTCTTCGACTGGGGCGAGATGTGGAAGGACGTGCTCAAGCGGCCCTTCATCACGGTGGGCTTCGCCGCCTTCGTGCTCCTGATTCCGCTGGCGGCGACCAGCACCAACGGGATGATCAAGCGCCTCGGCGGCAAGCGCTGGCAGTGGCTGCACCGGCTGATCTACCTGATTGCGCCGCTGGCGATCCTGCATTTCTGGTGGATGAAGGCGGGGAAGAACGATTTCGCCCAGCCTATCCTGTTCGGCGTCATCGTCCTGCTGCTGCTGGGGCTGAGGGTATGGTGGAGCAGGGCGCGCGTGCAGCGCGGCGCGCCCGCCTGAACATACGGCTTGCCGCCCTGGCGGCGGCAGGCCTTCACTTCAAGGTCGATTCGAGCGCGAACAGCTCTTGCGGCGTTTCGCGGCGGCGCACCAGGTGCACCTTGTCGCCGTCGACCATCACTTCCGCCGCGCGGCCGCGCGTGTTGTAGTTCGAGGACATGGTGTGGCCGTAGGCCCCCGCCATCATCACGGTCAGCAGGTCGCCCGGCTCAACCGCCAGTTCGCGCTCGCGCGCCAGCCAGTCGCCCGATTCGCACACCGGTCCCACCACGTCGTAGCTCAGCGTCGCGCCCTCGCGCGGCGCCACCGGCTGCACCGGCATCCAGGCCTGGTACAGGGTCGGGCGCATCAGGTCGTTCATGGCGGCGTCGACGATGGCGAAGTTCTTCTCGGCTCCCGGCTTGAGGAATTCGATGCGGGTCAGGAGGGCGCCGGTGTCGGCCACGATCGAGCGACCCGGCTCGAAGATCACCTTGATCGGCTGGCCGCCGTGCTTGGCGGCGCGCCAGGCGTCGATGCGCGCGAACAGGCGCGCCAGGTAGTCGCCCACCGGCACCGGCGGCTTGTCGCCTTCCGCGCCGTAGTTCACGCCCAGGCCGCCGCCGATGTCGAGGTGGTGCAGGTGGATGCCTTCGTCGCCCAGGGCGTCGATCAGCTCGATCAGCTTGTCCAGCGCTTCCAGCAGCGGCGCGTCGTCCAGCAGCTGCGAGCCGATGTGGCAGTCGATGCCGACCACGTCCAGGTGCGGCAGGCTGGCCGCGGCGCGGTAGGTGGCGAGCGCGTCGTCGAAGGCGACGCCGAACTTGTTGGCCTTCAGGCCGGTCGCGATGTAGGGGTGGGTCTTGGCGTCCACGTTCGGGTTCACGCGCAGCGACACCGGGGCCCGTTTGCCCATGCTGCCGGCCACCTCGTTGAGGCGGTGCAGTTCGGGGATCGACTCGACGTTGAAGCACAGGATGCCCTTCTCGAGCGCCAGGCGCATTTCCTCGACCGTCTTGCCGACGCCCGAGAAGATGGTCTTGCCCGGATCGCCGCCGGCGGCGATCACGCGCAGCAGCTCGCCCCCCGAGACGATGTCGAAGCCCGCGCCCTGGCGCGCCAGCAGGTCCAGGATGGCCAGGTTGGAATTGGCCTTCATGGCGTAGCACACCAGCGCGTCGCGGCCGCGGCAGGCGTCGTGGTAGGCGGCGAAGTTCTCCAGCAGCGCGGCCTTGGAATAGACATAGGTCGGCGTGCCGAACTGCTCGGCGATGGCGGGCAAAGCGACGGCTTCGGCGTGCAGGACACCGTCTTGGTACGAGAAATGCGACATGGCGGACTTTACTTGGTGGGGGCGGGCGTGGTGGCGTTGTTGGTGGTGACGGGCTGCGGCGGGGTTTCGACCTGGGCCGGGGCCGGCTTGGCGGGCGGATTCGGCATGTAGAGCGGACCGGTCTGGCCGCAGCCGGCCAGCAGTCCGGCGAACAGAATCGCCGCGGTGGGGAGCGCGAGGGAGGACTTCACGATTAGAATCACGGATTATTGGCAGATTTTGGAGTGTAGCATGACCGAAACCGAATTTTTGGACCTGGCCGAAAGCACCCTGGACCGGATCGAGCAGGCTTTCGACCGTCTGAACGACGAGGATGTGATCGACGTGGAGTGCAAGCGCAGCGGCAACGTGCTTGAGATCGAGTTCATCGACAACGGCTCGAAGATCATCGTCAACAGCCAGGCGCCGCTGCAGGAAATGTGGGTGGCGGCGCGTTCGGGCGGCTACCACTACAAGCGGGTGGGGGACGAGTGGCGCAATACGCGCGACGATTCCGAGCTCTTCACGTCCCTGTCGCGCTATGCGGGCGAGCAGGGCGGGGCGCAGGTGACGCTCGCCTGAGCAGGCTTGCGGCAAGGATGCGAAAACGGCGCCCGAGGGCGCCGTTTTTATTGTTGCGGTGGGTTTGCAAACTCGGGTTCCCGCGGGGCCGCCGAGGCCGTCGCGGGAACGACGGTGAGATGTATCGTGGAATGCATGGAATCGGAGGAGCACGACTTCGGTCCTCGCCGAAGTCGCCGCCACATATCTCCCCCGGCCGAAAACAACGTCGTCCCCGCGCAGGCGGGGACCCAAGTTTGCTCGCCCACCGCCTGCTCGAGCAGCAGCACCCGACTCAGAACAGCTCGTTCCTCACCGCATCGCGCGCCTTCTGCTCGGCCGGCGCAGGCGGCGGCCCCACGTCCAGGGTCTGCACCCCGGTGCCCGGCGGATTCTCGGCGTAGTAGTACTCGTTCCCGTACAACACCAGTCCCGGCGGCGCCTCGCGCTCCTCCACCGGTTCGCCCTTGAGCGCCTTGCTCATGTAGCTGATCCAGATCGGCAGCGCCAGGCCGCCGCCGGTCTCGCGGTTGCCCAGGTTCTTGGGCTGGTCGTAGCCGATCCAGGCGATGCCCACCAGTTTCGGGTTGTAGCCGGCGAACCAGGCGTCGATCGAGTCGTTGGTGGTGCCGGTCTTGCCGGCGATGTCGCTGCGCTTGAGCGACAAGGCCTTGGTCGCGGTGCCGAAGCGCACCACGTCCTTGAGCATGCTGTCGACCAGGAAGGCGTTGCGGGCGTCGATCACGCGGTTGGCTTCCACCCCGGCGCGCTCGGGACGCGCCTCGGACAGCACCTTGCCGTCGGCGTCGGTCACCTTGGAGATCAGGTAGGGGCTGATGCGGTAGCCGCCATTGGCGAACACCGCGTAGGCGCCGGCCATCTGCAGCGGGGTGGTCGCGCCCGCGCCCAGGGCCAGGGTCAGGTAGGCCGGGTTGCGCTCGGCGTCGAAGCCGAAGCGGGTGGCGAATTCCTGGCCGTAGCGCGCGCCGATCTTGTTCAGGATGCGGATCGAGACCATGTTCTTCGACTGGGTCAGGCCGCGCCGCATGGTCATCGGACCTTCGTACTTGTTGTCGTAGTTCTTCGGCTCCCAGGCCTGGCCGCCGGTCTGGCCGGCGTCGAAGGAGATCGGGGCGTCGTTGACGATGGTCGCCGGCGACAGGCCGCGCTCCAGCGACGCCGAGTAGATGAAGGGCTTGAACGAGGAACCCGGCTGGCGCCAGGCCTGGGTCACGTGGTTGAACTTGTTGCGGTTGAAGTCGAAACCGCCGACCAGGGCGCGGATCGCGCCGTCCTCGGCGCTGGCCGCGACGAAGGCCGATTCGACCTCCGGCATCTGGGTGATCAACCATTTGGAATCGTCGTCCTGCATCACGCGGATCACTGCGCCGCGGCGGATGCGGCGGTTGGGCGCGGCCTTCTCGGCCAGCCAGGACTTGGCGAAGGACAGGCCGCTGCCGGTGATCTTGATGGTCTCGCCCGAGGCGATGGTGGCCGAGACCTCGGAGGGCGAAGCGCGCAGCACGATGGCGGCCACGATGTTGTCGCTGTCCGGGTGCTCGGCCAGCTCGGCCTCGATGGCTTCGTCGGCTTCGCCCTTGGCGCTCGGGATCTCGATGTAGCCCTCGGGGCCGCGGTAGGGGTGGCGGCGCTCGTACTCCATCACGCCGCGGCGCACCGCCAGGTAGGCCGCGTCCTGGTCGGCCTTGGTGATGGTGGTGAACACGTTAAGGCCGCGGGTATAGGTGTCTTCCTTGAACTGCTCGTACACCAGCTGGCGCGCCATCTCGGCCACGTACTCGGCGTGCACGCCGAAGGCGTTGCTGTCCGACTTGATCTTGAGCGGCTCTTCCTTGGCCTGGGCGTACTGGGCGTCGGTGATGTAGCCGAGCGAATGCATGCGCTGCAGGATGTACTGCTGGCGGGTCTTGGCGCGGGTCGGGTTGACCACCGGGTTGTAGGCCGACGGCGCTTTCGGCAGGCCGGCCAGCATGGCCGCTTCGGCCACGGTGATGTCGCGCAGGTCCTTGCCGAAGTAGATCTGGGCCGCCGACTGGAAGCCGAAGGCGCGCTGGCCCAGGTAGATCTGGTTCATGTAGAGCTCGAGGATCTGGTCCTTGGACAGGTTCTTCTCGATCTTCCAGGCCAGCAGGGCCTCGTAGGCCTTGCGCTTGAAGGTCTGTTCCGAGGACAGGAAGAAGTTGCGCGCCACCTGCTGGGTGATGGTCGAGGCGCCCTGGCGCGTGCTGCTGGTGGCGTTCTTGAACGCCGCGCGCAGGATGCCCCAGTAGTCGATGCCGCTGTGCTCGTAGAAGCGGTCGTCCTCGATCGACAGCACCGCCTTCTTCATGACGTCGGGGATGTCCTTGAAATGCACCAGGGTGCGGCGCTCCTCGCCGAACTCGCCGATCAGCACGTTATCCGCTGTAAAGATGCGCAGCGGCATCTTGGGGCGGTAGTCGGTGATGGTGTCCAGCGCCGGCAGGTTCGGGTAGGCCATGGCCAGCGCGAAGACCACGACCAGCACGCCGATCACGGCCAGGCCGAACAGGCCGCCGATGGCCATGAGGATCAGACGCTTGGGGCTGTATTTCGAAGAGGACGAAGGGGATGCTGCTTGATTCTCTTTCATGCTGGCTTTCGCTTTATTGATCCGCCTCATTATAAGGCAGCGCTTTCGTGCCTGATACTAGATCTACGGCAACAGGAGCGTAGGACATTGCCTCGTTATACACAGTCGTTGCCATGCAGATTACAGGCGTTGCAAGCCTGAGTACTCGGGGTGGAAATATGTGGCGGGAATACGCCGTATCGTAATGTTCCAGTACAGAAATTTCTTGTCGGTGGTCAACCTTATTGCTACGATTCAACGCGGTGCCCTATAAATGTGCACTAAACATTGGATTTATAAGACAAAAACGTCGCGCGCAGGTTCCTGGCAGCCCCAGCGGCGCGACATGGGGTGGTGAGGGAGTCGGCTCGTGATCAATCTGGGTGCCTTGTTTGGAAAGTCGAGCCCGCCGTTGGCCGGTCTCGACATCAGCACGTCGGGCGTGCGCCTGGTCGAGCTGGGCGACGCCGGGAAGGGCGAGCTGCGCCTGGAGCGCTACGCCGCCGAGCCGCTGCCGCGCGGCGCTGTCGTCGACGGCAACATCGAGAACATGGACCAGGTGGCCGAAGCCGTGCGCCGCGTCTGGAAGAAAAGCGGCACCCGGGCCCGCCACGTTGCGCTCGGCATGCCGCCGGCCGCCGTCATCACCAAGAAGATCATCCTCCCGGCCGGTCTGTCCGAAGACCAGCTCGAGGTGCAGGTCGAATCCGAAGCCAGCCAGTACATCCCCTTCGCGCTCGACGAGGTCAGCCTCGACTTCGACGTGATCGGCCCGGCCCCGAATTCGCAGGAAGACATGGAAGTGATGCTGGCCGCGGCGCGCCGCGAGAAGGTCGAGGACCGGGTCGCGATCGCCGAGGCGGCCGGCCTCACCGCCACCGTGATGGACATCGAATCCTATGCCGCGCGCAGCGCCCTCGAGCGCGTCGCCGGCAGCGCCCCGGACAAGATCGTCGCCCTGTTCCAGATGGGCTCCCAGGCCACCCACGTCGCGGTGATGCTCAATGGCGACACCGTCTACGAGCGCGAGCAGCCCTTCGGCGGCAACACCCTGACCCAGGACATCGTGCGCGCCTACGGCCTGAGCTTCGAGGAAGCCGAGACCCGCAAGAAGGCGGGCGACCTGCCGGAAAACTACCGCGCCGACCTGCTCGCGCCCTTCCTGGAGAACGCCGCGCTGGAAGTCACGCGCGCGATCCAGTTCTTCTACACCTCCACGCCCTACACCCGCATCGACGGCATCTACCTGGCCGGTGGCTGCGCCCTGACGCCGGGCCTGCTGGACATCGTGGCCGGCCGCACCCGCATCCCGACCGCCCTGGTCACCCCCTTCCAGGGCATGCAGGTCGGCCCCCAGGTGCGCGAACAGCAGCTGCGCCAGGAAGGCGCCGCCTACCTGGTCGCCTGCGGCCTGGCCATGCGGAGGTTCGGCTGATGATCCGCATTAACCTCCTGCCCCACCGCGAGGCCAAGCGCAAGCAGAAGCAGGCCGCCTTCTACGCCCTGCTGGCGCTGGGCGGCCTGGTCGGCGTGGCGATCGTGCTGGCCGTCGGCGGCTACAACGCGCGCCAGATCTCGGTCCAGAACCAGCGCAACCTGGTGCTCAAGAAGGCCAACGCCGACCTGGACAAGAAGATCGCCGAGATCAAGGACCTGAAGGAAGAGATCGAGGCGCTCAAGGCCCGCCAGCAGGCGGTGCAGGACGTCCAGGGCGACCGCAACCAGCCGGTCTACCTGCTCGACGAGCTGGCCCGCCAGACCCCGGAGGGCATGCACCTGAAGTCCTTCAAGCAGGACGGCCAGCGCGTGGTCCTCACCGGCTACGCCCAGTCGCAGGAGCGCGTGGCCGAGCTGCTGCGCAACCTGTCCGGCCAGTCGCCCTGGCTGGAACGCCCCGAGCTGACCGAAGTGCGCGCCGCCACCCTGGCGCAGAGCAAGACCGGCCGCACCGTGGTCGAGTTCACGCTCGCGGTCTCGATCAAGCGCCCGCGCGTCGAGGACGAGGAAGCGGAGCAGGGCGCCGATAGCGCCGCCAAAAAGACGGCCGCGGCCAAGGCGGGAGCGAAGTCATGAACATCGACCTGAAAGAACTCGGCGCCAACCTGGCGGACCAGTTCCGCGACCTGCAGGGCCGCCATCCGGGCCAGTGGCCGATCGCCCCGCGCCTGCTGTGCGCGGCCGGCGTGGTGGCGCTGGTGACCGGCCTGGGCTACTTCGGCTACTGGAACGGCCAGTTCGAGCAGCAGGAGCGCGGCAAGCGCGAGGAAGAAAAGCTGCGCGCCGAGTACAAGACCAAGATCGCCCAGGCGATCAACCTGGACGCCCTCAAGCAGCAGAAGATCGAAGTCGACAAGTCGGTGGTCCTGCTCGAGAAGCAGTTGCCGAGCAAGTCGGAGATGGCGCGCCTGCTGTCGGACATCAACCAGGCGGGCGTCGGCCGCGGCCTGCAGTTCGAGTTGTTCAAGCCGGGCCAGGAAGTGGTGCGCGACTACTACGCCGAGCTGCCGATCGAGATCAAGGTGAGCGGCCGTTACCACGACATCGGCGCCTTCGCCGCCGACATGGCCAACCTGCCGCGCATCGTCACCCTGAACAACATGGCGCTCGACACCGCCAAGGACGGCAGCCTGCAGCTGGCCGCCACCGCCAAGACCTTCCGCTATCTCGACCAGGACGAGCTGAGCGCCCAGCGCCTGGCGCGCGAGGAAAAGAAGGGCAAGGGCAAGAAGGGCAAGGGCAAGGGCAAGGGCGGCGACGCCGACAAGGACGACGCCAAGAGCAAGCCCAAGGCCAAGGCCAAGGCCGAGGGAGGTCGCAAATGAAACCCATCCGCCTGATCCTGCCCCTGCTGGGCAGCCTGCTGCTGGCCGCCTGCGGCGACGGCGGCGTGCGCGAAGTCGAGAGCTGGATGAAGCAGACCGAGAAGGACACCAGGCCCTCGGTCAAGCCGCTGCCGGCCGTGAAGCCCTTCGTGCCCTACGCCTACCAGCCGGGCGGGGCGGCCGAGCCCTTCAACCCCGACAAGCTGCTGGGCGAGATGGCGCGCAGCGCCGCCACCTCGAACAACCCGAACCGTCCGGACGAGAGCCGGCCCCGGGAGCTGCTCGAGAACTACCCGCTCGACACCATGCGCATGGTCGGCACCATGGAGAAGTCCGGCGCCAGCTATGCCCTGGTCCAGATCGACAAGGCGGTGTACCAGGTAAAGCGCGGCCAGCGCATCGGCCAGAATCATGGCGTCGTCACCCGCGTGAGCGACGCCGCCATCCACATCAGGGAAGTGATGCAGGACGCCACTGGCGACTGGGTCGAGCGCACGGCGACGATCGAGCTGCATGAAGGTAAGGAGAACGGGAAATGACCCCTCAAGCTAAGATCCGCCTGGTCCTGCCGACAGGACTGCTGCGGGCCTGCGGCGCGCTGCTGCTGGCGCTCGGCGCCGGCGCCGCGCTGGCCCAGGGCAACGCGATCGAATCGATCAGCGCCAACCAGCAGGGCGCCAACGTGGTGCTCAACATCGCGATGCGCGAAGCCCCGGCCAAGGCGCCGATCGGCTTTTCGATCACCAACCCGGCCCGCATCGCGCTCGACTTCGGCGCCACCGCCAATGCCACCGGCAAGAGCGGCCAGGACATCAACCTGGGCGACGTGCGCAGCCTGAACCTGGTGCAGGCCGGCGAGCGCACCCGCCTGGTGCTGAACCTGCTGCGTCCCCTGAACTACGCCGCCACGATCGACGGCAAGTCGGTGATCGTGACCGTCGAAGGCACCGGCAACCTGGCGCGCGCGGTCGACGCCGCCGGCCTGCCCGCCGCCGCGCCCGCCGCCCCGGCGGCCCGTCCGCAGATGCTGCGCAACCTCGACTTCCGCCGCGGCAGCAATGGCGAGGGCCGGGTCGTGGTCGACCTGCCGAGCAGCCAGGTGGCGGTCGACGTGCGCCAGGCCGGCAACCAGATCCAGGTCGACTTCCTGCGCACCGGCCTGCCCGAAAGCCTGCGCCGCCGCCTCGACGTGACCGACTTCGGCACCCCGGTCTCGCGCGTGAGCACCAGCGCCCAGGGCGAGAACGTGCGCATGACCATCGAGGCGCAGGGCGCCTGGGAGCAGTCGGTCTACCAGAGCGACACCCAGCTGGTGGTCGACGTGCGTCCGGTCAAGGAAGACCCGAACCGCCTGGGGCAGGGCACCCAGGGCTACCGCGGCGAGAAGCTGTCCTTCAATTTCCAGAGCGTGGACGTGCGCGCCGCCCTGCAGGCGATCGCCGACATCTCCGGCCTGAACATCATCACCAGCGATTCCGTCACCGGCAACCTGACCCTGCGCCTGAAGGACGTGCCCTGGGACCAGGCGCTCGACGTGATCCTGCAGGCCAAGGGCCTGGACATGCGCAAGAACGGCACCGTGCTGTGGATCGCGCCCAAGGAAGAGCTGCTGACCAAGGAAAAGCTCGAGCTCGAGCAGCGCGCCCAGATCGCCGAACTGGAGCCGCTGCGCTCCGAGATCTTCCAGCTCAATTACCAGAAGGCCGAGTCCTTCCGCACCGTGTTCGGCCTGGACAACAGCGGCGGGTCTTCCCCGGACAACAAGAACCGCGTGCTGTCCAAGCGCGGCAGCGCCATCATCGACCCGCGCACCAACCAGCTGTTCGTGACCGACATCGCGTCCAAGATCGAGGACATCCGCAAGCTGATCCAGAAGACCGACATCGCCTCCAAGCAGGTGCTGATCGAGGCGCGCCTGGTCGAAGCCAACGACGGCTTCTCGCGCAACCTGGGCGCCAAGCTCGGCTTCGCCGACCTGCGCACCCTGCGCGGCGGCGACAGCGGCTGGCAGGTCAAGGGCAACGAGCGCATCGCCATCGGCGGCAACCTGACCGGCGTCGGCCAGATCACCGGCCAGACCCCGGACAAGGGCGACGGCTACACCAACACCACCATGGTCAACCTGCCGGCCGCCGGCATCGGCGGCGTCCCGGCCTCCTCGCTGGCCTTCAGCCTGTTCTCCTCGGCCGCCAACCGCTTCCTGAACCTGGAGCTGTCGGCGCTGGAAGCGGACGGCAAGGGCAAGATCATCTCCAGCCCGCGCGTGGTCACGGAAGACAAGCAGATCGCCGTGATCGAGCAGGGCATCGAGCTGCCCTACCAGGTGGCCACCAGCAGCGGCGCGACCTCGATCCAGTTCAAGAAGGCCAACCTGCGCCTGGAGGTGACGCCGCAGATCACCCCGGACGGCAACGTGGTGCTGGAGGTGGACGTGAACAAGGACTCCAAGGGCGACGAGACGCGCGCCGGCTTCGCCATCAACACCCAGCACGTGAAGACCAAGGTGATGGTCGAGAACGGCGGCACCGTGGTCCTGGGCGGCATCTACCAGCAGTCCGAGCGCAACAGCGAGAACAAGGTGCCGCTGCTGGGCGACGTGCCGCTGCTGGGCCACCTGTTCAAATCCACCGGCCGCGAGAACACCAAGACCGAACTGCTGGTATTCATCACCCCGAAAATCGTGGCGGAGAGGGTGGCGTCCGCGCGCTGATCCGCTCCACAGGCCGGGAAATCCCGGCCTTTTCATTTCAATTGCATAAAACAGGAACAAGAATCCATGCATCACACTGAAGAACGCGCAGCCCGCTTCCCGGTCGGGCGCTTGACCATGATCGCCCTGGTGGCGGCCAGCCTGGCCGCCTGTGGCGGCGGCGGCGGCTCGCCCGGCGTCGGCGGCAGCGGCGGCAGCGGCGGCACCCCGACCAGCCCGAGCAATCCCAGCACGCCGGCCACCGCGGCCGTGACCGTGGCCTTCACCAACCCGGCAGGCCAGGCCAGCAATACCCTGAGCGGCGCCACCCCGCTGACCGTGCGCGCCACGGTGCTGGACCCGGCCGGCAAGCCGGTGCCGAACACCCTGGTGACCTTCGCCACCGACGCCGACCTGGCCGTGTTCTCGGCCACCTCGGGCACCGCCCTGACCGACGCCAACGGCGTGGCCAGCATGACCATGCGCACCGCCAGCCTGGCCGCCAGCGGCGCCGGCAAGGTGACCGTCAGCGCCACCCTGGGCGACGCCACCGTGAGCGGCTCGGCCAACTACTCGGTCGGCGCCACCGCGCTGGCGCTGGGCAACCTGGTGGTGAACCCGACCAGCATCACGGCCTACGCCACCGCCGAGATCTCGGTCGACGTGCTGGCGGGCGGCGCCAAGTACACCGCCCAGCCGGTCAACGTGAACTTCAGTTCGGCCTGCGTGGCCACCGGCAAGGCCACCATGGCCGCCGTCGCCACCACCGTCCAGGGCACCGCGCGCGTCACCTACCGCGACCAGGGCTGCGGCAACAACGACGCCATCACCGTGTCCTCGGACGCCGCCACCACCCCGCTCAGCAGCAGCCTGGCGATCGCGCCGCCGACCCCGGCCTCGGTGCAGTTCGTGTCGGCCCTGCCGGCCGGCCAGTCGATCGTGATCCGCGGCCAGGGCGGCGTCGGCCGTTCCGAGACCGCCACCCTGCGCTACAAGGTGATCGACACCTTCGACCGTCCGCTGGCGGGCCGCCAGGTCAGCTTCAGCGTGCAGCCGGCCGGCGTGGTCACCCTGAACAAGGCCTCCGACAGCACCGACCAGAACGGCGAAGTGGTCACCACCGTCAATTCGCGCGACATGCCGACCTCCTTCCGTGTGGTCGCCACCCTGCCGGGCACCGCTAGCAACGGCAACCCGGACATCGCGACCCCGTCCGACACCATCGTGGTCTCGACCGGCCTGACCACCCAGCGCGCGCTGTCGCTGAGCGTGACCACGCCCAACATCGAGGGCTGGAACTACGACAGCGGCACCACCACGCCGGCCACCATCTTCAACATCCTGCTGGCCGACCAGTTCGGCAACCCGGTGGCGGACGGCACCCCGGTGGTGTTCCAGACCAACATGGGCGCGATCGGCAGCTCGGCGCGCGGCGGCTGCGTCACCGAGAACGGCGGCTGCTCGGTCAACTTCCGCACCCAGAACCCGCGCTCGCCCCTGCCCAACACCCCGGTCACGCCCTGCAATACCGGCAGCGACCCGCGCGTGAGCAACGACAGCACCCGTCCGGGCGTGGCGACCATCTGCGCCAGCACGACCGACGGCATCACGACCCAGTTCCAGAAGGGCGCGATCTTCTTCAGCGATTCGGCGGTGCGCTACGTGCACCTGAACGGTTCCTCGACTCCGCTCAACATCGGCGCCACCACCACGCTGTCTTCGGTGCGCGCGGCGGACGCCAAGACCTTCAGCCTCCAGCTCAATGACCTGAACAATAATCCATTGCCTGCTGGAACGACCGTGCAGATGACCAGCCTGAACAACGCCAGCGCGGTGGACGTCATGCCGGCCGAAGTGCCGAAGATCTTCCCGCACTCGAGCACGGGCGACGACCCGACCGGCAACCAGATCGTCGGCCGCCAGGGCTCTTCCCACGTGTTCACGCTCAAGAGCGTGACGGGCGCCGCCTGCACGGCGGCGGCGAAGGCGACTTTCAACGTGACGGTGACCACGCCGAACCGTTTCGTGACCGTGATTCCGTTCGAATTCACGTTCACCTGCCCATAAGCAAAAGCTCGCAAAACAACGCAAAACCGAACGGCCAGTCTATACTGGCCGTTTTTACATCCAAGCGGGTTTTGGTAGTGGCTGATCCCAAGAACAACAACATCTTCCTGGTCGGCCTGATGGGAGCGGGGAAGACCACCATCGGCCGAATGCTTGCGCGCAAGCTGAACAAGCGTTTCGTGGATTCCGACCACGAGATCGAGGCGCGCACTGGCGCCTCGATTCCGTGGATCTTCGAGATCGAGGGCGAAGCCTGCTTCCGCCGGCGCGAGGCCGACATGATCCGCGAGCTCAGCGCCCAGCACGACCTGGTGCTGGCGACCGGGGGCGGGGCCATCCTCAACCCGGCCAGCCGCGCCCTGCTGGCCGAGCGCGGCACCGTGGTCTACCTGCGCGCCTCGATCAACAGCATCCTGGCGCGCACCGCGCACGACAAGAACCGCCCGCTGCTGCAGACCG
Source organism: Massilia sp. KIM (assembly GCF_002007115.1). NCBI lineage: Bacteria > Pseudomonadati > Pseudomonadota > Betaproteobacteria > Burkholderiales > Oxalobacteraceae > Massilia > Massilia sp. KIM. The sequence continues at coordinate 233,570 of NZ_MVAD01000003.1, read as the reverse complement.
CCGACCCGCGCAAGAAGCTGGAAGAACTGCTGGCCCAGCGCGATCCCCTGTACCGCGAGATTGCCGACCTGGTCATCGACACCGGCCGACCTAACGTACAATCGATGGTACAGACCATATTGGACCAGATCGCCGCGCTGGAAGAAGCGCGTGCGCGGCGGCTGGCGAAAACCTCGATGAACGAACCCGCACCTCTTACCCTCAACGTCGAACTCGGCGAACGCAGCTACCCGATCCTGATCGGCCCTAAACTGCTGGACGATCCCGCGCTGCTGGCGCGCCACGTCAGCGGCGGCAAGGCCGCCATCGTCACCAACACCACCGTCGCCCCGCTCTACCTGGAGCGGGTCGCGGGCGGGCTGCGCGCGGCCGGCATCGAGGTGGTCGAGATCGTGCTGCCGGACGGCGAGGAGCACAAGAACTGGCAATCGCTGAACCTGGTCTTCGACGCCCTGCTGGAACACCGCTGCGACCGCAAGACCACCCTGGTGGCCCTGGGCGGCGGCGTGATCGGCGACCTGACCGGCTACGCCGCCGCCAGCTACATGCGCGGCGTGCCCTTCGTGCAGGTGCCGACCACCCTGCTGTCCCAGGTCGATTCCTCGGTGGGCGGCAAGACCGGCATCAACCACCCGCTGGGCAAGAACATGATCGGCGCCTTCTACCAGCCGCGCGCCGTGCTGGCCGACACCGCCACCCTCGACACCTTGCCGCCGCGCGAGCTGGCGGCCGGCCTGGCCGAAGTCATCAAGCACGGCGCCATCCTCGACGCCGCCTTTTTCGACTGGATCGAAGCCAACATCGCGAAGCTGGTGGCGCGCGAGCCGGAAGCGATGGCCCATGCCATCGCGCGCTCCTGCGAGATCAAGGCCGATGTCGTGCGCAAGGACGAGCGCGAGGGCGGCCTGCGCGCGGTGCTCAACTTCGGCCACACCTTCGGCCACGCGATCGAATCGGGCCTGGGCTATGGCCAGTGGCTGCACGGCGAAGCGGTCGGCTGCGGCATGGTGATGGCGGCCGACCTGTCGGCGCGCCTGGGCCTGGTCGACGCGGCCACGGTCGAGCGCGTGCGCAGCCTGGTGGCCGCGGCCGGCCTGCCGACCGTGGCGCCGGACCTGGGCGAAGCGCGCTGGATCGAGCTGATGGCGGTCGACAAGAAGAACGAGGGCGGGGCGATCCGCTTCATCCTGCTCAAGCCCCTGGGCAGCCCCTCGATCACGACAGTGCCGCTCGAGACCCTGAGGGCGACCCTGGAGGCCTGCACCCGATGATGGACTTCGACGCCCAGCTCGCACCCTATGCGGCGCACTCCTCGAAGTCGCGCGGGCGTCGCTACCAGGAACCGGCCCCGGGCTCGCGCAGCGAGTTCCAGCGCGACCGCGACCGCATCATCCACTCGACCGCCTTCCGGCGGCTCGAGTACAAGACCCAGGTCTTCCTCAACCACGAGGGCGACCTGTTCCGCACCCGCCTGACCCACAGCATCGAGGTGGCCCAGATCGGGCGCACCTTGGCGCGCAGCCTGCGCCTGAACGAAGACCTGGTCGAGGCCACCGCCCTGGCGCACGACCTCGGCCACACGCCCTTCGGCCACGTGGGCCAGGACGTGCTCAACGAATGCATGAAGGACTACGGCGGCTTCGAGCACAACCTGCAGAGCCTGCGCGTGGTGGACCATCTCGAGGAGCACTACGGCGCCTTCGACGGCCTCAACCTGACTTTCGAGACCCGCGAGGGCATCCTCAAGCACTGCTCGCTGAACAATGCGCGCCAGCTGGGCGAACTGGGGCAGCGTTTCATCGACAAGACCCAGCCCAGCCTGGAAGCCCAGCTGACCAACCTGGCCGACGAGATCGCGTACAACAACCACGACATCGACGATGGCCTGCGTTCGGGGCTGTTGAGCATGGCGCAGATGGAGGAGGTGGAGTTCTTCGCCCGCCACCGCCATGCGGTGGAGGCGGAATTTCCGGGCCTGCCGGGGCGCCGCGCGCTGTACGAGACGATCCGGCGCATGATCACGGCCATGACGGCGGACCTGGTGGAAACCTCGGCCCAGCTGCTGCTGGAGGCGGGGCCGAAGAGCATCGACGATGTGCGGACGGCGCCGCCGCTGATCCGCTTCTCGGACCGGATGCGCGCGGACACCACGGCGCTCAAGCGCTTCCTGTACGCGAATCTGTACCGGCATTTCCAGGTGAACCGCATGCGGGTGAAGGCCAGCCGCATCGTGCGCGAGCTGTTCGAGGCTTTCATGACGGATCCGGTGCTGTTGCCGCCGGATTACCAGGTGGCGTCGGGGGATGTGATGAAGCAGGCGAGGAAGATCGCGGACTATATCGCGGGGATGACGGATAGGTATGCGATCAAGGAGCATCGGCGGATTTTTTCGCTCGATACGCTTTGATTGGGGCTGGGTGTCTGCGGGTAAACTTGGATCCCGGCCTTCGCCGGGATGACGGTTTTGCGGCTAGAGGGACTCGAGAAGTCGCCGACGGTTTTTCGGACACGCACTCGTAAACGTCATCCCGGCGAAGGCCGGGATCCAAGTTTGCGTGAATACCAGCCTCACACAAACAAGGACGGCTGCCTCACACAAACAATGACGGCTGCCCCAACTCCACCAGAAGCTTCTTGACCGGCGCCGGCAACGGCGCCTGCGCGATCGCATCCAGCTTCCACCACAGATGCCGCCCGCTCGCGCCCCCGCGCGCCGCCAGGCGCACCATGAAGGGCGCGATGTGCAGCCGGTAGTGCGTGAACACATGCACCAGATGCCCCAGCGCCTGCACCTCCTCGACCTCGCCGAACTGCGCCGCCGCGCGCGCCATGTCCGCCGTGTCGAACAGGTCGTCCTCGTCTTCGACCGGCACATGCCCGCCGACTTCCGGCAGCGACAGCAAGCCGCCCCAGATCCCGCTGTCCGGCCGCTGCTCCAGCAGCACCTGCCCGCGGTCGACGATCACCAGCATGGCGGTGCGCTTCTCCGGCGTCGCCTTTTTGGGTTTGCGCACCGGCAGCTCGGCCTGGCGTCCGGTGGCATAGGCCACGCAGCGCGCCTGCAGCGGGCAGCGTGCGCAATCCGGCCGCGAGCGCGTGCACAGGGTGGCCCCAAGGTCCATCAGCCCCTGGGTGTAGGCCTCGATGCCATCATTCTCCGGCAGCAGGGCTTCGGCGCGCCGCCACAAGGCATCCTCGACCGGCTTGATGCCCGGATACTCGTTGATGCCGAATACGCGCGCGAACACGCGCTTGACGTTCCCGTCCAGGATCGCGGCACGCGCGCCCGAGGAGAACGCGGCGATCGCCGCCGCCGTCGAGCGTCCGATGCCGGGCAGCTCGGCCAGCAGCGCCGGGTCGCTCGGGAACACGCCGCCGTAGTCCTGCACCACGCGCTTGGCGCAGGCGTGCAGGTTGCGCGCCCGCGTGTAGTAACCCAGGCCGCTCCAGTGCGCCATCACGTCCTCGGACGGCGCCTCGGCCAGCGCCTGCACGGTCGGGAAGCGCTCCAGGAAGCGCGCGTAATAGCCCAGCACCGCCGCCACCTGGGTCTGCTGCAGCATGATCTCGGACAGCCAGATGCGGTAGGCGTCGCGGGTGTTCTGCCATGGCAGGGTGTGGCGGCCGTGGCTGCGCTGCCACTCGACCACGGCCTGCGAGAAGCTGGGGTCGGCCAGGCCCTCGAATTCGGTCAGCCGCTTCATGTGCTCTCCCTCATGCCGCCTCCTGCGCCAGGACGTCCGTCCCCAGGCTGCCGAGCAGCGACGCCGCCATCGCCGCCAGGCGGGCGCGCGTGGCCTCCAGCTCGGCCTGGACCGTCTCGAAGGCGGCGATCTTCTGCTCCAGGCTGTCGGTCGCGTCGTGGATGCGCTGGATCGAAGCCTGGCGCTGGCGCAGCTGTTCGCGGTGCTGGCGGATCTGGGCTTCCAGCGGCGCCATCAGCACCTTGAGCCAGCTCTCGGCTTCCAGGTTGGCGGCGCGGAAGGCGCGCCGCACGCGCGACGCGATCGCGTCGACGAAGCGTTCGAGCAGGGTGGCGCGGCTGGTCATCAGCAGGGTGGTGGTGCCGAACTGCTTGGCGAACACGGCTTCGATGTCGTCGATCTCCTCGCGGTAGCGCGCCAGCGACAAGGCCGCCGGCAGGTTCAGGGCCAGGCCATGCTCGCTGGAGAAGCGCCGCACCATGCTCTCCATCATGGCGGAGATCTCGCCGATCTTTTCGCTCGACGCGTCCAGGCTGGCGCGCACCGCGTCGAAGTAGGCGCGCACCGGGGCCCGCACGCCGGTCGAGAAGCGCGCCGCCGCCATCGCCGCGCGCACCGCCTCGGTGTGGGCCTGGACCACGTCCATGCCCAGGGTCGTGTACAGCTCGGTGGACAGGCGGGCGAACACCGCGCGCGTGCCCTGCAGCTTGACCAGGCTGGCGTCGAATTCCTTCTTTTCCGCCTCCACGCGGCGCACCATGTGGGCGATCACGCCCTGGTTCTTGCCGCGCAGGCTCTTCAGCTCCTGCAACTGCTCGACCAGGTCGCGCATGCGTGCCCGCGCCAGCGCTTCCTGGCCGGCGTCCAGGGCCGCCAGCTCGCCGCGCAACTGGCGCGCGACGATCTCGCGGCGCGCCGGGATCAGGTCGTGGAACAGGGCCGCTTCGAGCGCCCCCAGGCGGCTCTTTTCATAAAGCGCCATGTCGCCGCCGATCTTGCCGACCAGGGCCTTCTGGGCCGAGACCGGATACACGCGCTCCTGCGCCAGGCCGAGCAGCTGGGCCACGTCGCGCTGCTGGCGCGCGATCTCCAGCTCGTTGTCGGCCTCGCTGCGCAGCGGGTCCCACATGGCGTCGATCTTGTTCAGCACCGCCAGGCGTCCCGGGCCGGCGCCGATGTGGGTGCGCCAGACCTCGATGTCGCTCCGGGTGACCCCGGTCTCGGCGGCCAGCACGAACAGCACCGCGTGCGCGTTCGGGATCAGGTTCAGGGTCAGTTCGGGCTCGGTGCCGATCGCGTTCAGGCCCGGGGTGTCGAGGATCACCAGCCCCTGCTTGAGCAGCGGGTGGGGCAGGTTGATGATGGCGTGGCGCCATTGCGGGATCTCGACCCTGCCATCGGTGCCGAGGCTGCTCGCCAGGTCGGGGGCCTCGGCGTCGAACAGGCCGTAGCGCTCGGCTTCCTCGCGGCCGGCGCGGCGCGTGCGGCTCACCTGGAGGAAGGCCTCGCGCAGGCGTTCGGGCGCGTCCAGCTCGAGGGGCAGCACGGTCCAGGCGCCGGGGTCCTCGCGGAAATCGCTGGTCGATCGCTGCTCTGCCCGGGTCTCGATCGGCAGCAGGCGGATGCAGGGGGGCAGGGCGGGGTCCCACAGCAGCTCGGTCGGGCACATGGTGGTGCGGCCGGCCGCCGAGGGCAGGATGCGCTGGCCGTAGTCGGCGAAGAAGATGGCGTTGATCAGCTCGGTCTTGCCGCGCGAGAATTCGGCCACGAAGGCGACCGACAGCTTGTCCTCGCGCAGGCGGGCCAGGGCGCGCGCCAGGCCCTGCTCGCCCGCGCCGTCGATCAGCCCCGCTTCGCCCAGCGCCGCGCCATACTGTTCCAGCGTGGACGCTACACCTGCGCGCCACGCGCCATACTGTTGTAAATCCTGCATTGATTGCCTGTCCCGTGTGAGCCTAGCGCTGGCACTGCGCGCAATAGAAAGTCGAGCGCTGGCCCTGCTTGATCTGGCGGACCGGCGCCCCGCAGTGGCGGCAAGGCACTCCAGCACGATCATAGACGAAATATGTCTGCTGGAAATACCCGGATTGACCATTTACTGCAATAAAGTCACGCAGGGTGGAGCCGCCCTGGACAATGGCGGCGGCCAGGATCTCCTTGATCGCCTCGGCCAGCTTGTCGTAGCGGGCGCGGCTGATGCGCGCGGCGGAGGTCTTGGGATTGATGCCGGCCCGGAACAGGCTCTCGCAGGCGTAGATGTTGCCGACCCCGACCACGATGTCGCCGGCCAGCAGCACCTGCTTGATCGGCGCGTTGCGGCGCCGGGTCTCGCGGTGCAGCAGGGCGCCCGAGAAGGCCTCGCCGAGCGGCTCCACGCCCAGGCCGCGCAGCAGCTCGTGCTCTTCCAGCGGCCCTTGCTCCTTGCCGTGCCAGAGCACGGCGCCGAAGCGGCGCGGGTCGTGCAGGCGCAGCACCTGGCGTCCTTCCGGGCCGTTCACCACCAGGTCGAAGTGGTCGTGCTTGCGCGGCTCGATCCCGGGCGGCAGCACGCGCAGGTGGCCCGACATGCCCAGGTGGACGATCAGGACGCCGTGCTCGAACTCGATCAGCAGGTATTTGCCGCGCCGGCTGGTGCCGGTGATGCGGCGCCCGGCCAGCAGCGCCGACAGGTCCGGCGGGAAGGGCCAGCGCAGGCCTTCGCGCCGGAACACCACCTGCTCGACGACGCGGCCTTCGATATGGGGCGCGACACCGCGCCGGGTGACTTCTACTTCTGGCAGTTCAGGCATGGGGGAGGGGATTCGTGTAAAGTCGTGTTGCAGTAGAGCGGCAAGCCTTGGCGGCGCACGGACGGCGCAGGCTTGAGCGTAGAATGGACATCATCTCAACACCTGGACTTGCTTTGAAAAACGCTTTCGCCATTGTAACGCTGTCCGGTCTCCTGACGGCGTGCGCCATCGCGCCGCAACAGCAGAGCGCGCCGCCCGAGAAGGCGGCGCTCGCCCAGGACGGGGCAACATCGGGTCAGGACGAGCCCGAGCTGGACGAGGAAGAGGCGCTGGCCAAGGCGCGCGCCGAGCTCGAGGCGCGCCTGCCCAAGGTCGAACTGACCAGCACCTTGCTGTACCAGCTGATGAAGGCCGAGTTCGAGTTCCGCGCGGGCGACTGGCAAGGCCCCTACCTGACCATGCTGAGCCTGGCCCAGCAGACGCGCGACCCGCGCCTGGCGCGCCGCGCCGCCGAGATGGCGGTGGCGGCCAAGCAGGCCGACGACACCCTGGCCGCCGTGCGCCTGTGGCACGACCTCGACCCCGAGTCCGAGGAAGCGACCCAGTACTTCGTGGGCATGGTGGTCACCTCGGACAACATCGCCGACGTCGAGCCGATCTTCGCCCAGCGCCTGCGCGAGGCCACCCCCGGCCGGCGCGGCATGCTGATGTTCCAGATGCAGCAGTTGCTGGCGCGCGCCAAGGACAAGGAAGCGGCCGGCGCCATGGTCGAGCGCCTGATCGCCCCCTACGGCGACACCATGGAGGCGCGGGTGGTGCGGGCCCAGGCGGCCTTGGCCAGGGGCGAGCGCGAGACCGCCCTGAAGGAGGCGCGCGCGGCCCTGGTGGCCAAGCCCGATTCCGAGATCGCGGCCCTGATGCTGGCCCAGGTGCTGGAAGACGAGACCCAGATCATTGCCCTGCTGGAGCAGTTCCTCAAGAACAATCCGAACGCGCGCGAAGTGCGCGCCGCCTACGCCCGGGTGCTGGTCAACCGCAAGGAATACCCGCGTGCGCGCCAGGAGTTCGAGCTGCTGCTGAAGGACCAGCCGGACAATGCGGCCCACCTCTATGCGCTCGGCATCCTGACCACCCAGATGAACGACGCGCCGGCCGCCGAGCGCTATTTCACCCGCTTCGTGGAGGTGCTCGGCCGCAATCCGGACGACGAGCGCGACCCCTCGCGCGCGCTGCTGATCCTGTCCCAGCTGGCCGAGGAACGCGGCGACCTGGGCGGCGCCCTCGGCTGGCTCGACAAGGTGCCCGAGGGCACCGACCCCCAGACCCTGTTCAGCGCACAATTGCGCCGCGCCCATGTGGTCGGCAAGCTGGGCGACCTGGCCGGCGCCCGCCGCCTGCTCGGCGCGCTCAAGCCCGAGGAGCCGGCCCAGCAAGCCCAGCTCGTGGTGGCCGAGTCGACCCTGTTGCGCGAAGCGGGCCGGACCGGTGACGCCTATGCCGTGATGGAGGCGGGCATCCGGCGCTTTCCGAAGAACCCGGACCTGCGCTACGACTTCGCCCTGCTGGCCGAAAAGCTGGGCAAGGTCGACGTAATGGAAAAGCAATTGCGCGAAGTGATGGCGCAAGCGCCCGACAACCACCACGCCTACAACGCCCTCGGCTATTCGCTGGCCGAGCGCAACGTGCGCCTGCAGGAAGCCTATGCGCTGATCGCCAAGGCCCTCGAAATGGCGCCGGGCGACCCCTTCATCATGGACAGCATGGGCTGGGTGCACTACCGCATGGGCAACCTGGCCGAGGCCGAAAAATTCCTGCGCCAGGCCTACGGACTGCGGCGCGATCCCGAGATCGCGGTGCACCTGGGCGAAGTGCTGTGGCAGAAGGGCGACAAGGTCGCGGCCCAGCAGCTGTGGCGCGAGGCGCGCGCCAAGGATCCGCAGAACGACACCCTGCGCACCACGCTGGCGCGTCTCGGCCTGTCCTTGTGAAATAATCGCTCATCCATAGGGCTGGCCGGAACCATCCGGCCAGCCATGTTTTTCTACTTCGTTTCCGCCGATGCCGATCACCCGCCGCCTCACCCTCATCGCTCTCGCCGCCGCGCTCGCCGGCTGCGCCACCACCGCCACCATGCCCTCGACCGCCACGGTCGGCGCCTACCGCGAGTCCATCGACCTGAGCGGGCGCCTGAGCGTGAACTACCTGAAGGACGGGGCGCGCGAATCCCTGAACGGCAATTTCAACTGGGCCCAGCGCCCGGACCGCACCGACGTGACCCTGAACTCGCCGCTCGGCCAGACCATCGCCACCATCGCGGTGACGCCGGGGGAGGCGACGCTCACCCAGTCCGGCCGCGCCCCGCGCAGTGCCGCCGACATCGACGGCCTGACCCAGCAGACCCTGGGCTGGACCCTGCCGGTGGCCGGCCTGCGCGACTGGCTGCAAGGCTATGCGGTGGACGAGCAGGGCCGCCGCTTCGCCGCCTCGCCCGCCAACAACAGCGTGAGCACGAAGGACGGCTGGCGCCTGCGCTTCATGTCCTGGCAGGACGACAAGGCGCCCCAGCCCATGCCGCGCGTGATCAACGCCGAGCGCAGCGCCGTGGGCGACATCCAGGACTTGCAGATCCGCATCGTGATCGACCCGGCGGCTTGAGCATGCGTTCGCTCCACCATTGCCCGGCCCCGGCCAAGCTCAACCTGTTCCTGCACGTGACCGGCCGCCGCGCCGACGGCTACCACCTGCTGCAAAGCGTGTTCCAGCTGATCGACCGCGCCGACCTGCTGCACTTCGACCTGCGCGAGGACCATGCCATCGTGCGCAGCACCGATGTGCCCGGTGTGCCCGAGGACCAGGACCTGATCGTGCGCGCGCTGCGCCTGCTGCAGGCGGAATACGAGCGCCGCCACGGCGAACTGCCGCCCGGCATCGAGGTCGCGGTCGAGAAGATCCTGCCCATGGGCGGCGGGCTGGGCGGGGGCTCCTCGGACGCCGCCACCGCCCTGATGGCCGCCAACCACCTGTGGCAGGCCGGCCTCACGCGCGAAGAGCTGATGGCCCTCGGACTGCCCCTGGGCGCCGACATTCCCTTCTTCCTGTTCGGCCAGACCGCGTTCGCCGAAGGCATCGGCGAAGCCTTGCAGCCGGTGCAGGGACCGGACTGCTGGTACCTGGTGATCGAGCCCGGCGTCGCTGTGCCGACCCCAGCCATATTTTCGGCCCCGGATTTGACAAGGGATACGAAACCGGTCAGAATAGCGGACTTTTCCAGCAGCTACCTCGGCGCAGGCAGTCAGGTTGGCTTCGGGAAAAATGATTTGCAGGACGTGGCCATGCGCCTGTTCCCGCCGGTAGCAGAGGCGGTCGAATGGTTGAGCGGCTACGGCGATGCCAGGATGACTGGCTCAGGGGCGTGCGTGTTCTGCGCGTTCTCCAGCGAAGAGGCTGCCGACCGGGTGTTGGCATCTGTGCCAAAACACTGGTTGGCATGGAAAGCAAAGTCGCTTGAGAAACACCCGCTGATGAAATCGCTCTTGCAAAATCAGTGAGTTATAGAATAAAATTCTGCCTGTCGACGCGCTAGACGCTACAATGTAAGTCAGTGGTGACTGTGTTTCGGCAAGCTGTAAAGGTCGTGTAGGGGAATCGCCAAGTTGGTTAAGGCACCGGATTTTGATTCCGGCATTCCAAGGTTCGAATCCTTGTTCCCCTGCCAAAGTTTTCTTGGTCTGTCGATGCGGAACGCGTCCAGCAAGAAGATTCGGCGGCAAACAATTCCGCCCTTAGCATAGTCAGCCGGTCATTCCGGCTGATTGTTTTTCTAGGTTCAACGCTCACCTCTCGGGACTCCCATGGCTTACGAAAACCTGATGGTTTTTACCGGCAATGCCAATCCGGCGCTAGCAGAAGGGGTCGCAAAAAACCTCGGCATTCCTCTCGGTAAGGCCGTGGTCTCGAAGTTCTCTGACGGCGAAGTAATGGTCGAAATCAACGAGAACGTTCGTGGCAAGGACGTCTTCGTTCTGCAATCGACCTGCGCTCCCACCAACGACAACCTGATGGAAATCATGCTGATGGTCGACGCTCTCAAGCGCGCATCGGCTGGCCGCATTACCGCGGCGATTCCATATTTCGGTTATGCCCGCCAGGACCGCCGTCCGCGTTCGGCGCGTGTGGCGATCTCGGCGAAAGTCGTGGCCAACATGCTGGAAGAAGCCGGCGTCGAGCGCGTCCTGATCATGGACCTGCACGCCGACCAGATCCAGGGTTTCTTCGACATCCCGGTCGACAACATCTACGCATCGCCGATCCTGCTGGGCGACCTGCAGAAGCGCAACTACGAAGACCTGCTGGTGGTCTCGCCGGACGTCGGCGGCGTGGTGCGTGCCCGTGCGCTGGCCAAGCGCCTGGGCTGCGACCTGGCGATCATCGACAAGCGCCGCCCGAAGGCGAACGTGTCGGAAGTGATGAACATCATTGGTGAGGTCGAAGGCCGCAACTGCGTGATCATGGACGACATGGTCGACACCGCCGGCACGCTGTGCAAGGCCGCCGAGGTGCTGAAAGAGCGCGGCGCCAAGAAAGTCATCGCTTACTGCACGCACCCGGTCCTGTCCGGTCCGGCGATCGAGCGTATCCAGAATTCGCCGCTCGACGAGCTGGTCGTCACCGACACGATCCCGCTGAGCGCTGCCGGCGCTGCCTGCACCAAGATCCGCCAGCTGACCTGCGCACCGCTGCTGGCCGAGACCTTCAAGCGGATCGTGAAGGGCGACTCGGTGATGTCGCTGTTCGTCGACTGAGCACTGCCTGCTGTTTTTACGCGGCGCGTCTGGCTAAAAAGCCGACGCGCCGTTGACGTATCAGGAACCGGGATCCCCGCCTGTTCGGGGATGATGTTCCGGAAGCAACGCAATATGGAATTCTTGAGTGCGCAGTACGGCGCTCATTGTTTGGCTGCCCCTGGTCGCGGGGGTGGCCGCCACCTGGGCTACCGGGCTGGATAGGAATCCGGCATTCGGGCCCGTTTATCTTTGGAGTTACACATGAAAGTAGTCGCATTCAACCGTACCGAGCAGGGGACCGGAGCGAGCCGCCGCCTGCGTCGCGCGGGCCAGACCCCGGGCATCATCTATGGCGGCGCCGACGCCCCGCAACTGATCGCCCTGGACGGCAACGCCCTGTTCCACGCGCTCAAGAAAGAAGCCTTCCACGGTTCGATCCTGGACCTGGAAATCGACGGCAAGAGCCAGCAAGTCCTGCTGCGCGACTTCCAGATGCACGCATACAAGCAGATGGTCCTGCACGCTGACTTCCAGCGCGTCGACGCATCGAAGGCCCTGCACACCAAGGTCACCCTGCACTTCATCAACGCTGAGATCTCGCCGGCCGTCAAGCTGGGTGGCGCAGTCATCTCGCACGTGCTGAACGAGCTGGAAGTGTCCTGCCTGCCGGGTCAACTGCCTGAGTTCATCGAAGTCGACCTGGCCAAGCTGGAAGCTGGCGGCTCGATCCACGTCAACGACCTGACCCTGCCGGCCGGCGTGACCGCGCTGACCCACGGCCAGAACCTGACCATCGCCACCGCTTCGGTGCCGGCTGGCCAGCAGTCGGCTGACGCCGCTGCCGAGTAAGCAGCTCCCGCGCCGCGCAAGCGGCACAGGAATCAACCCGCCGTGGCCGTGCCCGGCGGGTTTTTTGTTGTCTTTTCAGGGATAATCGGGGTTTTCCCGATTCGAAAAAGCATGTCCATCCGCCTGATCGTCGGTCTCGGCAACCCGGGGCCCGAATACGAACAAACCCGTCACAACGCCGGCTTCTGGCTGGTCGACAAGCTCGCCAACAGCCTGCCGGGCTGCCGCCTGCAGCGTGAGTCGCGCTTCAACGCCATGGTGGCCAAGACCCGCATCGCCGGCAGCGAAGTCTGGCTCCTGGAGCCGCTGACCTACATGAACCGCTCCGGCCAGTCGGTGGGGGCGCTGGCGCGCTTCTACAAGATCAATCCGGACGAGGTGCTGGTCGTGCATGACGAGCTCGACATGCTGCCGGGCGTGGCCAAGCTCAAGAAGGGCGGCTCGTCGGGCGGGCACAACGGGCTCAAGGACATCAACTCGGCCTTGGGGACCCAGGACTTCTGGCGCCTGCGGCTGGGGATCGGGCATCCGCGCAGCCTGAACCTGCAGCAGGCGGTGGCGGACTTCGTGCTGCATCGCCCGCGGCGCGAGGAGCAGAGCCTGATCGAGGAGTCGATCGACAAGAGCCTGCGCATCATCCCGCTGGTGTGCGAGGGGAAGTTCGATGTGGCGATGATGCAGTTGCATACGGGCTGAGATCGTTCTCCTGCTTAGTTAGCCCCAGAACGTCGCACCGGCGAAGGCCGGTGCCCAAGTTAAGCGTGCGTGGCGGGCTGGCAAACTTGGATTCCGGCCTACGCCGGAAGTCATTTCCGACAGTGTCGGGAATGACGAGTTGGGGGCTTCGAGTCGCCTCGCGGGACGCCACCGTTGCCGATACCGGGCGCTTGGGACACCACCGTTACCGATATCTGGCGCTTGGGCCGCCACCGTTGCCGATATCCGGCGCTTCGCAGCACCCCCCGACATTCACTTCTTCTGGATGACCACCTGCGCCCGCAGATCGCGCATCATCCTCTCCAGCGCCGGCCGAAACCGCCGGTAGTCCTCCGGCGTGCAGGTCGCCGCCGTATGCCTGAACTGCAGCCGCCGCGTCACCAGCACGGTATCCCCGCGCCGCGCATAGCGCGAGCGGTAGGCGAAATTTGCATCGTCCACCACCAGCGGCCTGGGCAGGGCCAGGATGCGCGCCCGCGCCGGCAGCCTGAAACTCAGCTCGTCCTCGGCATCGATGGAAGGACAGACGAAGTCCTGTTCCCGCTCGGGCTCCCGGATGAAGCCGGACACCGCATCCCCCAGGCCGCCCCAGAAATTGTAGGTGGTCGCCAGCCCCACCGGCCCCGGAAAATGGACGAAGCCCGCGCTACTGCCCGAGAAGGACAGCGTGTAGTCGTCCGCCGTGCCCTCGGCGTCGCCGGGCTCGAACACACCCGCCCCTTGCTGGCCCAGCCCCTGCAGCATGCGCTCGACGAAGCGCTCGCGTTCGGCCTGGGGCGTGGCGCGCACTACCCGCCGGTAAGGCTCGGCCGAGGCGCCGCTGCTGGTGCGCTTCACCGTGAAGCGGCTGCTGCCGTCGGCCAGGATGTCGAAGCGCGTGGCGGTGCGGTTGCGCGCCGGCTGGTAGCTCGGCGTCATGGCGAACTCGCCGCTGGCCGCCAGCAGCACTGGCTTGCCCAGCAGGGAAGGCGGCAGGAAACCACCCGCCACCGATTCGGCGGTGGGGTCGAGATAGAGTTGCAAGGACGGGACGTAGACGATGGCGTGGTTCAGCACCCCAAGTGTAGGCACGGCGGGCAGCTTGTAGGCGTCGCCGTTGTTCACCAGGGCCGTGGTGGCCTCGATGCCGCTGGCCGCCAGCAGAGCCTCCAGCAGGGTGGCGTGGTCCTTGCAGTCGCCATAGCGGTTGACCAGCACGCTCGTGGCCGAGTGCGGCACCACGCCGCCGGGGCCGAGGTAGACGCCGACATAGCGGATGTTGCGCCGGACCCAGTCCGAGAGCGCGAGCGCGCGCGTGCGCGGGTCGGCCAGGCCGCGCGTGATGGCGCCCGCCAGCGCCTCGATGTTGGCGTTGGGCGTCGCCCTGATCGCCGCGCGCGCGTGGTAGGCGCGGGCGAAGGCCGCATAGTCGGGGAAGGTGGAGACGGCCAGCCGCTTGCCGTAGTCGAGGTAGCTGACCGAATCGGCCTCCAGCCGGGCGTTGTCGCCGTCCACGTAGCGCCACTGGTAGCGGGTCTTGCCGGGCGGGCCCTGGGCCGGCAGTGGCGCGAAGCCGACTGCATCGGCGTGCAGGGTCAGCCCGGGCGGCATGTCGTAGATCAGGCGGTAGTCGCGATGGCGGTAGAAGCGCGCGGAGGACAGGTCCTCGAAGTGGCCGGGGAAGAGCGGCGTATGGCGGCGCAGGACGTAGCGCACCGCTACCCGGTCGCCGGGCGCGACGTCGGGAAACACCACGATCTTGAGGCGCGTGTCCTGGAACATCGGCGCCTCGAGGCTGGCGGCCTCCTGCTGGTCGCGGATCTGGTGCCGCTGCACCGGCAGCCGTCGTCCGTCCGCCTTCTCGGTGTGGGCGTCGACCGATACGATCTCGTCGAGCGACTGGTTGTAGGCGATGTAGTACTGCGCGTGCTCGTGCAGGGCTTCGCGCGCGACGATGGTCTTGCGCTGTTCGACGGTGAGCAGGTAGCTGCCGTCAGGCTCGACCACGAAATGCTGCACGTAGCGCTCCACGACGACGGCGTGGTCGGTGCCGGTGTCGCGCGCGGCCGCCGGCTGCATGCCTGACGCCAGGCAGAACAGCACCCAAAGCAGGAAGCACTGCCGGACGCACAGCGGAAGCCGGTGGAATGCAGGGGAGCTGGACGGCATGGGGTTTCTCCAGGCACGCGACCGGCCAATGTTACGCACAGGCGACAGGCAATCCTTGAGCGGGCGCAAGCTGGCGCTTCCTGCGATAATTTCGGGCATGAAGTCACTTACCTTCCACGCGGGTCCGCTCGCGCTGGCCCGTATCCGCGCCCAGGGCCTGCGCGCCCAGGATGTCGCCGTCGTGCCGGCCGCGGCCGGCGGCCCCAAAGGCCTGATCTTCCAGTCGCTGGACGCCTGGATGTTCGGCGAATGGCTGCCCACGGCGCCGCGCGAGCGCATCCTGATCGGTTCCTCGATCGGCGCCTGGCGCATGGCCGCCGCTTGCCAGAAGGACCCGGCCAAGGCCTTCGCCCGCCTGGGCGAGCTGTACGCCGGCCAGCGCTATACCAGCAAGAAGCCGAGCCAGCAGGAAATCGACGAGGTGGTGCAGGGCCTGCTCGGCGAGTTTGTGCGCGGGCACGAGGACGACATCGTCAACCATCCCCAGCACCGGCTGCACCTGCTCACCTCGCGCGGCCGGCGCTCGCTGGAAGCGCCCGGCCACCGCTACGCGGAATTGCGCGGCTTCGCCTCGGCGGCGCTGCACAACATCGGCTCGCGCAACTGGCTCGGCAGGCTGATGGAGCGCGTGGTGATCGGCGACGGGCGCGCCAGCGCACCCTGGCTGCGCGAGCGTTTCGACGGCTTCACCACCCATTTCTCGACGCTGACGCGCGAGAACCTGGCGCCGGGCCTGCTGGCTTCGGGCACGCTGCCCTTGATCATGAAACCGGTCACCGGCATCGAGGCCGTGCCGCCCGGGCATTACTGGGATGGCGGCATCATCGACTATCATCTCGCGCTGCCGTATGCGCGCGCGGCCGGGGAGGGGCGCAGCGACATCGTGCTCTACCCGCACTTCACCTCGCATATCGTGCCGGGCTGGCTCGACAAGGGCTTGCCGTGGCGGCGCGCGGCGCGCGGGGCCAATCGTGGCTGGCTCGACAACGTGCTCATGATCGCGCCCTCGGATGAGTTCCTGCGCACCCTGCCGCGGGCGAAACTGCCGGATCGCAAAGATTTCGCTTTCTACGGCCTCGACCATGAGGCGCGCATCCGCACCTGGCAGCGCGCCATCGGGGAAGGCGAGCGCCTGCGCGACGAGCTGGCGCAGTTCGTGGAGCGGCCGGACCTGTCGCGTATCGAGCCGATCTGAGCGACGGGCGCATCGTGCCAGAAAGGGTTTCCTAAGGGCACGTTTTTGTCGCTCACTTTCCTCGCTGGGCAGGCAGAAAGCCCGGTTTTCTCGGCAAGCCACACCGTCCGAGGTTACAATGTGGGGTTTAGGGGCAGCCTTGTGGCCGCCTGCATCTATCCAGAGAAAGAATTCCCATGAGCCTCAAATGCGGCATCGTCGGCTTGCCCAACGTCGGTAAGTCCACCCTGTTCAATGCGCTGACCAAGGCCGGCATCCCGGCTGAAAACTACCCGTTCTGCACGATCGAACCGAACGTGGGCGTCGTCGAGGTGCCGGATCCGCGCATCGACCAGCTGGCCGAGATCGTCAAGCCGGAGCGCGTGGTCAAGGCGATCGTCGAGTTCGTCGACATCGCGGGCCTGGTGGCCGGCGCGTCGAAAGGCGAGGGCCTGGGTAACCAGTTCCTGTCGCACATCCGCGAAACCGATGCGATCGTCAACGTGGTGCGCTGCTTCGAAGACCCGAACGTGATCCACGTGGCCGGCAAGGTCAGCCCGATCGACGACATCGAAGTCATCCAGACCGAACTGGCGCTGGCCGACATGGGTACCGTCGAGAAAACCATCCATCGCGAGCAGAAGAAGGCGCGTTCGGGCGACAAGGAAGCGGCCAAGCTGGTCGCCCTGCTCGAGCGCCTGATGCCGCACCTGAACGAAGGCCAGCCGGTGCGTACCCTGGGCCTGGACAAGGAAGAGATGGAGTTGATCAAGCCGCTGTGCCTGATCACCGCCAAGCCGGCGATGTACGTGGCCAACGTGTCGGATACCGGCTTCACCAACAATCCGCTGCTGGACCAGTTGACTGAGTTCGCCAACAAGCAGAACGCTCCGATCGTGGCCATCTGCGCCGCGATCGAATCGGAAATCGCCGAGATGGACGATGCCGACAAGGCGGACTTCCTGGCCGACATGGGCATGGACGAGCCGGGCCTGGACCGCCTGATCCGTGCGGGCTTCAAGCTGCTGGGTCTGCAGACCTACTTCACCGCCGGCGTGAAGGAAGTGCGCGCCTGGACGGTGCCGATCGGTGCGACCGCGCCGCAGGCGGCAGGTGTGATTCACACCGACTTCGAGCGTGGCTTCATTCGTGCGCAGACGATCTCGTTCGAGGATTACATCACCTACAAGGGTGAGCAGGGTGCGAAGGAGGCGGGCAAGATGCGCGCCGAGGGCAAGGAGTACGTGGTGAAGGATGGGGATGTGCTGAACTTCCTGTTCAACGTCTGATACAGCAAGCCATTCGACGCAATTTCAAGACCTTGCGAAAACTGCCTGGTATCTTCAAGAGCCCCCGTAAATCGGGGGCTTTCTTGTTTCTGTCTGTTGCATGCAGTAACTCACGCATGTGCTGAGCTGGTTGAATCGTCCCGGCTGTCATCGGGGCAGGCCGGAGTGACTTGCGCACGACCTGCCGCGCATGACCAGGCAGTCCGGCCTCGCGTAGCAAGCGCTCCACCGTACAGCGGGCCACGCCGGGTTCTTCACGCCGCCGCTGCCCCCCAGGCGGGTCAGCCTCATAGACTGGCATGTTTGCCTGCCAAACACGCTCAGTGTCGACGCCCAGCATGTCGCGACGCTGGACACGTGCGCGACGGGGTCTTCTTTTACGTTACCTGTATGAAAAAGGTTCCAGCATCGCTAGCACCATCGCCGGGTGGGGCGTTCTCATCTATGTACAAGTATCCGACAGCATCAGATAAACCAAAAATTCCTTTAAATGGTTCTGGGAAGTCAGCCGCATAGAATTGAACAGCAAATTTCTCGTCTTTTAATACTAGTGCTTTGTTCTGAAGCAGGGTTGGGGGAGCTGCGACTTTCGATCCGCCGAAATTGTCCGCATTGGCATTTTCTGATTTATCTATATCAATGCAGATAGCTGGTATCGTAATTGCTCCGTGCGCTGATCCCTGGTCGGAGTGCATCAAGACACGTGTATATCCTTTTCTCAGCCACTCAAGTTCTTCCGCAGACCCATGGTATGTGATGTTGTCCAGAAAATACTCCGATGGTGAATAATAAGAGAACACAGACAGGTACTGATTTTCTGGAAGATTAAAGTCTGCATGTGTGTTCAGAAAGCTTGCGGGTATTGACGCGATCAAAGTCAGTTGAGTCCCATCCGGTGCTGTTGGCCAGACGGATTGTGGAAGTAGTGCGCCACCCCCAATCCGAGGGAGGCGAGCATCGATACACTCTTTCGACAGGATTAATTTTTTCGACATGTTCAGCACCCAGATGTAAGCTTCTTTAAAAAACTATTGGACTGCTTCCGCAACTTTCGAACTCGACTCGCAGGCATGCCCGCTTTTCTCAACCCGCCCTGCGTGATGTCCAGTTCAATCTTTGTTTGCGGGTGGAACTGGTTCGGGCCAAGTCCATATGTCGCTAGGATCTTTGCCTCATGATAGTGTGCGCCACCGATTCCCCTCGTATCTCGCAGTAGCCCTCCCGTGTGGTGATCAAGATCGAGCGCGATTGACGGGTTATCTCCCAGTCGCGTTTCCCCCGCGAGACCCAGCCGTGCATGCGCCGATCTTGGATACACCGCAGACACATCGCCGACATATCCCGGACACATGGGCTGCCGAGAATGGCCCTACACCTTCCCATGGAGTCCGCCATGTCCCAGCCCGTCAAGCAGTTCGCCGTCGCCACCGTCTTCGCCTTGGCCGGCGCCTTCGCCTGGGCCCAGGGCGAGCCCGCCGTCCCGGCGCCGGCCATCCTGCCGCTCGCTGCCGAGGCCGCGCCCAGCCTATCCGCCTACCCGCCCGTGCCCGAGGCGCTGGCGCGCGGCGTCGTGATCCTGCAGTACCGGGTCGAGCACGCGCGCATCCTCCCGCTGTTCGGGCCGCAGGCCGCCGCGGTCTCGCCCCGGCTCGGGCACCTGCACGTGTCGGTCGACGGCCAGAAGATGCGCTGGGCCCATACCAGCGCCGATCCCATCATCATCGTCGGCCTCGAGCCCGGCCAGCACAGCGTGCTGCTGGAGCTGGCCGACCCCACCCACAAGATCATTGCGCAGGAACGCGTCGCGCTGACCGTGCCGGCCCAGACCCAGGCCCAGGGCGGGGCGGGCCATCACGGCCATTGAGCGCTTCGCTTGGCGCCGGCCATGTCCGGCGCCGCAGGGAGCAGTTACAATGCGCGGGCGGCGCAGCGCGCTTGCCGCCGCATTGCGGGGACCTTGCAGGTCCTTTTTTTCATCCGAAGCTTGGCTATCCATGAAAAAAATTGCTCAACTCTCGGCCTCGTTCGCCCTGGCCCTCGGCGCCGCCACCGCGGGCGCCCAGGACGAAGTGCGCTGCTCGATGTGCGAGGAATGGAACCGTCCCGCCGCGCCCTTCAACATCGTCGGCAACACCTGGTACGTGGGCACGGCCGGCCTGTCGGCGGTGCTGGTCACCGGGCCCCAGGGCCACGTCCTGATCGACGGCGCGCTGCCGCAGTCGGCCCCCTTGATCCGCAAGAACATCGAGTCCCTCGGCTTTCGCATGCAGGACATCAAGTTCATCCTGAACTCGCACCCGCATTTCGACCACGCCGGCGCGATCGCCGAACTGCAGCGCGCCAGCGGCGCCACCGTGGTCGCCAGCCCGGCCGCGGCCCAGGTGCTGCGCGAGGGCACGCCGGGCGCCGACGATCCCCAATACGATCCGAACGAACGCTTCACCATCCCGAAGGTGGCCGAGGTGAAGGAGATCGCCGACGGCAAGAGCGTGACGGTCGGCCCGCTGCGCCTGAACGTGGTCTACACCCCGGGCCATACGCCGGGCGGCACCAGCTGGACCTGGCAATCCTGTGAGCAGGGCAAGTGCGTCGATGTCGTGTATGCCGACAGCCTCACCCCGGTCTCGGCCGAAGGCTTCTACTACAGCGGCGACGGCGCGCGGCCGGACATCAGCGCGCGTTTTCGCAAGAGCATCGAGCGCATCGGCAAGCTCAAATGCGACGTGCTGATCGCCGCCCATCCCTCGTTCAGCGACCTGTTCGGGAAGGCAGCGGCCAAGACCGCCGACAGCAATCCCTTCATCGATCCGGAGGGCTGCCGCAAGCTGGCGGCGTCCAGCAGCCGCAATCTTGAAGCCCGCCTGCAGCGCGAACGCGAGGAAAAAGCGCAGACCGCCTCTCGCTGAAGTCCCGGTGCGGGCCCTGGGGCGTGTCGGAAAGGACGTTTGCTGCCATACTGGAACCGCAATCCCGAACCAGCCCCATTGTTCTTGTCGTTACCCGTATGGCCACCGTTTCCGCACTCACCCTCTATCCCATCAAATCCTGCGCCGGCATCGACCTGCCGGAGGCCACCCTCGCGCTGTCCGGCCTGGTGGCCGAGGGCGTGCACGACCGCGAATGGATGCTGGTCACGCGCGAAGGCCTGTTCCTGACCCAGCGCGAGTATCCGCGCATGGCCCTGGTCGTCCCGCGCATCGAGGGCGACGCCCTGGTGGTCGAGGCCCCCAACATGCCGTCCCTGCGCCTGCCGCTGGCCCACGACGACGCCGCCGCCACGCTCCAGGTGCAGATCTGGGATCACAGCGTGCCGTCCGCCGACTGCGGCGACGCCGCCGCGGCCTGGTTCGCCGACGTGCTGGGCGGCGCCTGCCGCCTGGTGCGCTTCCGCCCGGACGTGCAGCGCCCCACCAGCACCAAGTGGACCGGCGGCGTCGCCGCCGAAACCCGTTTCTCGGACGGGTATCCCTTCCTGCTGATCGGCCAGGCCTCGCTCGACGACCTCAATGCGAAACTGGCGGCCGCCGGCCGCGCCGCGCTGCCGATGAACCGCTTCCGCCCCAACCTGGTGGTCGAGGGCATCGAGGCCTTCGAGGAGGATTTCGTCGAATCCTTCGCGGGCGAAGGCGTGGTGCTGCGCCCGGTGAAACCCTGCGCGCGCTGCCCGATTCCCGCCATCGACCAGGCCACCGGCATCCCCGGCCCGGACCCGCTCGACATCCTCCAGACCTACCGCGCCAACCCGCGCCTGGAAGGGGCGGTCAGCGTCGGCATGAACTGCATCCTCACCGAAGGCGCCGGCCTGCGCCTGCGCGTCGGCCAGGAACTGGACGCCAGCATCGCCTTCTGAGCCCTTGCTGCGCGGCCGTTGACAAGCCCGCAACAGTGTCGCGTATTCGCCCGTCATTGACCGGTCCGGGGGCGGTTTTCGTTTCCAAGCCTGTGCAGATGGCGTAATGTTATGGTTATTGCTGAAAGGAATTTCCATGCACGAGCCGGACGCGCTGACGCGTGAACTGATGGCGGAGAACGAGACCCTGCGCGCGCGCATGGCGTATCTGCTCGAACAGGCGGAGCGCAATCACGAGATCATGTGCCGCCACCAGGCCTTCGACCTGCAGATCGTCGGCGCCGGCAGCTTTCCCGAGCTGGTGAGCACGATCTTCCGCGTGCTGCCCGTGATTTCCGAGCTGGACATCGTGACCCTGTCGCTGGTCGACCAGGACGCCGACATCTACACCGTGATGCACAAGCTGGGCGTGGACTTCGACGCGCTGCCCAACCTGCTGTTCTGCGAGCACGCGGTGGCGCTCGGCTTCGACCTCGAGCAGCCGCGCCCGCGCCCGCTGCTCGGTCCCTACGCGCCGTCCCAGCACTGCGCCGCCTTCCCGCATCCGCCGGCCGGGCTGCAGAGCGTGGCCCTGGTGCCGCTGCTGCGCAACACCCGCCTGATCGGCAGCCTGAACCTGGGCAGCACCGACCCCAACCGCTTCACGGCCAACCTCGGCACCGACTTCGTCGAGCACATGGGCTCGATCATCGCGATCTGCCTGGAAAACGTGATCAGCAACGAGATGCTGAAGTACATCGGGCTGACCGATTCGCTCACCGGCGTCTACAACCGCCGCTACATGGACCGCCGCCTGCTGGAAGAGATCGCACGCGCGCGCCGCCAGGGCTACCGCCTGTCCTGCATGTACATCGATATCGACCATTTCAAGCGCGTCAACGACACCTACGGTCACCAGAGCGGCGACGAGGTGCTCCGCGAAATCTCCAACCGCATCAAGGCCGAGCTGCGCATGTCCGACGCCCTGGGGCGCTTCGGCGGCGAGGAATTCGTGGTGCTGCTGATCGATGCCGACCTCGAAGCCGCCACCATGGTGGCCCAGCGCATCCGCGCCAGCGTGGCGGCCGAGCCGGTCGACCTGGGCACGGGCGAGCAGGTGAACGTCACGGTGTCGATCGGCGTGAGCACGCTTTCGGACTTCGAGCGCGACCACGCGATCGAGGGCGTGGCCCAGGACCTGGTGGCCACCGCCGATTCGGCCCTGTACAAGGCCAAGGCGGGCGGGCGCAACCAGGTCGTCACCCTGGCCTGAACCCGGCTCTCCAGCAGTCTGCCGCGCAGACTCCCGGCCTCAGAGCAGCCTTTCCTCCGCGCGCGCGACGGCGTCGCCGTCGCCACGCACCACCACCACGTCGCCCTCGCGCAGCACGGTGTCCAGCCCCGGGTCGATATTCTGGCCGCCGCGCCGCAGGGTGGTCACTTCGGCTCCGACCTGCTCCAGTCCAAGCTCGATCAATGCCTTGCCCACCCCGGCCGCGCCTTCGCGCAGGCTGACCGAATGCAGGCGCACGTGGCTGTGCTCGGGGTCGTCGGCCAGGTCGCTAGCCCCGACGAACCAGCCGCGCAGGGCCGCATAGCGCTCGTCGCGCGCCGCCTGCACCCGGTGCACCACGCGCCGCAGCGGCACGCCCAGCATCACCAGGGCGTGCGAGGCCAGCATCAGGCTGCTCTCCAGCGCCTCCGGCACCACCTCGGTCGCGCCGGCCGCCTTGAGGGTGTCGAGGTCGCTGTCGTCGTGGCTGCGCACGATCACCGGCAGCTCCGGCGCCAGCTCGTGCACCAGGTGCAGGACCTTGAGCGCCAGGCGGGTGTCGGCGAAGGTGACCACCAGCGCGCTGGCGCGGTTGATGCCGGCCGCGATCAGGGATTCGCGCCGCGCCGCGTCGCCGTAGGAGACGTTGGCGCCGGCGGCGCGCGCCTCCTGGACCCGCTCGGGGTCGAGGTCGAGCGCATACCATTGCAGCTTTTCCTCGCTGAGCAGGGTGGCCAGGCTCTGGCCGCTGCGCCCGAAGCCGGCGATGATCACGTGCTTCTGGGTCTTCATGGTGCGCGTGGCGAGCTGGGTCAGGGCCAGCGACTGCATCATCCATTCGTTGGACGCGAACTTCATCACGATCTTGTCCATGTTGGCGATCAGGAGCGGCGCCACCAGCATCGACAGCACCATCGAGGCCAGCACCAGCTGCATCAGGAAAGGGTCGATCAGCTTCGAGCCGGAGGCGAGGTTGAGCAGCACGAAGCCGAATTCGCCGGCCTGGGCCAGGGCGATCCCGGTGCGCATCGAGACCCCGTCGGAGGCGCCGAACAGCTTGGCCAGCCCGGCGATCAGGGCGAACTTGAGCAGCACCGGCAGCACCAGCAGCAGGAGCACCAGCCACCAGTGACGCAGCACCAGCTCGAGGTTGAGCAGCATGCCGATGGTGATGAAGAACAGCCCCAGCAGCACGTCGCGGAAGGGCTTGATGTCTTCCTCCACCTGGTGCTTGTACTGGGTTTCCGAGATCAGCATGCCGGCCACGAAGGCGCCCAGCGCCAGCGACAGGCCGGCCTGCTCGGTGATCCAGGCCGAACCCAGGGTCACCAGCAGCAGGTTGAGCATGAACAGTTCCTGCGAGCGGCGCTTGACCACCACCGTGAACCAGCGCCGCATCAGCTTCTGGCCGAAGAACAGCAGCAGGGCCAGCACCGCGGCCGCCTTGACCGCCGCCAGGCCCAGGGTGGCCGGCAGGTCTTCCGGGTTGCGCGCCAGCGAAGGGATCAGGATCAGCAGCGGCACCACGGCCAGGTCCTGGAACAGCAGGATGCCGATGATGCGCCGCCCGTGCTCGCTTTCCAGTTCCAGGCGCTCGGTCAGGAGCTTGACTACGATGGCGGTCGAGGACATGGCCAGCGCCCCGCCCAGCGCGAAGGCGGCCTGCCAGCTGATATGCAGGCTGGGTGAGAAATAGGAAGCCAGTTGTCCGAACAGCATCGCGGCCGCGATTGTCAATACGACTTGCGCGAGACCGAGCCCGAACACGATCTTGCGCATGGCCTTGAACTGCGCCAGCGAGAACTCCAGGCCGATGGAAAACATCAAAAACACGACGCCGAATTCGGCCAGCGCGTGGGTGGCCGGGCTGTCGTCAGCCAGGGCCAGGGCGTGGGGGCCGATGAGGACGCCGACGGCCAGGTAACCGAGCATCGGCGGCAGGTGCAGCATGCGGAAGGCGACCACGCCCAGGACGGCGCAGCCGAGGAGGAGAAGGGTGAGTTCAAGTCCCGAATGCATCGTCTTCGGCCCACCCCATGTTGTTGTTTGTTGCGTCTGGCAAGTTTTTTGCTTTCCCAATTCGTTTATACTTCCGGAATGAGTGTAACCCATGAAAAAACAATGCTGAAAAGTTTCGACGAGAGCCAGGCACGCCGCGTGCTCGAACTGGGCCGCGAGACCCTCGCCATCGAGGCCGACGCGATCCGGGCCCTGCATGCGCGCCTGGGCGACGACGACAGCTTCGTGCGCGCCGCCGAGCGCATCTATGCCTGCCAGGGCCGGGTCGTGGTCTCCGGCATGGGCAAGTCCGGCCACGTCGGCCGCAAGATCGCCGCCACCCTGGCCTCGACCGGCACCCCGGCCATGTTCGTCCACCCGGGCGAGGCCGCCCACGGCGACCTGGGCATGGTGACCCCGAACGACGTCTTCATCGCCATCTCGAATTCCGGCGAGTCGAGCGAGCTGCTCGACATCCTGCCGGCCGTCAAGCGCATGGGCGCCCAGGTGATCGCCATGACCGGCAAGCCGCAGTCGCGCCTGGCCCAGCTGGCCGAAGTCCACCTCGACATCTCGGTGGCCAAGGAGGCCTGCACCCTGAACCTGGCGCCCACCACCAGCACCACCGTGACCCTGGCCATGGGCGACGCCCTGGCCGTGGCCCTGCTCGACGCGCGCGGCTTCCGTGAGGAAGACTTCGCGCTCTCGCACCCGGGCGGCGCCCTCGGCCGTCGCCTGCTGACCCACGTGCGCGACGTGATGCGCAGCGGCGAGGCGGTGCCCAAGGTGGCGCCGGATGTGCCGCTGACCCGCGCCCTGCTCGAGATCACCCAGAAGGGCATGGGCATGACCGCCGTGGTCGACCCCGACAACCGCCCGATCGGCGTGTTCACCGACGGCGACCTGCGCCGCCTGATCGAGCGCGTCCAGGACTTCACCAGGCTGACCATCCGCGACGTCATGCACGCCAACCCGCGCCGCATCCATCCCGAGCAGCTGGCCGTGGACGCCGTCGCCGTGATGGAGGAATTCCGCATCAACCAGATGCTGGTGGTGGACCACGAGGACCGCCTGGTCGGCGCCCTCCATATCCACGACCTCACGCGCGCCAAGGTGATCTGATGCTGCCCCTCGCACACATGGAACGCGCGTCCCGCGTCAAGGTCATGATCTTCGACGTCGACGGCGTGCTCACCGACGGCAGCCTGACCTACGGCCCGGACGGCGAAGTCACTAAGACCTTCAACGTGCTCGACGGCCTCGGCATCCAGCTGCTCAACAAGACCGGCGTCAAGACCGCCATCATCAGCGCGCGCAATTCGCCCATCGTGGTCAAGCGCGCGGCCGACCTCGGCATCTCCCACGTCTACCAGGGCATCCACGACAAGCGCGTCGGCTTCGCCGAGCTGCTCCAGGCCACCGGCGTGAGCGCGGAGGAATGCGGCTACATCGGCGACGACGTGATCGACCTGCCGCTGTTCACGCGCGTCGGCTTCGCCGTCACCGTGCCCTCGGGCCACCCCGAGGTCCAGCACCGCGCCCACTACGTGACCCGCAACGCGGGCGGCAAGGGCGCGGTGCGCGAAGTCTGCGACCTGGTGATGCGCGCCCAGGGCACCTACGAACAGGCGCTCGCGCCTTACTTCGCCTGACGAGGTCCGCGCCATGGCCCCCTACGTCACCTCCAACAAGCGCACCGCGCACCGCTGGAAACTCCTGACCATCATGCTGACCGGCGTGTTCTGCGCCTTCGGCAGCTTCTGGCTGCTGCAGCTGATGCAGGAGGGCGATCCGGACGCGCGTCCGGGCGGGCCGCCCAACGAACCGGACTACATCGTCGAGAACTTCTCCTTCGTGCGCATGACCGCCAACGGCCAGCCCAGCTACGTGGTGTCGGGCAAGCGCCTGACCCACATCCCGGAAGGCGACGTCTCGCACGTCGAGGCGCCGGTCATGCGCGGGGTCGAGCCGGGCCGCCCGCCGATGACGGTCACCGCCGACAAGGCCCAGATCTTCCACGGCGAGCACCGCGTCGACCTGCTCGGCAACGTCGACCTGCAGCGTCCGCGCACCCCGCAGTCGGACGCGCTGCGCGTGCGCACCGAGAAGCTCACTGCGCTGCCGGACGAAGAAATCATCAAGACCGACCAGCCGATCGACATGCAGCTCGGCGCCTCCAGCGTGAAGGGCATCGGCATGGTGGCCAACAACGCCACCCAGAAGCTGCACATCGCCAGCCGCGGGCAGATCGTCTATCCGCCGCGCGGGCGCCAATAGAGCCTGCGCCAGCCAACTCCTGACCAGCACAATATGAAGAAACTACTCGCTGTCGCATTCCTCTCCCTGGTGTCGCTCACGGCCATGGCCGAGCGCGCCGATTCCCTCAAGCAGGCGGTGATCAACTTCGACTCGCTCGACGTCGACGAAGTCACCCAGACCCGCATCCTGACCGGCAACGTGGTCGTCACCCGCGGCACACTGGTGCTCAAGTCCGACCGCGCCCTGGTGAAGGAAACCCCGGAAGGCTACATGAGCGTGACCCTGACCGCGAACCCGGGCAAGGTCGCCACCTTCCGCCAGAAGCGCGACGGCGGCCCCGACCTGTGGGTCGACGGCCAGGCCCAGCGCATCGAATACGAAGAGCGCACCGAGGTCGTGAAGCTGTTCTCGAACGCGATCGTCAAGGAGCTCGAAGGCCAGCGCGTGACCAACGAGATCACCGCGCCCTTCATCGCCTACGACAACCGCAAGGAAGTCGCCACCGTGCGCAACGACGCCAGCGGCGAGAGCAAGGTCGGCGGCGGCCGCGGCACCCTGATCCTGGCGCCCAAGCGCGCGGCCCCGGCACAAGGCGCAACGCAGGGCGCGGCCCCGGCAGGGAAGCAGTGATGGAGGCCCGCGACTGCGGCAGCACCTTGATCGTCAAGGGGCTGCAGAAAACCTACGGCAAGCGCCTGGTGGTGCGCGACGTCTCGCTGCAGGTCGACTGCGGCGAGGTGGTCGGGCTGCTGGGGCCGAACGGCGCCGGCAAGACCACCTCCTTCTACATGATCGTCGGCCTGGTGCCCTCGGACGCCGGCAGCATCGACATCAACGGCACCGACATCTCGAGCCTGCCGATCCACCGGCGCGCGGTGCTGGGCTTGTCCTACCTGCCGCAGGAGGCCTCGGTGTTCCGCAAGCTGACGGTGGAGGAGAACATCCGCGCCGTGCTCGAGCTGCAGAAGCAGGACGGCAAGCCGCTCACCAAGGAGCAGATCAACGAGCGCCTCGACACGCTGCTGGCCGACCTGCAGATCGAGAAGCTGCGCGAGAGCCCGGCGCTGGCGCTGTCGGGCGGCGAGCGGCGCCGCGTCGAGATCGCGCGCGCGCTCGCCACCAATCCCCGCTTCGTGCTGCTGGACGAGCCCTTCGCGGGCGTCGATCCGATCGCCGTGATCGAGATCCAGCGCATCGTGCGCTTCCTGAAGGAGCGCAAGATCGGTGTCCTGATCACCGACCACAACGTCCGCGAGACGCTCGGCATCTGCGACCGCGCCTACATCATCAACCAGGGCGCCGTGCTGGCCTCGGGCCGGCCCGACGACATCATCGCCAATGAATCCGTGCGCCGCGTCTACCTGGGTGAACACTTCCGCATGTAGACATGAAACAGTCCCTGCAGCTACGCACTTCCCAGCACCTTGCACTGACGCCGCAACTGCAGCAGTCGATCCGCCTGCTGCAGTTGTCCACGCTCGAGCTGCACCAGGAGATCGAGCAGATCCTGTCCGATAATCCGATGCTGGAGCGCCTCGACGATCCGCTCGACCGCTCGGTGCGCCTGCTGGCAGATGGCGCCATCAATAACGCGCCGCCCAATGGCGAAGCGCCGGCCGCCACGCCCGGCGCGGCGGAAGGCGAGGCCGCGCCGGCCGAGCACGCCGACGGCGCGGACGGCGCCGCCGAGGGCGGCGAGCGCGAGCTGCACGATGGCGACTGGGGCGAAGGCGGCGGCGGACGCGGCGGCGACGACGAGGACGGCCGCCCGCAACTGGAAGCCAGCAGTGTCACCCTGCGCGAGCACCTGATGGAACAGGTGCGCACCACCGGCTGCTCGGCGCGCGACCGCGCGCTGGCCGAGCTGGTGATCGACGCCCTGGACGACAACGGCTACCTGGAAGAACCGCTGGACGAGATCCACGCGCGCCTGCCGGAGGAACTCGAGATCGAGATGGACGAGCTGCGCTGCGCCCTGGCCCTGGTGCAGAGCCTGGACCCGATCGGCGTGGGCGCGCGCAGCGCCGGCGAATGCCTGGCCCTGCAGATCCGCCGCATGCCCGGCGTGCCCCTGGTGACGCGGCGCCTGGCCCTCAAGATCGTCGAGGGCTACCTGAGCTGGTTCGCCCAGCGCGAATACAGCAAGCTCAAGAAGGCGCTGGACTGCGACGACGAGGACCTGCGCGAGGTGCAGGCCGTGGTGCGCGCCTGCAATCCGCATCCGGGCGCGGCCTTCGCGGCCAACGTCTCGGACTACGTGGTGCCGGACGTGATCGTGCGGCGCGCCAAGAGCGGCTGGGCGGTGTTGCTCAATCCGGACGTGATGCCGCGCCTGCGCGTGAACAGCCTGTACGCCTCGCTCATGAAGCAGGGGAAGTGCGAAGGCATGAACGCCCAGCTGCAGGAAGCCAAGTGGCTCATCAAGAACATGCGCCAGCGTTTCGACACCATCCTCCGTGTGGCAGAGGCCATCGTCGAGCGCCAGAAGAATTTCTTTTCGCACGGTGCGGTTGCCATGCGGCCCCTTGTTTTACGTGAGATAGCTGATACACTAGGTCTACACGAGAGCACAATTTCCCGTGTCACAACGCAGAAGTACATGCTGACCCCGCACGGCATGTTTGAGTTGAAATACTTCTTCGGAAGCCATGTCGCCACCGAGGCGGGGGGAGAAGCCTCTTCGACGGCGATCCGCGCGCTCATCGCGCAATTGACAGGAGCAGAAGACCCTAAGAATCCATTATCCGACAGCAAGATCGCGGAGATGCTCGGGGAACAAGGCATGGTCATTGCGCGCAGGACGGTCGCGAAATACCGTGAAGCGCTCAAGATCCCTCCCGTCAGCCTCCGCAAAGCCTTGTAACAGCGCTGCCCACTCCTGCCTTGTGCCTGGGCGGCGCGACATCTTCAAAGGAGTGTGTATGAACCTCACAATCAGTGGACACCATCTCGAAGTGACCCCCGCTATCCGTGAATACGTTCAGAATAAGCTCGAGCGCATCATTCGGCATTTCGATCAAGTGATCGACACCCATGTCTTCCTCTGCGTCGACAATCTCACTGAGAAAGAAAAAAGGCAAAAAGCGGAAATCAACCTACAGGTATCGGGGAAAACCCTGCACGTGGCCAGTGTCGCGCAAGACTTGTACGCCGCGATCGATACCCTGATGGATAAGCTGGATCGCCAGGTTCTGAAGCACAAGCAAATGCTCCGCAGTCATGACCACATGGCGCTGAAGCGCCTGCCGGAAAACGGCGACGTCGCTGCAGCCTGATCGGCCGCAGGGCACCACTAGCAAGGGCGTCTGAGGGGACGCCCTTTTTGCATCCGTGTTCTGTAAAATGCTTATCTTTTCAATCACAGAACACGCCATGACCGACCACGTCCTCACCCGTGTCGCCAATCGCACCGGCATCATCACCCTGGACCGCCCCAAGGCGCTGAATTCGCTCTCGCTCGAGATGGTGCGCGCGCTCACCGCGGCCTTGAACGCCTGGAAGGACGACGCCGGCGTCGCGGCCGTCCTCATCACCAGCAGCAGCGACAAGGCCTTGTGCGCGGGCGGGGACATCCGCTTCTTCCACGAGGTCGGCCACGCCACGCCCCAGGGCGGCAGCGCGCTGCTGGAAGACTTCTTCACCGAGGAATACGCGCTCAACCACCTGATCCACTTCTATCCCAAGCCCTACATCGCCATCATGGACGGCGTGGTGATGGGCGGCGGCATGGGCATCGCCCAGGGCGGGCCCGGTTGCGGGCTGCGCATCGTCACCGAGCGCACCAGGATGGCGATGCCGGAGGTGAACATCGGCCTGTTCCCGGACGTGGGCGGCAGCCACTTCCTGTCGCATGCGCCTGGGCAGCTGGGCAATTACCTCGGCTTGACGGGGCTGACCATCGGGGCGGCGGATGCGCTCTACGTGGGGCTGGCCGACGTGTTCGTGCCTGGCGCGGCGCTGGGCGAGCTGCATGCTTTGATCGAGGCGACGGCGGGCGAGGAATTGCCGGCGGCGATACGTGCGTTTGCCGCGCCGTTCGCGGATCAAGCCGGGGCGAGCGAGCTGGAGGCGCAGCGTGCGGCGATCGACCGGCACTTCGGGTCGGATTCGGTGGCGGCGGTGATGGCCTCGCTTGAAGCGGACGAGAATCCGTTCGCGCAGAAGGCGCTCAAGGCGATGCGCTCGCGTTCGCCCCTGATGATGTGCGTGACGCGCGAGCTGCTGGCGCGCGGGGCGCAACTCGACGTGGCGGACTGCCTGCGCATGGAGCGCTCGGTGGTGCGGCGTAATTTCGAGCACGGCGAGGTGCTGGAAGGCGTGCGGGCGCTCGTGATCGACAAGGACAATGCGCCGCAGTGGAATCCGCCGACGCTGGAGGAGGTGAGTGCGGAGATGGTGGCGCGCTTCTTCGAGCCGGTGTGGCCGGAGTGGGCGCATCCTTTGCGGCATCTGGACTGACCCGCAGCCCAAGCTTTCAGCCGCTAGCCTCAGCACGTCATTCCGGCGAAGGCCGGAATCCAAGTTTGCGTGCAGACCCGCTGCGTTAAACGCCCGTCACTGCGCATAGGAATTGGATTCCGGCCTTCGCCGGAATGACGTGCTGGGGCTGCGGGTGCAAGGGGGGCTGGCGTGCATGCACGCAAGTGCCAGTCGCGGCGCGAACAACGAGCAGCACTCAGCGAAGAGCGAACAGCGAACAGCGAGCAACACTCAGCGAAGAGCGAACAGCAAACAGCAAACAGCGAAGAGCGAACAGCAAACAGCGAAGAGCGACCAGCAACCCCGCGCCGCCGTCACCTCAAGCCGTCAGGTTCTTCGGCTGCTCCCGATGCCTCACGATCACGCGCTCGGTCGCGCCGAAATACGCCCCCAGCCTTTCGGCCATGTACACCGAGCGGTGCTGCCCCCCGGTGCACCCCACCGCCACGGTGAGATAACTCCGGTTGTCGGTCTTGAACGAGGGCAGCCACTTCTCCACGAAGCTGCGGATGTCCTCCAGCATCTCGGCCGCGCTCGGCTGGGCGTCGAGAAAGGCGATCACCGGCGCGTCGCGGCCCGTCAGCGGGCGCAGCGCCAGATCGTAATAGGGATTCGGAATCGCCCGCACGTCGAACACGAAGTCGGCGTCCAGCGGCACCCCCACCTTGAAGGCGAAGGACTCGAAGAACAGGGTCAGCGGCGCGTGCGCCACCTCGGCCAGTTCCTTGATCCAGGCGCGCAGCTTGTTGGCCGAGAGTTCCGAGGTGTCGATCACGTGCCCCAGGTTCTCGATCGCCGACAGGCGCTCGCGCTCCTCGGCGATGCATTCGATCAGGGTGCGGCGCGAGGCCGGGTTCTCGCCCGGGCGCAGCTCGTGCGACAGCGGGTGGCTGCGGCGGGTCTCGGAGAAACGCGCCACCAGCGAGTGCGTGCTCGCGGTCAGGAACATCACCTTCACAGAGTGGCCTTCCTCGCGCAGCCGGCGCACGCTCACCGGCAGCTCCACCAGCGACTCGGCGCTGCGGGCGTCGACCGCCACCGCGATCTTGCCGGTGCCGGACTCGTTCACCATCGCCACCAGGGCCGGCAGCAGGGCGGGAGGGAGGTTGTCGACGCAGTAGTAGCCCGCGTCTTCCAGGACGTTCAGGGCAACCGACTTGCCCGAACCAGAAATACCGGTAATGAGGACGATGTGCATGATGCGGCGATGATACCGCAGCGCCGCATTTCTGTCCTCAGGGGGAGGCCAAAACCCCAGGCTCGGCGGGCCGGTTAAGGCTCAGGTGCGGCGCATTTGCGGCACAATTGCGGCTCAACTGCGGCTCAACTGCGGCGCATTTGCGGTTCAGTCGCCGCTCATGGCCTGGCGCTGGCGCTCCATGAACTCCTGCAGGGTATCGATGCCGCGCAACTGGAGGATGGTATTGCGCACCGCGGCTTCCAGCAGCACCGCGATGTTGCGGCCGGCCGCCACCGGGATCACGACCTTGCGGATCGGCAGGCCCAGCACGTCCTCGGTCGGGAAGTGGAAGGGCAGGCGCTCGACCTCCTCGTCCATGGCGCCGCGCTTGACCAGGTGGACGATCAGCTTCAGGCGCATCTTGCGCCGCACCGCGGTCTCGCCGAAGATCGCCTTGATGTCCAGCAGGCCCAGGCCGCGCACTTCCAGCAGGTTCTGCAGCAGCGGCGGACAGCGGCCCTCGATCATGTTGGGCGCGATGCGCGAGAATTCGACCGCGTCGTCGGCCACCAGGCCGTGCGAGCGCGAGATCAGTTCCAGGCCCAGCTCGCTCTTGCCCAGGCCCGAGTCGCCGGTGATCAGGACGCCCACGCCCAGCACGTCCATGAACACGCCGTGCATGATCACGCGCTGGGCCAGCTTCTTGGACAGGTAGACGCGCAGGAAGTCGATCACCTGGGCCGCCGGCAGCGGGGTCGAGAACAGCGGAATGTTCTGCTCGTCGCAGATGGCCAGGATGTCGGGCGGCGTCTCCAGACCCTGGGCGATGATCAGGGCCGGCGGACCGCCCCCGATCAGTTCGCCGATCACGTGGCTGCGCGAATTGGCCTTGAGACGGTGGTAGTAGTTCAGTTCCTGGTGCCCGAAGACCTGGATGCGGCCCGGGTGGATCAGGTTCAGGTGGCCGACCTGGTCGGCGGCGGAGGCGGCGTCGCCGGCGATCTGGCGCTCGCCGCCGGGAAAGCCCGCGAACCAGCCGAGTTGCAGGCTGTCGCGATTGTCGTCGTACAGCCGTTGGATGGTCAGCGGTGATTGCAGCATGGGCATCGTCGGGGAGGCACGGCGGGATTTGCCGTGCGGAACAGTTTAACTTAGCCCAGGGCTTGCAGGCTAGGTTGCCAGTTGATGATGCGCTCGTGGACCGACTTCGGATCGGGGTCGCTGGCCAGCGCGGTGCGCACCGCCTCGTCCGAGAACAGCTCGGCGATCTCGGACAGGATCTCCAGGTGCTGCTGGGTCACGTGGTCCGGGATCAGGAGGAAGAACAGCAGGCTGACCGGCTGGCCGTCGGGCGATTCGAAGGGAATCGGCTCCTTCAGGCGGACGAAGGCCGCCAGCGGCGACTTCAGGCTCTTGCTGCCCTTGATGCGCCCGTGCGGCACGGCCACGCCGTGGCCCAGGCCGGTTGACCCGAGGCGCTCGCGCGCGAACAGGTTGTCCGACACGGTGGAACGGGCGATGCCGCAATTGTTTTCGAAGATAAGACCGGCCTGCTCGAAAGCGCGCTTCTTGCTCGAGACTTCCAGGTCGAGCTGCACGTTCTCGAGCGAGAGGATTTTGCTAAGGTTCGTCATGACGTATGGTGCGGTGCACAAGTGGAGTGCTTGCGAGCACGAATTATAGGCCTGTTTGAGGGCGGTGACATTCGATTTCGCGTCTGTATAAACCGGGTGTCGACAGGGCGCTGTTCCGCCCGCTGCCTGGCCCGATTCACCTCTTGTTTCTCAGCTATTTAGCTACGCAATTTCCTCAACGAAATCAGGCCGCCGAGCCGCCGAAGCGCGAGGCTTTCGCGCCTTTCGCCGACTTTTGATCGCGTCCTGTCAAAAAAATCATTACGAGGTATATGGCGGCCTTTTGGCGCAACTCAAGCGTTAAAACACAAGCGTTGTGGTCAAAATCGTACAACCCCTCCGGGCCACGACGCTTACTGGCGCGCAGTGCGCAGGTTGAGCGGGCGCCCGGTGCTGAAGTTGGCGCGCCAGGGATTGATGTCCAGGCCGCCGCGCCGGGTATAGCGGGCGTAGACCGCCAGCTTGCTCGGCTTGCACTGGCGCAGCACGTCCATGAAGATGCGCTCCACACATTGCTCGTGGAATTCGTTGTGCTCGCGGAAGCCGATCAGGTATTTCAGCAAGCCTTCCTGGTCGATCTGCGGCCCCGCGTACTGGATCTGCACCGAACCCCAGTCCGGCTGGCCGGTGACCAGGCAGTTCGATTTCAGCAGGTGCGACACCAGGGTCTCCTCGACCGGCGCTTCGTCCTGGTTGGCGCTCAGGAGCTGGGGCGAAGGCTGGTAGTTGTCGATCTCGACGTCCAGGCGGTCCAGCAGCACGCCGTCCAGTTCGCCCATTTTCAGGCTGCCGAAGTTGTCCGGCGTGGTGAGCGCCACGTGGACCGGCGCGCCGAAGGCGTTCGACAGGTCTTCGCGCAGCAGGGCCAGCAGGGCGTCGGTATTGGCCAGGCGGGTCTGGTTGAAGGAATTCAGGTAGAGCTTGAAGGACTTGGACTCGACGATGTTGGGCGAGTCGGCCGGCGCGCTCACGGTCGCGATCGCGACCTGCGGCTTGCCGCGCATGTTCAGCCACGACAGTTCGTAGGCGTTCCAGATGTCGACCCCGAAGAAGGGCAGGGTGCCCGAGAGGCCGAGCTCGTCGCGCTTTTGCTGGCGCGGGATCGGAAACAGCAGTTCGGGGGCGTACTGGCTCTGGTAGGCGGAGGTTTTGCCAAGCGGCGATTGATCAGGAGTGTTCATAGCAGAAGGACGCTCGTGACGTCCGTGAGGTGGACGGTCGCACCGTCCACGCGTTCAACAATATGCCGCCGGCGCCGTGGATAACGGCCGCCGGCAGGCGGGTGGGGCTAGCCCAGGAACAGCTTATACACCGGATTCGCGCTCTCGTCCCAGTGGCGGTAGCCGAGGGTGGCGAGGAAGCGCTGGAATTCGTCCATTTCGCCCTTCGGCACCTGCAGCCCGACCAGGATGCGGCCGACGTCGCCGCCCTGGTTGCGGTAGTGGAAGAGCGAGATGTTCCAGTTCGGGGCCATGCTTTCCAGGAAGCGCATGAGCGCTCCCGGCCGTTCGGGAAACTCGAAACGATACAGCAATTCGTCCTGGGCCAGCGCGCTCTTTCCGCCCACCAGGTGGCGGATGTGCAGCTTGGCCAGTTCGTCGTAGGTGAGGTCGAGGGTGCGGAAACCGTGCTCCTCGAAGGTGCGCGCCAGCAGGTGCGATTCGCTGCGGCTGGCGATCTGGGCGCCGACGAAGACGTGGGCTTCGCGCTCGTCGCTGATGCGGTAGATGAATTCGGTCACGTTGCGCGGCCCGACCAGCGAGCAGAAGCGGCGGAAGCTCCCGCGCTGCTCGGGAATGGTCACCGCGAACACGGCTTCGCGCGATTCGCCCAGCTCGGCGCGCTCGGCGACGAAGCGCAGGCGGTCGAAATTCATGTTGGCGCCGCAGGCCACCGCCACCAGGGTCTGGTTCTTCACCGGCTCGCGGTTCATCTGCGAGCGTTCGACATAAGCCTTGGCGCCGGCCACCGCCAGGGCGCCGGCCGGCTCGAGGATGCTGCGGGTGTCCTGGAACACGTCCTGGATCGCGGCGCAGATGGCGTCGGTGTCGACCAGGATGATCTCGTCCACCACCTGCTGGGCCACGCGGAAGGTTTCCTCGCCCACCAGGCGCACCGCGGTGCCGTCCGAGAACAGGCCGACGTCGGGCAGGGTCACGCGCTGGCCGGCCTTGAGGCTGCGCGCCATCGCGTCCGAATCCAGGGTCTGCACGCCGATCACCTTGATGTCCGGGCGCACCGCCTTGATGTAGGCGCCCACGCCCGAGACCAGGCCGCCGCCGCCGATGGCCACGAACACGGCGTGGATGGGGCCGGAATGCTGGCGCAGGATCTCCATGCCGATCGTGCCCTGGCCGGCGATCACGTCCGGATCGTCGAAGGGGTGGACGAAGGTCAGGCGCTGTTCCTTTTCCAAGAGCAGGGCGTGGTTGTAGGCGTCGGTATAGGAGTCGCCGTGCAGCACCACCTCGACCGCCGCGCCGCCGCGCGCCTTGACGGCGTCGATCTTGACCTGCGGCGTGGTGGTGGGCATCACGATCAGGGCGCGGCAGCCCAGGCGCGCGGCCGACAGGGCCACGCCCTGGGCGTGGTTGCCGGCCGAGGCGCAGATCACCCCGCGCTTCAACTGCTCGATGCTCAGGTTGGCCATCTTGTTGTAGGCCCCGCGCAGCTTGAAGCTGAACACGCTCTGCATGTCCTCGCGCTTGAAGTAGATGCGGTTGCCCATGCGCTGGGACAGCGTGGGCGCCAGGTCCAGCGGCGTTTCCTCGGCCACGTCGTAGACGCGGGCGGTCAGGATCTTCTTGAGGTAGTCGGTAGTCATGGTCGGATAGCGGTAGAGCACGGCATTGAACGCCTGGAGGTGCGGCGGTCCGGGACGACGCGAACTGTTCTGCCTGGAGGGTGACCGTGGCGCGCAGTGCGATCGGCGGGGCTGGGTGGCAGCCGGGCCTATCGTGTCGTTACGATAATTCAGGGTCATTATAATGGACGCTCAACTCTACCGTCCCAGCATCCATCGATGATCGAAAACGCCGTCCTCTGGCTACTCAACTTCCTCGCGGCCCCGACCGTGGGCCTGACTTCGGTCTTCATCATCAGTTTCGTCTCGGCCACCCTGTTGCCGATGGGCTCGGAGCCGGCCGTGTTTGCCGTGGTCAAGGCCAACGGGGCCATGTTCTGGCCGGCCATCATGGTGGCGACCCTGGGCAACACCCTGGGCGGGGCGGTCGACTATTTCGTGGGTTACCGCGCCAAGGTCGCCTTCGCCAAGGAAAAGCAGAGCCGCTGGTTCGGCTGGCTCAAGCGCTATGGCGCCAAGACCATGCTGCTGTCCTGGGTGCCGGGCGTGGGCGACCCGCTGTGCACCCTGGCCGGCTGGCTGCACCTGCCCTTCTGGCCCAGCGTGATGTACATGGCGATCGGCAAGTTCTTGCGCTACGTCACCATGACCGTGGCCCTGCTCTATGTGCCGGACGGCTTCTGGAAGACGATCGGCGACTTCTTCGAGCGCCTGATCGGCTGAACCGACAGTCCCGGGAAGTTCAGGCGCGGCGCAGGCGGCGCGCGCCGGCGCCCGCCACCAGCAGGCCGGCCGCCAGCATGCCCCATTGGCCCGGCTCGGGCACGGCGGCAATCACCCGCAGCGAGGCGTAGTCGGCGTTGGCGCCGGTGTCCCACAGGCCGGGAGCGTCCGGGTTGCTCGGGTAGGCCAGCAGGCCGAAACTTCCTCTCAGGCCGTCCGCGCTGTCGAGCGCGCGCGGCGCGTAGGCGTCGCTGTCCGGCGGCGCCCATCCGGTCAGGGCCTGGGTGAAGTAGATCTCGTAGCCCTGGGGCGAAGAGAAGGTCACCCGGTGCCGGAAATCGTTCCAGGCGTCGTCCCCGGCGCTCACGCGGGCCATGCCATTGAAGCTCAGGGAACGCTCGCCCACCGTCAGGCGGAAGTCGACCTGGCTGCGCCAGATGGTCGGCAAGCCCTCGACGTCGAGGTAGACCTCGGGAGAATCCGGGTCGAATGCGGTCTCGATGCGCACCGAGAAAGGCAGGACGGTGGTCCCGCTTTCCGGATACAGGTCCAGCAGGCTCATCACGAGGGTATTGGCGTCGATCGTGCCGCGGGTTTCCGACACGATGGTGACGGGATCGGCGGCGGCGCCGAGCGGAAGCGCCAGCAGGATGGCGGCACAACAGCTGGACAGTCGGGACATGGCGGCCTCCGCAATGGTATGGCCGCCAGTATAGGCGTGCGCGGCGGGTGCGGCGCACGCCTGGCGGGCTCAGCGTTTGACCTTGCGGTCGAGGAAGTCGCGCATCAAGCGGGCGATGCGATCGCCGTCTTCCTCCAGGGCGAAGTGGCCGGTGTCGAGCATGTGCACTTCGGCTTTCGGCAGGTCGCGCAGATAGGGCTTGGCGCCCTCGGCCGGGAAGATCTTGTCGTTCTTGCCCCAGACGATCAGCATCGGCGGCTGGTGCTTGCGGAAATAGGCCTGCCATTGCGGGTAGAGCGGAGGATTGGTGCCGTAGCTGTAGAACAGCTCGAGCTGGATCGCCTTGTTGCCGGGACGGTCCATGTAGGCCTGGTCGATCACCGCGGAATCCGGGCTGACGTTGAGGGCCGGGTTACGGTAGCCCTCGGTGTACTGCCAGCGGGTGGCGTCCATCTCGAACAGCGGGCGCAGCTTGGCGGCGTTGGCTTCCGATTTGTCCTTCCAGTAGGCCTTGGCCGGCACCCAGAAGGGGTTATCGATCCCTTCGTCATAGGCGTTGCCGTTCTGGACCACGATGGCGCTGATGCGTTCCGGATGCGCGGCGGCCAGGCGGTAGCCGATCGGGGCGCCGTAGTCCATCACGTACATCGCGTACTTGCTCAGGCCCAGCTTGACGGTGAGCTTGTCGACGGTTTTAGCCAGGTTGTCGAAGCTGTATTCGTACTGGTCCATGGCCGGCTGGCCGCTCTGGCCGTAGCCGGGGTAGTCGGGTGCGATGACGTGGTAGCGCTCGGCCAGTTGCGGGATCAGGTTGCGGAACATGTGCGAGGAGGTCGGGAAGCCGTGCAGCAGCAGCACGGTCGGCGCGTTCTTGGGGCCTGCCTCGCGGTAGAACACCTTCACGCCGTCGATGTCCACGGTGTGGTAGCTGACCGCGGCGGACGGACGGGCGGCGGCGGGGCGGGTCTGGGCGGCGTCCGGCGCGGCCTGGGCCAGGGCGGGCTGGACCAGTGCGGCAGCGAGGGCGGCGGCGAGCGAAAGGCGGGCAAAGCGTGCGTGCAAGGCGTTCATGGCGTTCTCCTTCAGGGCTGGTTGAGTGGGGGACGGGCTGGTTTGCCGTCGTCCGATCCGCTTGTCAGTGGATGGAGCCAGTGTCACTCATGCGCGCCAAGAAGAGAATGAGCTCTCGGAACAAGTTACCATTGCGTCTGGAGGAATAATCGCCTCAGGCGGCTACTTCTCCGGCCTCGTAGATGCGCTCGCCCGGCACCGAGAAGCGCACCACGGCGCCGCCCGCTGCCGCGTTGCCGATCTCGATGCTGCCGCCCAGCTTGCCGATCCGCTCGCGCATCCCGGCGATGCCCCAGTGGCCGGCGCGCCCCGATCTCGCGAGCGCGGGGGCGATGCCGACGCCGTCGTCCACCACCTCGCCCTCGATCCCCTCCGCGCCGAAGCGCAGGCGCACTACGATGCGGCTGGCGCGGGCGTGGCGCACGGCGTTGAGCACGGCTTCGCGCAGCATGCAGCGCAGCTCGGCGGCGGCCTCCAGGCACAAGGGCGGCGCCTCGCCCTCGGCCGTCAGCGTGAGCATGGCGCTGGCGCCGGGCTGCACCGCCTCCGCCGCTTCCGCCAGTCCGGCGAACAGTTCGGCGCCGGCCGGCGCGGCGCGCAAGGCCATCACTTCGTCGCGGGTGCTGGCCACCAGCTCGTCGGCCTGGTCGAGGGAGCGGCCGACCAGCGCCTGCAGCTCGGGTTCGTGGGCCAGGCGCGCATGCACCATGTGAAAGCGCAGCAGCAGGGCCTGGACCGCCTGCAGCAGGTTGTCGTGCAGCGAGCGGGCGATGCGCCCGCGTTCTTCCAGGGTCGCCTCCATGCGCGCCAGCGCGCGCGCGTCGGCGCGCCGCTGCAGCGCCGCCACCCGCCAGCGGTAGAGCAGGACCAGGGCCAGCAGCAGCAGGGCGGCGCAGGCCAGCCGGAAGGGCAGTGTCTGCCAGAAGGCCGGCGCGATCTCGAAGCCGAGCTGGGCGCCTTCGGTATTCCACACCCCGTCCTCGTTGGCGGCGATCACCTGGAAGCGGTAGCGACCCGGCGCCAGGTTGGTGTACGAGGCGCTGCGCTCGCGCTCCACCTCGCGCCAGTCGGGATCGACGCCGTCGAGCCGGTAGCGCAGCCGCGCCCGTTCGGGAATCGAGAGCGCGGTGGCGGTGAAATCGAGGTCCAGGGCGGTCGTCCCTTCGGGCAGCACCAGGCCCGCGCGCGGCGCGTAGCTGTGCTGCCGGGTGCGCAGCGCCTCGATCAGGACGGTGGGCGGAAGCGGGTTGCGCGGGATCGCGGCCGGGTCGATCCAGCCGACCTGGGATGCGGTGGCGTAGTAGAGCCGGCCGTCCTGCCCCAGGGCCAGCGAGGGCAGGGGACGGATCTGCGCCGCCAGGCCGCGCACGCCGTCCTCGAAGTTGAACAGTTCCGCGGCCACCGGGCGGGCCGGCGCGGACCAGAAGCCGCGCAGGGCCGGCGCGCCGACGCGCACCAGTCCGGCGTTACTGTGCAGCCACAGGCTGCCCTGGCGGTCGAGCGCCAGCCCGGTGATGCGCTGGAAGTTGCCGGGAAGGGCCAGGCGCAGGGGATGGGCGCGGCCGCCGTCGAGCCAGGCCAGGCCCAGGTCGCCGCCGGCCAGCACCCGGCCGCCGGCGTCCAGCAGGGACAGCACGTTGCCGACCGCGAGACCCGCCTCGGGGCCCAGGAGCTCGACGCCATCCGGCGTCAGCTTGCCCACCCGGCTGCCGGTCAGTCCCACCCACACGGTCCCGCGCGCATCGCCCAGCATGCTGATCGGGATCGGCTCGGGCAGGTCTCGCAGGCGCTGGTCGCGGCGCCAGCCTTCGCCATCGAAGACCCACAGGCCGTGGCGCACGATCGAGACCAGCAGGCGACCCTCGCCCTCCACGGCCAGGGCCTGGATCGCATAGCCGCGCGGGACCTCCCGAGGCAGGGCGATCCGCCGCTCGTGCTCGCCGCGCACTTCCCACAGCTCGGTGTCGGTGCCGACCCAGGCGCGGTCCGGTCCCTGGCGCACGATGGCATTGACGCCGACGATGCCGGTGACGCGGCGGCTGCCATCGGGGCGCCAGCGCACCAGCGGCTTGCGCTCGGCGCTGAGCCACATTTCCTCGCCCAGGCCGGGCTGGGCGAACCAGAGATAGCCGCTGGCGCCGGTGGGCAGGAGGCTGAAGCGGTGGCGGCGCAGGCGCTCGACGCCGTCCGGGGTGACCATCCAGAGGTTGTCCTCGCGGTCGACCAGGGCGTGGGCGACGTGGGCGCTGCTGCCCGGATGGAAGGGGAAGAGTTCGGCTTCGGCCAGCACGCCGTCGGCCCGCGGCGCGAGACGCACGATGCCGTCCTCGCGCAGGCTCCAGGTGCTGCCGTGCGGGCCTGGCCAGAAGTACTTGCGGTAGAGATCGGGGCGGTCGACCCGCACCAGCTTCTCGCCGGGCGCGTTCAGGTGCAGGAAACCCTTGCCCGGCGCGGAGGTGTAGATCAGGCCCTGGTCGAAGCTGGTATAGGGATCCTGCTCGGTCAGCACGTGCTCGAAGCGCTCCGCGCCGCGCGCGCGGCGGTAGATCGCCGGACCCACGTGCAGCCAGAGCGTGCCCTCGGGGTCGAATTCCAGGGCCGGGACGTTACCGGCCGGCAGGGAGTCGGCGCCGCTCGGCTCCCATTTGCCCTGGCGATAGTGCAGCAGGCCGGTGCTGGTGCCGAGGTAGATCGTGCCGTCGCGGTCCACCGCCACGTTGTTGGTCGAGCCAGCCGGGATGTCGCGGCCGGGCTCGAAGTGGCGCCTGCCCTCGCGGGTAAACAAGCTGAGCCCGCCGAACTGGTAGGTCAGCGCCAGGCCGCCGGGAATGCGCGTCACCGAGGTGATGCTGGGCGAAGGAATGGGGTGGCCGTAGACGCTGTCGACCTGGCGGAAGCGCACGCCGTCGAAGCTGTGCAGGCCGGCGGGCGAGGCGAACCAGAGCATGCCGTCCGCCGTTTGCGCCATCGAAAAGGAATGCTGGGGCGCGCCCTCGGACTGGCCCCAGCGCCGGCGTTCGTAGCTTTGTTCGTCCTGCCGCGCCAGGACGGAGGAGGCGGCGGCCAGGGTGGCGTACAGGCAGAGCGCCAGCGCCAGAAGAAAGCGGATCGGTCGCATGGTGGAATTCGGCTGAAGAAGACTAGCCGCCATCATACAAGAGCGATCGCGGCCGGCAGCCTGCCGCCGGACCCATGGCTTCTTCCCCTATAAGGGACGCGCCGGCTCCGGCTGGACGAAGGAGGGCGGCAGGGCGCCGAGCTGCTGCAGCACGCCCAGGCGGTCGGCCTGCAGCCAGGCGCGCACGATGCGTCCGTCGCGGAGCTGGTAGATCACGTTGCCTTCCTGGCGGACCTCGGCATGGCTGGGCGGGTGGCCGGCGAAGGGGCCGCCGTGCAGCGCGCGGAAGGTCCAGCGCACCGCCACCCGGTCGCCCTCGCCGAACAGGTCGTGCAACTCGAAGCGCACGCCCGGAAAACCGGTCAGCACGGTCTGGATGGTGGCGCGGAATTCGCGCGGTCCGTGCTCGCCGCGGGGGCCGACGAAGTCGGGCGCCACCAGGCGCTCCAGCCGGTCGAGGTCGCGTCCATTGATGCAGTCCTCGTACAGCGTGCGGACCAGTTGCTTGTTGTGTTCGACAGTATTCATTGTTTTCTCCACGGGCTTGTCATTCGGTGCGATCCAGTGTAAAACCTCAACTAAAGTTGAGGTCAAGAGGAGATCCATGACGATCACGAATCCGGAAGACGTCCGCCGTCCGCTGACGGTGGGCGAGGTGGCCAGCCGCGCCGGCGTGGCCGTCTCGGCCCTGCATTTCTACGAGTCCAAGGGCCTGATCCGCAGCATGCGCAGCAGCGGCGGCCAGCGCCGGTATGGACGCGAGGTGCTGCGCCGCGTGGCGGTGATCAAGGTGGCCCAGCGCATCGGCATTCCGCTGGCCGAGATCGGCGCGGCCCTGGCCGCGCTGCCCGAAGGGCGCACCCCGACGGCGGGCGACTGGGCGCGCATGTCGAAGCGCTGGCGCGCCGAGCTGGACGAGCGCATCGCCCAGCTCACCCGCCTGCGCGACCAGCTCGACGGCTGCATCGGCTGCGGCTGCCTGTCGCTGGAACACTGCCGGCTGCGCAATCCGATGGACGAACTGGCGGAGCAGGGCAGCGGGCCGCAGTTGCTTTGACGCGCATGTAGAATGGGCCTTGGTAAGCCCGGCCATCTTCTGCCGGTTTCCCTGCGACTGATCCCACCGACTGCCTCCATGTCCATCTCGCCCCACCTTCCGGCCCACCTCGAGGCCGTCGAGCTCGAAAAATCCTACCGGCTGCTCAACCACGGCCCCACGGTGCTGGTGACCAGCCACCATGCGGGGCGGGACAACGTGATGGCGGCCGCGTGGTCGATGCCGCTCGACTTCAAGCCGCCCAAGGTGGCGGTGGTGATCGACAAGAACACGCTCACCCGCAAGCTGGTCGAGAGCTCGGGCGAATTCGCGCTCAACGTGCCGTCGCGCGAGCTGGCGCGCCTGACCCTGCAGGTCGGATCGCACTCGGGGCGCGAGCTCGACAAGTTCGCGGCCTATGGCGCGCGGGCCTTCCGCGGCCAGCGCACCAGCGCGCCGCTGATCGAAGGCTGCATCGGCTGGCTCGAATGCCGCCTGCTCCCCGAGCCGCGCATCCAGGACGCCTACGACCTGTTCCTGGGCGAGGTGGTGGCCGCCTGGGCCGA
Organism: Massilia sp. KIM; assembly: GCF_002007115.1. Taxonomy (NCBI): domain Bacteria; kingdom Pseudomonadati; phylum Pseudomonadota; class Betaproteobacteria; order Burkholderiales; family Oxalobacteraceae; genus Massilia; species Massilia sp. KIM. Next base: position 189,525 of record NZ_MVAD01000003.1, on the reverse strand, counting down.
CCCGGCCGCCTTCCACGACGGCCACTGGAACCTCGGCCAGGGCGGCAGGAAGAGCATCCATTACGTGGCCGGCGGCCACTTCTTCGAGACCGGCGCGGCCTTCGAGGTCAAGGACTGAGTTCATCCGGGCTTGGCCACGGCCAGCGCGACCGCGCAAGCCACCAGCGCGAGCAGCAGCGCGGGCGAGCGCCCCGATGGCGCGGGAGCCGTGCCGGCAGCGCCGGCCAGGCGGCGCAGTTCCCCCGCCTGCAGGCCATGCAGCATCGACAGGATCAGCACCACCACCAGCTTGGCCTGCAGCCAGCCGCTGGCGAACCAGCCCGCCTGCATGGCCGCCGCCAGGCCGCAGATCCAGGTCAGGGCCAGGGCCGGGGTGGTGACGATCCGGTCCCAGCGCTGGGCTTGAGACAGCAGGCGGCGCTCGTCCGGCATGCCGGGGACCGGCATGGCGCGGTAGATGCGCAGCACCAGGGACTGCAGCAGCAGGCCGGCGACGAAGGCCACCACGGCGATCACGTGCAGGCTTTTCAGGAGCAGGTAGATCATGGCTGGTCCTCCCGCATACGGCGCAGCGCGATGAAGCTGCCGAAGGGCAGGCAGGCCGCCAGCACCAGCAGCGCGGTGCGTCCGCGCGGCCAGGAGGCGTCCGCGCTCACCCCCATCAGCGCCCAGAGATAAAACAGGAAAGCCAGGCCGTGCAGCGGGCCGAGCGCCCTCACCAGGCCAGGTTCGCCCAGCAGGTGCTTGGCGGGGACCGCGACCAGCACCAGCAGCAGCAAGGTGGATCCTTCGAGCAGCGCCGCGCGCCGGAACAGCCGCCGGCTGGGGACGGCGTGGAATGGGCGTGGTGTTTCGGTATTCATGAAGATTCTCCTATGGTGTTCCCTGCCTGGGGCAGGGCGATCGTCAGGATATGGTCGCGCCTCACCATCTGGCCGAAAGACGGCTTGCGATCGGTTTCGGCCACTACCTGCCGTGTGCGACACAAGCACGGCGCCAGCGTGGCGGCCACGCAGCCCGAGGGCCTCATGGCCCCGCGCCCAGCGCCCGCACCTGCGCCTGCACCTCGACGCCGAAGCGCCGCCGCTCGGCGTCCTCGAATTCGAGCCGGAGCGGGATGCGCTCGCCTGCGCCGGGCTGGCGCTTCAGCTCGAGCAGCATGATGTGGTAGCCGCCGGGCCTGAGCTGCACGGTCTCGCCGGCCGGGATCGGCAAGGACGCGATCTGCCGCATGCGCATAATGTCTCCCTCCATGCGCATCTCGTGGACCTCGGCGCGCCCGGCGACGGGCGAGGAGGCGCCGACCAGGCGCAGCGGCGCGCCGGCGCGCAGCCGCATGAAGGCGCCGGTGGCGCGCTGCTGGGGCACGGCGCCGCGCACCCAGGCCTCGCTGACCTCCACCTGCGGCGCGGCTTCGGTCTTGGCCTCGGCCTTGGCCCCGGCCGCGGCGACAGCGCTATGGGTGAGGGCGGCGCCGGCGAACATGGCGAGAAAGACGCGGTATCTCATCGCCAGCCTCCCTTGCGTTTCTCGTCGTAGCGCATCAGCTTCTGCAAGTCCTCGGCGCACTCCTGGGCGGGCTGCGCGTGCCTGAGCGCCAGTCGCACCTGCCCATCCGGGTCGATGACGTAGCTGAGCGCCGTGTGGTCGACGCTGTACGACGCGCCGGTGGGCACCTGGCGGTAGAACACGCGGTAGGCCGCGGCCGCGCGCGCCACTTCCTGCGCCGAGCCGGACATGCCGACGAAGGAGGGATCGAAGGCGCGCACGTAGGCGTCCAGGATGGGCGGCGTGTCGCGCTGCGGGTCGACCGAAAGGAAGGCGACCTTCAGCCGTCCCTTGCGCTCGCCCAGCAGTTCGCGGATCGCGACCGCGCGCGAGAGCGCGCTCGGGCAGACGTCGGGGCACTGGGTATAGCCGAAGAAGAGCAGCAGGTAATGGCCGCGGAAGTCGGCCAGCGTGCGGCGCCGGCCGGCGCTGTCGGTAAGGCTGAAGTCGCCGCTGTAGTCGCCGTTGGCGAGATCGATGCCCCGGTAGACCGGGGAGGGCGGGGCGCAGCCGCCCAGCGCCGCCATGGTAGGGGCGAGCGCCAGGGCGACGAAGTGTCGTCGGGTGAGATGCATGATGTCCTTGCCTGTTGGACGTGCGGCCGCCGCCGCGCGGGCGCAGGGCGTGCGCGGGCGGCGCCACGTCGGATGCGGGATAGCGGCCTTGGGGGCCGCGCTGTCGTCTCAGGTGCGAAGGGGAGGGCCGCGCGCCAGCTGCGGCGGCCAGTGCGCGGCCGCGCGCGGCAGGGGCGCGGGGCAGGCGCCGGCCAGGCCGGCGAAGGCGGCTGGCTGGATGGGCAGGGCTTGCGGCGCTGGCGGAGCAGTCGCCTGCCATACCGGGCAGGCGGCGCAGTGCGCGTCCTGGCCGTGCTTGGCGGCGCCCGATGACGGCTCGGCCGGGACGTATTTCGCGCCGCCGGCGCTGCAGATCTCGAGCCACCCCGGCTCGGCCGCGCGCGCGAAGCCGGCCACGCCTACCTGCGCGAGCAGCAGCAGCGCCAGCAGGAAGCTGAAGAAGCGGTAAGCGGGACGGGCCAGGTAGGGCATGAAAAACATTGTAGTGCGGGTGGCGGCGCCGGGAAACCGGACATATTGTCCAAGTGGCCAGGATGCCGGCGCATACCCTAGGGTCTACGCCGTTTTACGGTCTCGTCAGTATGAGCTTTGCAAACGGGTGCTTCCGTGCAAATTTAATTTGCAGCTTGCCGCTCTACGCCAAATCTTGTTGCAGGCGCCCCTCTGGGAAAAAGCGGCGCTCCCCAGCGTGGTGCATCGCAATAAGCTAGAATGGACATCCTTCGGGCCCGTCCGACGTCGATTCGAATCCCATGAACGCCCCCGCACACATCCATACCCTGTTAGCCGACAACGCCCCCGCGCGCCTGCGCGAGATCCCGTACAACTACACCTCGTTCTCCGATCGCGAAATCGTGATCCGCCTGCTGGGTGAGTCGTCGTGGCGGCTGCTGGACGAGCTGCGCGGCGCGCGCCAGACCGGGCGCTCGGCGCGCATGCTGTACGAGGTGCTGGGCGACATCTGGGTGGTGCGCCGCAACCCCTATCTGCAGGACGACCTGCTGGACAACCCGAAACGGCGCGCCAAGCTGATCGAGGCGCTGCACCACCGCCTGGCCGAGATCGACAAGCGCCGCGTGACGGTCGACGCCGAGGACGGCGCCGCGCCCGAGGTGGCGGCCGCGCGCAGCGCCGCGGTCGAGCAGCTGCTGGCGGCCGCGCGCAAGGCGGTCGACGACTTCGGCCGCGAGTTCAGCGACATGTACGACCTGCGCCGCCGCGCGCGCCAGGTGCTGGGCGCCTACACCGACAAGCGCAACATCCGCTTCGACGGCATGCATCGCGTCTCGCACGTCACCGACGCCACCGACTGGCGCGTCGAGTATCCCTTCCTGGTCCTGCTGCCCGACAGCGAGGACGAGATGGCCGGCCTGGTCAAGGGCTGCATCGAACTGGGCCTGACCATCATCCCGCGCGGCGGCGGCACCGGCTACACCGGCGGCGCGATCCCGCTGACGCCGATGTCGGCCGTGATCAACACCGAAAAACTGATCCAGATGGGCGAGGTCGAGATGCTGCGCCTGCCGGGCGTGGACCGCGAGTACGCGACCATCCACACCGGCGCCGGCGTGGTCACCCAGCGCGTCTCGCAGGCGGCCGAGAAGGCCGGCTTCGTGTTCGCGGTCGACCCGACCTCGGCCCACGCCTCCTGCATCGGCGGCAACATCGCGATGAACGCGGGCGGCAAGAAGGCCGTGCTGTGGGGCACCGCGCTCGACAACCTGGCTTCCTGGCGCATGGTCGACCCGAACGGCGACTGGCTGGAAGTGACCCGCATCGGCCACAACCTGTCCAAGATCCACGACGCGCCCACCGCCACCTTCAAGCTGGAATGGACCCACCCGTCGGCCAAGGGCGCGCCCAAGGGCGAACCCTTCCGCACCGAGACCCTCACCATCGAGGGCCGGCGCTTCCGCAAGGAAGGCCTGGGCAAGGACGTCACCGACAAGTTCCTGGCCGGCCTGCCGGGCATCCAGAAGGAGGGCACCGACGGCCTGATCACCTCGAGCCGCTGGATCCTGCACAAGATGCCGAAGTTCACGCGCACCGTGGCGCTGGAATTCTTCGGCCAGGCGCGCGACGCGATCCCGTCCATCGTCGAGATCAAGGATTACCTCGACAGCCTGCCGAAGAACGGCGACCCGGCCTTCGCCACCCTGCGCCTGGCGGGCCTGGAGCACCTGGACGAGCGCTACCTGCGCGCGGTCGGCTACGCCACCAAGTCCAAGCGCGGCGTGCTGCCCAAGATGGCGCTGTTCGGCGACATCGTCGGCGACGACGAGAACGCGGTCGCGCTGGCGGCCTCGGAAGTGGTGCGCATCGCGAACACCCGCGTGGGCGAGGGTTTTGTTGCCGTCAGCGCCGAGGCGCGCAAGAAGTTCTGGCTCGACCGCGCCCGCACCGCCGCCATCGCGCGCCACACCAACGCCTTCAAGATCAACGAGGACGTGGTGATTCCCCTGAACCGCATGGGCGAATACACCGACGGCATCGAGCGCATCAACATCGAGCTGTCGATCAAGAACAAGCTGCAGCTGGTGGAACAGCTGCACGAGTACCTCGCGCAGGAACACCTGCCGATCGAGAAAAGCGACGACGCCACCGGCGACACGGTGGACCGCGCCGAGATCCTGGGCGACCGCCCGCAGCAGGCCGTGAGCCTGGCGCAGCTGGTCGGCAAGCGCTGGGCCTTCATCCTGGCCAACCTCGACGCCAAACTCGGCGACGTGATGCCGGCCCTGGAGGAACTGGGCCTGGACCACCTGCGCAATCTCTTCGACCTGCGCCTGGGCAGCCAGCCCGAGGCCACCCTGTTCGACCTGGTCCAGGACCACACGGTGCGCGTGTCGTGGAAGCAGGAGCTGCGCGCGCCGCTGCGCCAGATCTTCAACGGCGCGGCCTACAAGTGCATCCTCGACGAGTGCAGCGCGATCCACAAGCGGGTGCTGCGCTCGCGCGTGTTCGTCGCCCTGCACATGCACGCGGGCGACGGCAACGTGCACACCAACCTGCCGGTGAACTCGGACGACTACGCGATGCTGCAGGACGCGCACAAGGCGGTCGAGCGCATCATGAAGCTGGCGCGCTCGCTGGACGGCGTGATCTCGGGCGAGCACGGCATCGGCATCACCAAGCTCGAATTCCTCACCGACGAGGAGATCGGCGAGTTCCGCGACTACAAGCTGCGCATCGACCCGCAAGGGCGCTTCAACAAGGGCAAGCTGCTCAACCTCGAAGGCGCCCACGCCGACCTGCGCAACGCCTACACGCCGTCCTTCGGCCTGATGGGCCACGAGTCGCTGATCATGCAGCAGAGCGACATCGGCGAGATCGCCAACAGCATCAAGGACTGCCTGCGCTGCGGCAAGTGCAAGCCGGTCTGCACCACCCACGTGCCGCAAGCGAACCTGCTGTACTCGCCGCGCGACAAGATCCTCGCCACCTCGGCCCTGATCGAAGCCTTCCTCTACGAAGAACAGACCCGGCGCGGCGTCTCGATCCGCCATTGGGAAGAGTTCGAGGACGTGTCCGACCACTGCACCGTGTGTCACAAGTGCGTGACGCCCTGCCCGGTGAACATCGACTTCGGCGACGTCTCGATGAACATGCGTAACCTGCTGCGCAAGATGGACAAGCGCAGCTTCAAGCCGGCCAACCGCGCCGCCATGTTCTTCCTGAACGCGACCGACCCGACCACCATCAACGCCACCCGCAAGGCCATGGTCGACCTGGGCTACAAGGCCCAGCGCCTGGGCGCGAGCGTGCTCAAGGCGGTGTCCAAGGAGCAGACCAAGGCCCCGCCCCCGACCACCGGCAAGGCGCCGATCCGCGAGCAGGTGATCCACTTCGTGAACAAGAAGATGCCGGGCAACTTGCCGAAGAAGACCGCGCGCGCCCTGCTCGACATCGAGGACGACAAGGTCATCCCGATCATCCGCAACCCCAGGAAGACCACGGCCGACACCGAAGCCGTGTTCTACTTCCCCGGCTGCGGCTCGGAGCGCCTGTTCTCGCAGGTGGGCCTGGCCACCCAGGCCATGCTGTGGGAAGTGGGCGTGCAGACCGTGCTGCCGCCGGGCTACCTGTGCTGCGGCTATCCGCAGCGCGGCGCCGGCCAGTACGACATGGCCGACAAGATGATGACGGATAACCGCGTGCTGTTCCACCGCATGGCCAACACGCTCAACTACCTCGACATCAAGACCGTGCTGGTGTCCTGCGGCACCTGCTACGACCAGCTCGCGACCTACGAGTTCGAGAAGATCTTCCCGGGCTGCCGCATCATGGATATCCACGAATACCTGCTCGAGAAAGGGGTCAAGCTGGAAGGCGTGAACGGCACCCGCTACATGTACCACGACCCCTGCCACACGCCGATGAAGATGCAGGATTCGATCAAGACCGTGAACGCCCTGGTCTCGACCGTGGACAAGGTGGCGATCGAGAAGAACGACCGCTGCTGCGGCGAGTCGGGCACCTTCGCGGTGAGCCGTCCCGACATCGCCACCCAGGTGCGCTTCCGCAAGGAAGCCGAAATGGAGAAGGGCGCCGACAAGCTGCGCGCCGACGGCTTCAAGGGAGAGGTCAAGATCCTCACCTCCTGCCCGTCCTGCCTGCAGGGCCTGTCGCGCTACAACGAGGACTCCGGCACCACGGCCGACTACATCGTGGTGGAGATCGCCAAGCACCTGCTGGGCGAGAACTGGCTGCCCGACTACGTGGCGCGCGCCAACAACGGCGGCATCGAGCGGGTGCTGGTGTGAAGCTGGTCGGCTGCGAACTGTGCGACCTGGCCGCGCCCGCCGTATGGCGCGGCCCGAAGTTCAGCGTCATCCTGGTCGACGACGCCAATTACCCGGGCTTTTGCCGCGTGATCTGGCACGAGCACGTGCGCGAGATGAGCGACCTGGCCGGGGAAGACCGGCTGCTGCTGAACGAGGCCGTGTTCCAGGTGGAAGAGGCGGTGCGCGAGGTGATGGAGCCGCTCAAGGTCAACGTGGCCAGCCTGGGCAACGTGGTGCCCCACCTGCACTGGCACGTGATCCCGCGTTACGCCGACGACGCCCATTTCCCGGCGCCGGTGTGGGCGGCGGCCGCGCGCGCGACCGCGCCCGAGGTGCTGGAAGCCCGCCGCGCGCTGCTGCCGCGCCTGGAAGCTTCTATCCTGCGCCGATTCACGTAACGAGGAAGCCATGCCCAATCCCACCGAACTCACCGTCCACCAGAAGTCGCGCCTGCTCGACATCGCCTTCGACGACGGCGCCGCGTTCTCGATTCCCTTCGAGCTGATGCGCGTCTACTCGCCCTCGGCCGAGGTCAAGGGCCACGGGCCGGGACAGGAAGTGCTCCAGCTGGGCAAGCGCGAGGTCGGCATCTCGGGCGTGGAGCCGGTCGGGAACTATGCGATCAAGCCGCTGTTCGACGACGGGCACGCGACCGGGATCTTCAGCTGGGACTATCTCTACAAGCTGGGCAGCGAACAGCGCGCCCTGTGGCAGCAATACCTCGACCGCCTGCGCGCCGCCGGCTTCGACGAGGAGAGCGGACGCGCCCCCGGCGCGGCGCTGCCCGGCGCCCCTGTGCGCGGCGGCTGCGGCGGCTGAGCCTAGGTCCAGCCGGCGCGGCAGCTTCCTGGCGCAGCGCCGGGATGGCTCACCGTGACGCGTCCGCCGCCACGAGATGCCCGGCGTCGCCTCTCAGCGCCAGCAAGGGCCCCAGCCGCTCGACCAGGAAGTCGATGAACACCCGGATGCGCGGCGCGACGTGCTTCTGGTTGGCATAGATGATACTGATGTCCTCGATGTCGCCGGCGTTGTATTCCGGGAGCAGCTCGACCAGGTCGCCGCGCTGGAGGTCCTCGTACACATGGAACATGCCCAGGCGGCTGATGCCCATCCCCTGCAGGGTGAGCTGGCGCATGGTTTCGCCATTGTTGGTCTGCGCGCCGCCGCTCACCGCCAGGTGCAGCAGCCCGCCGTCGACCATGAAGGGCCATTCGTCGAGCGCGCGGCGGAAATTGAAGTTGAGGCAGTCGTGGCGCAGCAGGTCTTCGGGAGATTGCGGCGCCGGATGCCTTTGCAGATAGGACGGAGCCGCCACCACCGCCTTGCGGCTGCTAGCCAGCTTGCGGGCGCGGAAACTGGCGTCATGGAGCGGTCCCATGCGGATGGCGACGTCGACCTCGTCGCGCTGCAGCTCGACCTTCGCGTCGCTCAAGGACACGTCGAGCTTGATGTCGGGATAGCGTTGCCGGAAGTCCTGGAGCAGCGGCACCAGGTAGTGCTGCCCGAAAGGCAGGGAGGTGTTCACGCGCAGCAGGCCGCGCACTTGCGCCTGCGTTTTCGATACGCTGAGCTCCGCGTCCTCGATGTCCTGCAGGATGCGGACGCAGCTCGCATGGTATTCCCGGCCCTCCGCCGTCAGCGACATGCTGCGCGTGGAGCGCTTGAACAGCTGGACGCCCAGGCGGCTTTCGGTGCGCGCCACCAGCTTGCTGACGGCCGAGGGCGACATGTCCAGCACCTCGGCGGCGGCGGAAAAGCTGCCCATCTCCACCACTTTCGCAAACACCTGCATTTCGCCGCTGCGCTTGTCCACGCTGCTCTCTCATGTTGGTCACGGCAGGGCGCCGCAAGCCGCAAAGTATAGCAGCGCGGCCCCGACCGCTCAGGCGATGGTCTGCACGGTGCCGCCCTCGGCGCGGATGGCGGCGCCGTTGATGACGGCCGCGCGCTCGCTGGCCAGGAAGGCGACCACGTTCGCCACTTCCTGGGGCTTGGCCAGGCGGTAGATCAGCGAGGAAGGACGGTTCTCGTCCATGAACTTGCGCTCGGCCTCGGCATAGGCCAGGCCCGGATTGACCGACTGGATGAAGCCCTTCAGGCTCTCGGTCTCGGTCGGGCCGGGCAGCACCGCATTCACCGTCACCCGGCTGCCCCTGGTCAGTTCGGCCAGGCTGCGCGAGATCGACAGCTGGGTGGCCTTGCTGGCGCTGTAATGCGCCATGGCCGCCATCGGGGTCAGCGCCACTTCGCTCGAGATGAAGATCACCCGCCCATGGCCGCGCTCCAGCATGCCTTTCATGTAGGTGCGCGCCAGGCGCACCCCGCTCCAGACATTGGTCTCGAACATGGCCTGCCAGTCGGCGTCGGTGCTGCTGAAGAAGTCCTTCAGCGCATAGGTGCCCATGTTGTTGACCAGGATGTCCACCTGCGGGAAGGCGGCGGCCGCCTCGCGTTCGGCGCCCGGCACGCTCAGGTCGGCGGTCAGCGCGTGCACCCGCTGCGCGCCATGCCTGCCGGCCAGGGTGGCGACCGCGGGGGCGACCGTGGCCTCGCTGCGGCCGTGGACGATGACGTTTGCGCCTTCCTGCAGCAGGCGGTCCGCGATGGCGAAGCCGATGCCGGAGGTGGAAGCGCTCACCAGCGCGGTCTTGTTGTTGAGATCCAGTTCCATGGGGTTCCCTTGCTCATGAGTTGACGATGAGCGGGGAGCATAGAACCGGCGCGCGTGGAGATAAACCGGGCGCCGGGCACAAAACCTGTGACCTGGATTCCCTAATCCGGTCGATCGATGGCGGGCGCAGGATCCGACGCGCGCCCCGCGACCTGCCCGTAAACGACAAAGAGCACGCTGGTGGCGTGCTCTCGTGCTGTGCCTGCCCGTGTGCCGGGCGGCGCGGACTTACTGCGGCTGGATGTTCGCAGCCTGCTTGCCTTTCGGGCCGGCAGTGATGTCGAAGCTGACGCGCTGGTTTTCCTGCAGCGACTTGAAGCCCGTTGCGTTGATGGCCGAGAAGTGTGCGAACACGTCTTCGCCGCCGCCGTCAGGCGTAATGAAGCCGAAACCCTTCGCATCGTTGAACCACTTTACAGTGCCAGTCGCCATGTTGATTCCCTCAAAAAAAGTATATGTGTTATCGCAATGCCTGCTTGCCGAGGACTGGAACCAGGGACGCGCTTGCCATTGCAAAAATGATTATAAAAGTAATTTTTAAATTTTCGGCAAGATTTTTTCAATCGTGCGCTCCCCCTTCCCAGGGCCTGTATCCGGCCTGCCACGCAAGGAATACAAACCTTCTCAGAAGCTCATCGGCACGCGCACGGTGAGGGTGACGTCCGGCGTGTCGCGCGTGACCCCGGCCCCCACCGCGATGTTCAGGCTGCGCTTTTCGCTGAAGCGGTAGGAGTAGCCCAGCAGCAGGGTGCCGAGCTGGGTGCGCACCGAGCCGGCCACCGGCCGGCCGTTCTGGCGCATGCGCGCGATCGTGCTGTGGTCGTAGCCCAGGCTGAGCGAGGCCTTGTCGTTCAGGGCCAGGCCCATGCCGAAGTTAAAGCCGATCACGTTGCCGGGCTCCAGTTCGCCCAGGGGCTCGCGCTCGCCGCTCAGCACCTGGCGCTGCACGTTGCTGCGCTTGAAGTTGTGCACGTAGCTCAGGTTGCCAAAGAAGACCGCCGGGTCGGACGGGTACAGCCAGGTCAGGGTGCCCTGCAGCGAATGGAAGCCCGAACCGGTGGGCAGGCTCAGCGGCAGGCCGGTGCCGGTCACGTTCTCGCCGATGCAGCGGCGCACGCAATCGGTCACCACCTCGAAGGGGTCGCGCCCGGTGCGGCTCTTGTAGCGCAGGCCGGCGATGTAATAGCTCTTGTCCGGGCCGCCGTCGTTGAGCTGGTAGCGGCCGGCCACCTCGATGTCGCCCAGCGCCTTGCCGCTGGTGTCGAACACGCGCTCCACGGCGGTGCCGGTGAACAGCTCGCGGCTCACGGTGGCGTCCGAGCGGTAGACGTAGGGCAGCTTCACTTCGACTTCCATCCGGTTGCTCAGGCCGGTGCGCGCGGTGAGCGCGGCGGTGAAGGTGTTGCGCTTGATCTCGCGCACATCGACCAGGCCGATCAGGAGGGCGGGGATCACCGTGTAGCCGACCAGGGCCACCCGGTTGCTCGAGGAGTAACCGAACTGCACCGAGGGCTCGAGGATGTACTTGCCGCGCGGCGTGAGCACACCCGGCTGCTCGAACAGCGGCGCGACTTCGGGCGGGCGGTTGTCGCGGTTGCGGTTGTTCTGCTGCGCGACCTGGGCCGGCGCCTGGGACTGGGCGTTTGGCGCGGCCGGGGCCGGTCCCGCCGGACGCGACTGGGCTGGAACCGGGGCTGGAGCCGGGGTCGGCACCACCGGCGGCTGGGCCACCGGCGCCTGCCCGGACGGAGCCGCCCCCGCGCCGCGCTGCTCGGCCAGCAGCGCGCCGTCGGCCGCCGGCGGCGCCGCCGCGAGCGCGCCCTGGCGCTCGTCCTGGAGCTGGCGCAGCTGCTGGCGCTGGGCCTGCAGTTCCTGCATCAGCTTGTTGACCAGGGCGCGCTGCTCGGCCAGTTCGGCCTTCAGCTCGGCCAGGTCCTTGTTTTTGACCTGCTCGGTGGGGGTGGCGGGGGAGTGCTGGGCGAGGGCGGCGGGTGCGAACAGCGCCGCCGCAAGTCCGGCGGCGTGCAGCCGGGCGACATGGGTAACCATCCTGGATCTCCAGTTGGGGGTCTGGTTAACAATATTACAAGTTTCCTGCTGAACGCACCAGTACATCGCGCAGCGTCGACTGGAAATTCATGTCTTTCAGCAGGGACATGCTGTTGACCGTGGAGTGGATGATGGTGTCGGCGCGGATGGTCTGGCCGTCGAGGGTGTTCTGGAGCAGGGTGGCGCCATTGCCGAGGCCGATATCTGACCCGGCGAAGTTGTTGTTGCCGAGCTGGATCAAGCGCGCCGAGCCCAGCGCTTCCTGGGCCAGGCGGGCCTGCTCGGCGGTGATGGCGCCCAGGTCGGGGATGGCGATCGAGGAGCGCGACATCACCTCGCCGTTGACCGAGACCACGCGCTCGATGCCGAGCGAGAGCGTGAGGCCGCCGGGCACGTCGAAGCCGCCGCGCGTCGCTTCCAGCTGCTCGGCCGAGGCCGGTGCACCGAAGGGGTCGGCGGCCGTGGCCGGGGTCTGCGCGAATGCCAGCCCTGCGCCGCCGATCAGTCCGGCCAGCAGTGTGGCGTGCAGGATGCGGTAGGGACGCATGGCGGGTCCTTTCAAAAGTCGCCCGGCCCGAACTTGGGCAGGGTGGCGCTGAGCTGGTCCTGGTTCAGGCCTTCCCCCAGGCGCGCGCGCGGGGCGGCGCGCCAGTCGTCGGGATTGTTGAAGGCCACCTGGTCCTTATGGCTGTGAATGACAAACAACAGTTTGTTGCGCCAGATCTCCTTGAAGCGTTCCAAGCTCACGGTGCGCGTGCCGGTGGACGGGTCGCCCATCAGGATGCGGCCGTCCTCGGCGCCCTTGATCACCACGAAGTGGTTGAAGCCGCGGTCGGTGATCAGGACGATGGCCGGCAGCTTTTCGGCGATCAGGGTCTCGATCGGCAGCTGGAAGCCGTCGGCGCGAAAGCCGCGCGTGGCCAGGAAGCGCTGCATGTCGAGCAGCGAAAAGCCCATCTGGCGGATCTTGGCCTGGTCGCCGTTGGTGTACATCTGTTCGAACACCGCCCTTTCGGTGGTCGGCATGCCGTAGTGATGGGTCAGCAGGGTCGCCAGCGCGGCCGAGCCGCAGCTGAAGTCGAACTGCTGGCGCAGGGTGCGCTGGAATTTGATGTCCTTCAGGCTGGTGACCGGCACGTTGACGCGGTTGCCGATCGCGAATTCGAGTGCGGACGCCGGCAGGGCCGGCGCCAGCAGGGCGCCGCACAAGGCGGCGCTGAGCAGTCCACGGAAGTGGTTCATCTTGCTATTGCAGTTGCAGGTTGATGACGGTCGCGTTCTGGATCAGGACGTTGGCGCCGCTGTTCTGGATCACCACCGGCAGCCCCGAGGCGTTGGCGAAGGAGCCGTTGTCGATGATGTTCATGCCGGAGCTGACGTTGGTGGCGCTGTTGTTGCCCACCGTGCCGCCCAGCGTGGCCTCGTTGCGGATGTTGTCCGACGCGCCGCGCGACTCCGACTCGCCCAGCGCGGCAAGGTCGACCCGCTTGCCCCAGCCGGCGGGCGCGCGGTCTTCCTGCGCCACCCGTATTTCGGTAAGAAGAGGCAGCACCACCGGCAGGCGCGCCGATGGGTCCACCGGCTCGACGGCCTGGACTGGCGCCGCCAGCGCTGCCAGCACGACCGGCAGGATGGTAAGGGTCCGTTGCATGGTGTTCTCGCTTGTAAGCGTTGCTCGACACATGCCGCCGCGCGGCTTGCGCTGCGCGGCGGCACCCTTGCAAGGACTACTCAGCGGCCGCTGCCGACGTCCAGGTTCGACTGGACGTTGACGCTTTGCTGGATCAGCGAGGAGAAGCCGTTGTTCTGGCTGATCACCGAGACACCTGCAGCCGACTGGGCGATGTTGCTCATCGAGTTAGACATGTCGAACGCGCCCGTGGTCACCGACACAGCGCCTCCATTGCCGCCGGTGCCGGCGCCACCTGCGCCGCCGTTGCCGGCGCCAGCAGTCTGCGTCCCGCCCGAGCCGCCCATGCCGCCCGTATTGCTGCCGCCGTTGCCGCCGGTACCACCGTTGCCGCCGGTGCCGGCGCCGGTGGTCGGCGAGCCGTTGGTGGCCGAGCCGCCGGTAGCGTCGCCACCGCCTGCGCCAGCGCCGCCGCTGTTCTGGGCAAGGCCGCTGTTGCCGCCGGCCGCGCCCGCGCCGCCTGCACCGCCAGTGCCGCCGTTAGCGGTGCCCGCTGCGCCCGAACCGCCTGCGCCGCCAGTGCCAGCGGTCGCGGTGCCGGCCGCGCCCGAGCCGCCATTGCCGCCCAGGCCGCCAGTGCCTGCCGCGCCCGCGCCGCCCGCGCCGCCGGTGCCCGCCGCGCCCGAACCGCCTCCGCCACCAGTGCCCGTGCCGCCGGCGCCGCCGGTGCCGGTCAAGGCAGCGCCTGCGCCTGCGGTCCCGCCGGTGGAGGAGCCGCCAGCCGCGCCGGCGCCCGAGGTATTGCTACCTGCCGCGCCTGCGCCGCCGCCTGCACCCGCGCCGCCTGCGCCGCCTGCGCCGCTGCCCGCGCCGGCACCGCCCGCGCCGCCGGTGCCGGCCATGGCGTCACCCGCGGTGTTGGTGTTGGTGCCACCGGTGGCTGCGCCGCCGGTCTGGCCATTGGCGCCCGCGGTGGCATTGCCGCTGGTGCCGGCGCCGCCGGTGCCGTCGGAAGCCGGGACCCCGCCTGCGCCCGAGGTGGCGTTGCTGTCGCCCATGCCATTGCCGCCGCCGTTGGCGCCAGCCGAAGCGGTCTGGGTCGAGCCGGTGGCTGCGCCACCTGCGCCCGCCGCGCCGCCCATGCCGCCGGAACCGGTGCCGCCGCCGTAGCCGCCTGCGCCGCCCCCGCCACCTGCGCCGCCGGTGGCAGCGCCGTTGCCGCCACCCGCGCCGCCTGCGCCGGCGGTGATGCTGCCGTTGCTGCCGCCGTTGCCGCCCATCAGCGGACCGGCACGGCCACCGTCGCCGCCCATGCCGTTGCCGCCTGCGGCGCCGTTGCCACCATTGGCTGCGCCGCCTGCGGCTCCCGAGCCGCCGGTGCCTGCGCCGCCCGCGCCGCCTGCCGCGCCCGCGCCGCCATTAGCGTTGGCCGAGCCGGCCAGGCCGCCGGCCGCGCCTGCGCCGCCGGTGGCGTTGGCGCCGGCGGTGCCGCCGCCAGCCGCGCCCGAACCGCCTGCGCCGGTGTTGCCGCTGGTGGCCGCGCCGGTGCCGCCTCCTGCGCCGCCTGCGCCTGCGGCGGTGTTGCCGACCGACGCGGTGCCGTTCGAGGCCGCGCCGCTTTCGCCTGCGCCGCCGGCGCCGCCAGCCGCGCCCGCTGCGCCCGAGGCTGCGCCGCCCGCTGCGCCCCAGCCCTGTGCTGCGCCGCCGTTGCCGGTGCCTCCCGCGGCGCCGTTGCCGGTGCCGCCGGCGCTACCGGCATTGTTGGTGGCGCGGTTGCCGATGTCGCTGATCGAGTTATTGCGCACTTCGCCGGTCAGCGTGCTGGTGGCGCTGGCGGTCGAGTTGTTGAAGGAGCCAGCGATGGACGAGGTCGCGTTGCTGCCATTGTTGGCCGCTGCCGCGCCGTAGGCGCTTGCGGCGGCGCCGCCGGTGCTGTTGTTCTGTCCGGAGTAGTTGCGCGAATCCGTGCTGTTGTCGTCCGTGTTGTTGGTGGTGTTGGTGATCGTCGAGTTCTGGGTGTTGCCACCGCCATCGTTGATCGCGTTACCTTGTTGTGCGTGTGCCATGCCGAATGCGAGAGCGATCGCGGTGGCCAGGATAGTGCGCTTCATGTATGACTCCCCTTTTGTCACTGAGTTGAGATACCCGGTGTCAACGCGGCACCGGTCCTCTCCTCCTTTAGCACTTGCCATGCCAGCGCTGTCGCCCCCTGCAAGCGCTTGATTTGTAGGAGTATTTTGATGAGCTACTGTAGGACTCGTCTGGATTGATGAGCGTGAACAACAAATCACCGAGCGACTGTCTCAAGCCTGTGACAGGGTTGCCAGAAATTTCACAAATCTGTCTCAGGTGTACATACATTTGTTGTCGCGGCCGGGCCATGGCTGCCGCGCATGCGCAGTAGCGCATGCCGCAATGCGGCCCCGGAACCTGCGCGAAAAAAGAGGGGAGGTAAGAGGTGCGAGTTACAGCGAGATCGAGTGCTTGGCCATCAGCCGGTAGAGCGTCATGCGCGAGACACCGAGCTCTCGCGCCGCCTGGCTGATATTGTTGCCGCTGCGCGCCAGGCTGTCGGAGATGGCAATGCGTTCGGCCGACAGCCGCGAGCTGCCCAGCCCGTCAACGATGGGACCGATCGGCCCGGCGCCCGGCAGTTCCAGGTCCTCGGGCATGATCAGGCGATGCTCGGCCAGCACCATCGCGCGCCGCAGCCGGTTGATCAGCTCGCGCACATTGCCCGGCCAGTCGTAGCGCGCCATGGCCTGCAGGGCTTCCTTGCTCACCCCCTTGAGCTGGGGGCTGCGCTCCTCTGCGTACTTGTGGAAGATAAGTTCGGTCAGCTGGGGCAGGTCTTCCTTCCGTTCACGGAGTGGCGGTACACGAATCGGGAACACCGATAGTCGGTAATAAAGATCCTCGCGAAAACGTCCGGCCGCTACCGCGCGAGGCAGGTCCACATGGGTGGCGGCGATCACGCGCGCGTCGACGGGAATGGTGCGCGTGCCGCCGACCCGATAGATCACGCGCTCTTGCAGGAAGCGCAGCAGGCTGGCCTGCAGGTCGAGCGGCAGGTCGCCGATTTCGTCGAGGAAGATGCTGCCGCCGGAGGCAGCCTCGAGGAGCCCGCGCTTGTCGCGCGTGGCGCCGGTGAAGGCGCCGCGCTCGTGGCCGAAGAGTTCGGAGTGGATCAGGGCCGGCGCAACCGCGGCGCAATTGATCGCAACGAAAGGACCGCTCGCGCGCTGCGAGCGCGCGTGTACTTCCTGGGCGGCCAGTTCCTTGCCGCTGCCGCTTTCGCCCGCGATCAGGACCGGCGCGTCGACCGCGGCGATCTTGGCGATCTGGGCGCGCAGCCGGGTGATCGCCGGCGAGTTGCCGTCGATGCGCCCGCCGGTATGTGGCCGACGATTCGCACCGGCGCCACGTTCCAGCACCGCCATGCCATGGGCGTGGCCGAGCGAATGGCGCAGGCGCAGCATGTCGACCGGGCGGGTGTGGAAATCGAACAGGTGGGTAGCGATCAGCTCGCGCAGCGCCGGCTGTTCCAGGCGCGGCGCGTCGAACACGCCGACCCAGCGCATGTGATGGTGGCGACGCAGGAAACGTTCGGTCTCGTCGTCGCGGCCGGCGTCGCCGTGGTCGAGCAGTAGGCCGACCGCGTAATGTTGATGGGCCAGCAGCTTGCGCGCTGCCGACAGGGATTCCACCAGGCATACGTCCCAGCCGCGCAAGTCGGCATGGCAGGCATGGGCGAAGGCGCCGTCGTCGTTGATCACACAGAGCAATCGTTTCACTGACACCGTTGTCCTCGTTCATCCATTGGCCGGCGGTCCGGCATGGCGTGAGTCGGGGTGCGCGATGGCAATGACTCACCTTGGTACCAACACCGCGACATGACGCAGCCGGTACGAAAAGCGTTCCGTATTAGACCTTATTTATCGAGTAGACAGCGCACGGGCTTAAATTTTTTTTAATGTCGCGTTGCGGGATCAGGCACTGCGTCCGGGCGCGGCCTGCACGCTGGCGAGCATGCTCACCAGACGTTCGATCGGATAGGGCTTGGCCAGAATCTGGACGCCGGGAAGCGCTGCCTGGCGTTCCGTGTAGCCAGTTGCCAGCACGACCGGAATCGCTGGGTAGCGGCGGCGTACGATATCGGCCAGATCGATGCCGCTGATTTTACCCGGCATGACTATGTCAGAAAAGATAACGTCTGGGAGAGTTGACGTTTCCAGCAGGCGCAACGCATGTTCGCCGTCGTGCGCCAGCAACACCGCGAAACCCGATTGCTCCAGTGCATGCAACACCGCTTCGCGCACCAGCGCATCGTCTTCCACGAACAGTACCCGCCCGCGTCCGCCGGCCAGCGTCGCCAGCTCGCCGCCAGGCGCCGCTGCAGCCGGGGCGGGGACCTGGGCCGCAGCCGGGACCGAAGTCGGGACCGGCGCTGCGGCCTGGGCGCGCGGCAGGTAGATGTCGACCCGGGTGCCCTTGCCCACCTCGCTGTCGAGCACCAGCAGGCCCTGGGACTGGGTCGCGAAGGCATAGGCCTGGGGCAGGCCCAGGCCGCTGCCCTGGCCCTGGGCCTTGGTGGTGAAGAAGGGATCGAGGGCGCGCGCCAGCACCTCGGGCGCCATGCCGCTGCCGGTGTCGCTCACGCGCAGCAACAGGTAGTCGCCGGCCGCCAGCGGCTGGGGCGGCTGGATCAGGGCCAGGTTGCGCAGTTCGATGCGCAGGGTCCCGCCTTCAGGCATGGCGTCGCGCGCGTTGATCGCCAGGTTGAGCAGGGCCAGGTCGAATTGCAGCGGCTCGACCGTGACCGGCCAGGGCGCGGCGTCGGTCTCGACCTCGAGCACGATGTCCTCGCGCAGCGCGCCGCGCATCAGTTGCAGGGCGCTGCGCAGTTGCTGGCCCGCATCCACTGTTTCCTGGCGGGCTTCCTGGATCCGTCCGAAGGAGCCGAGCTGGCCGGTGAGGGCGGTGGCGCGCTGCAGGGTCTTCCTGCAGGTCTGCACCAGGCTCTGCACCTTGGCCTGGGTGGCCTGCAGTTCGATCAGCTGGAGCGCCGTGCTCAGGGTCTGGAGCAGGTTGTTGAATTCGTGCGCGATGCCGCCGGTCAGGCGTCCCAGCGCTTCCAGCTTCTGCGACTTGAGCAGGGCGCTCTGCACGCGCTCTGTGGCGGCCACCGCCTCGCGCACGCGCTGCTCGAGGTCGTGCTGGGCGTTACGGATCTGGCGGCTGGCTTCCATCATGCGCTGGCCGACCGCGTCGACCTCGCGCATGCCGGTGGGGCGGTAGTCGATCTCCCGGCCCTGGCCCATGGCGTCGGCGTTGCGGCCCAGGTATTCGATGGGCCCGATGGCGCGCCCGGCCAGCCAGCGCGCCGCCAGCAGGCCGGCCGCCAGCAGCACCAGCATGACGCCGCCCAGCAGGGCCGCGGCCTGCAGCGGCACGCGCCGGATCTCGCTCACCGGGATGCTGACCAATACCTTCCACTGCGCGCTGGGAACGGTGCTGAAGAAGGCGCGCACCGCGATCCCGTCCAGGGTGCGGCTTTCGTAGACGCCTTCCTCGGAGGCGGCCAGGCGCATGCGGCTGTAGCTGCGGATCGGCTTGCCCACGAACTGCTCCGGCGTGCGCGAGCGCGCCAGCACCACGCCCTGGCGGTCGACCACGGTGGCGATCCATTCGTCGCGGAAGTGGGTGCGCTGGAGCAGGGGTTGCAGGGTGCTGGCGTTGATGCCCATCAGCAGGAAATAGCGGATCCTGCCGGCGATCGTGACCGGCACCTGGATGGTGAAGTCGTGGCGCTTGCCGATCGGGGCCATGAACAGGTCGGACACCAGGGTGCGATCCGGGCCATCGCGGCGCATCAGTTCGCCGATGTTGGAGGAGCGCCGCGCCGGCAGCTGGGCGCCGTAGGGGAGACGGGTGTTGATCAGCTGCTTGCCTTCCAGGTCGGTCAGGACGATGGTGGCGGAGCGGTCGGGCGCCATGCGGCGCGCGAACTGGTAGAACTTCGGCAGGTCGCCTTCGGCCAGGGCGGGCGCGGCGGCCAGGGTGCGCAGGATGGCGGCGTGGGACTGCAGTTCGTTGTCGACCAGCAGGGCGAAGGCGCGCGTGGCCTCGCCCACGCTGGTGGCCTGCGATTCCTGTTCCTCGTGGTAGACAAAGCTCACCGCCAGCGCCGCCGCGATGAAGGACGGTACCAGGATCGCCAGGACCAGGATCAGGAGACGGGTGCGGATGCGCATGGCTCAGGGTTGCGATGGCGGACGCCATTTTCAATGGAATTATACTTGAGGCAATATTTAGTGCAGGCCGGCTCTTCAGTCGTGCGCCCCCTCGCAGGAGGGCAGGGCGGGGCCTGTATAATGTGGCAAGACCAACCTGCAAGCGCATATGACCAACACCACCCACTTCGGCTACAAGACCGTGCCCGAGGACCAGAAGGTCCAGGAAGTCGCCAAGGTCTTCCATTCCGTCGCCGCCAAGTACGACGTCATGAACGACCTGATGTCGGGCGGCCTGCACCGCATCTGGAAGGCCTTCACCATCGCCCAGGCCGGCGTGCGGCCGGGCTTCAAGGTGCTCGACATCGCCGGCGGCACCGGCGACCTGGCCAAGGCCTTCGCGAAGCAGGCCGGCCACACCGGCGAGGTCTGGCTGACCGACATCAACGAGTCCATGCTGCGTGTCGGCCGCGACCGTCTATTGAATAAAGGTCTAGTCACCCCCACCTTGCTGTGTGACGCGGAAAAGCTGCCCTTCCCGGACAATTACTTCGACCGGGTCAGCGTGGCCTTCGGCCTGCGCAACATGACCCACAAGGATGCGGCCCTGGCGGAAATGCGCCGGGTGCTCAAGCCGGGCGGCAAGCTGTTGGTGCTGGAGTTCTCGAAGGTCGTGGCGCCGCTGCAAAAGCCCTACGACCTGTATTCGTTCTCGGTGCTGCCGTGGCTGGGACAAAAGATTGCCGGCGACGCCGAGAGCTATCGCTATCTGGCGGAATCGATCCGCATGCACCCCGACCAGGAAACCCTGAAGGGGATGATGCTGGATGCGGGACTGGAGCGGGTCCAGTATTTCAACCTGACGGCGGGTGTGGCCGCATTGCACACTGGTATCAAACTCTAGGAATCGATGAAATGAAAAAATTCTTGGTCACGATGATGTTGGCGGTCACCGCGGTCTCCATGACGGTCGACGCATTCGCGCGCCCCATGGGCGGCAAGCGCTCGATCGGCCGCCAGTCGCAATCCGTGCAGCAGATGCAGGCCCCGGCGCCGGCCCCGGCGCCCGGCTTCCAGCGCGCTCCGAACGCGGCGCCGGCCGCGGCCGCCGGCGCGACCGGCGCCGCCGCCGCGGCTGCCGCCAAGAAGCCGAGCATGTGGAAGGGCATCCTGGGCGGCGCCCTGCTGGGCCTGGGCCTGGGCGCGCTGCTCTCGCACCTGGGCATCGGCGGCGCGCTGGCCAGCGCGATCTCGGCCATCCTCATGATCGGCCTGCTGGTGCTGGCCGTGCTCTTCATCGTGCGCATGTTCCGCCGCAAGGACACCCCGGCCAACCCGGCCTTCCGCAACGGCTTCGGCACCCCGGCCCCGGCCGGCGCGGTGGCCACGCCCGAGATCGGTTCCGGCCTGGGCCAGTCGGCTTCGCAGCCGGCCTGGCAGCCTTCGGCCTACCAGGGCCAGCAGCCGCAGGGCGGCATTTCGCTGAACAAGGGCGGCGCCGCCGGCGGCGTGCACGCACCCTGGGGCGTGCCGGCCGACTTCGACGTCGACGCCTTCCTGCGCCAGGCCAAGTCCTCCTTCATCCGACTGCAGGCGGCATGGGACCGCGGCGACACCAACGACCTGCGCGAGTTCACCTCGCCGGAAGTGTTCGCCGAGCTCAAGATGCAGATCCAGGAGCGCAATGGCGCGCCCGACTACACCGATGTGGTGTCGGTCGACGCCCAACTGCTGGGCATCGAGACCACCGGCCACGACTACCTGGCGAGCGTCCAGTTCAACGCGATGATCCGCACCGCGCCGAACGCGCCGGCCGAGCCGCTGGTCGAGGTCTGGAACCTGTCCAAGCCGCTGTCGGGCACCAGCGGCTGGGTGCTGGCCGGTATCCAGCAGGTCGCCTGATTATTTGTCCGCACACTTCCGTGCTGCCGGGTTTTCACCCGGCAAACTGGTAAGATCGAGACCGCCCGCTTTCCAACGGGCGGTTTTGTTTTGCGGTTTCGTTGATTAACCCACTGCCTGCCATGTTCCCGAGTCCCGCATCGCTGTCGCCGCAACAGGCATTGAGCACGCCAGCCCTTGCCGCCATCAATCACCTGCTTGCCCAGGAAGCCTGGGCCCGCGACGCGCTGGCGCGCCACGCCGGCAAGGAGGCCTGCATCGACACCGGCCACCTCCAGTTGCGCCTGCACGTGGGGCGCGACGGCATGCTGGAGGCCAGCCGCGGCGAAGGCGCGGCCGGCGTGACCATCCGGATCAAGCCGGGCGACCTGCCGCTGATCCTGCAGGACCGCCGGCGCGCGCTGTCCTACGTGAAGATCGAGGGCGACGCCGAGTTCGCCAACACCATCTCGCAACTGGCCAATGACCTGCGCTGGGATGCCGAACATGACCTCGAGCGGGTGCTCGGGCCGCTGGTCGCGCGCCGCGTGGCCGAGGGCGCGCGCGGGGCCGCCGGCTTCGTCGCCGGGGCAGGGCGGCGGGTGGCCGAGAACCTGGCCGAATTCCTGACCGAAGAGCGGGCCCTGCTGGTGCGCCCGGTGCTGCGCGACGAGTTCGCGGCCGAGGTGGTGCGCCTGCGCGACGACGTCGAGCGCACCGCCAAGCGCATCGCCCGCCTCGACAAGCTGCTGGCCGGCAAGCCGGCCACGGCGCCTCTCCTCACGGACCCCACGGACCTGAACACGGATCGCCGATGATCTTGAAATTCCTGCGCCTGCTGCGCATCCTCACCGTCTTCACCCGCTACGGCCTCGACGAGATCGCCGTCTCCAGCATCAACGCGCCGCGCACCGCGCGCATGATGAACACCTTTTTCTTTTGGCGCCG
The DNA here is from genome assembly GCF_002007115.1 of Massilia sp. KIM. Taxonomy (NCBI): domain Bacteria; kingdom Pseudomonadati; phylum Pseudomonadota; class Betaproteobacteria; order Burkholderiales; family Oxalobacteraceae; genus Massilia; species Massilia sp. KIM. Next base: position 167,206 of record NZ_MVAD01000003.1, on the reverse strand, counting down.
CATCACCTCGCCGCGCGCGGTGCGCCTGCGCCAGGCGCTGGAGGAGCTGGGCCCGATCTTCGTCAAGTTCGGCCAGCTGCTTTCCACCCGGCGCGACCTGATGCCGCCCGATATCGCCGACGAGCTGGCCCTGCTGCAGGACCGCGTCCCGCCCTTCGACCCCGACCTGGCCGTGGCCCAGATCACGCGCTCGCTGGGCGCCCACCCGGATCAATTGTTCGCCAGCTTCGACCGCGAACCGGTGGCCTCGGCCTCGATCGCCCAGGTCCACTTCGCCCGTTTGAAGAACGGCAAGGAAGTCGCGGTCAAGGTGCTGCGTCCGGGCATGAAGAAGCTGATCGACGAAGACATTGCCCTGATGCACATGGCCGCCAGCCTGATCGAGCGGGTGTGGGGCGAGGCGCGCCGCCTCAAGCCGCGCGAGGTAGTGGCCGAGTTCGACAAATACCTGCACGACGAGCTGGACCTGATGCGCGAAGCGGCCAATGCGGCCCAGCTGCGCCGCAACTTCGCCAACTCGACCCTGCTCATGGTGCCCGAGATGTATTGGGACTATTGCTCCAGCAGCGTGATCACCATGGAGCGCATGCGCGGCATCCCGGTGTCCCAGATCGAGCGCCTGGCGGCCGAGGGCGTCGACCTCAAGAAGCTGTCGAGCGACGGGGTGGAGATTTTCTTCACCCAGGTCTTCCGCGACGGCTTCTTCCACGCCGACATGCACCCGGGGAACATCCTGGTCTCGGTGGAGAAGGAGACCTTCGGGCGCTACATCGCCCTCGACTTCGGCATCGTCGGCACCCTCAACGATTTCGACAAGGATTACCTGTCGCAGAACTTCCTGGCTTTCTTCCGCCGCGACTACAAGCGGGTGGCCGAAGCCCACATCGAATCCGGCTGGGCCCCGCCCAGCACCAGGGTGGACGAGCTGGAGTCGGCGGTGCGCGCCTGCTGCGAGCCGATCTTCGACCGGCCGCTGAAGGACATTTCCTTCGGCCAGATCCTGCTGCGCCTGTTCCAGACCTCGCGCCGTTTCAATGTGGAGGTCCAGCCGCAGCTGGTGCTGCTGCAGAAGACCCTGCTGAACATCGAGGGCCTGGGACGCCAGCTCGACCCCGACCTCGACCTGTGGAAGACCGCCAAGCCCTACCTGGAGCGCTGGATGGGCGAGCAGGTCGGCTGGCAGGGCTTCGTCGAGCGCCTGCGCGCCGAGGCGCCGCGCTACGCCCACATCTTCCCGCAGTTCCCGCGCCTGCTGCACCAGGCGCTGCAGCGCGAGACCCATCCGCACGTGGCCAGTCCGCACGTGGCCCAGTCCGACCTGCTGGCCATGGTGCTGATCGAGCAGCGTCGCACCAACCGCCTGCTGGGCGTGGTCGCCTTCCTGATGGCGGGGCTGGGCGTGGGGGCGATCGGTTTCTACCTGCTGCAGCTCGGCGGCGCCTGATCCATGCCGGAGTTCCTGAGCCGCGATCCGCGCGAGCCGGGCTTCTGGGACGAGCGCTTCGCGCAGGCCTTCACGCCCTGGGACCGGGGCGGGGTGCCGCTGGAGCTGCGCCGCTTCGCCGCGGCCGGCCGGCCGGGGACGATCCTGATTCCCGGCTGCGGCAGCGGCTACGAGCTGGCCTGGCTGATGGAGCAGGGCTGGGACGCGAGCGCGATCGATTTCGCGCCGCTGGCCGTCGAGCGCGCGCAACGCATCGCCGGGCGGTGGGCGGGCAGGGTGGTGCAGGCCGATTTCTTCGCCTGGGAGCCTGAGAAGGCGCTGGACGTGGTGTATGAATGCGCCTTTTTCTGCGCCTTGCCGCCGGCAATGCGCGACCAGGTCGTGGCGCGCTGGGCCGGGCTGCTGGGGCCGGGCAAGCTGCTGGCCGGGTTCTTCTATTTCGGCGAGCGGTCGAAAGGGCCGCCGTTCGGGATCCCGCGCGAGGAGCTGGAGCGCTTGCTGGCGCCGCATTTCGATCTGGTCGAGGACTCGGCGGTCGAAGACTCGCTTGCAGTGTTCGAGGGCCGGGAGCGCTGGATGGTGTGGCGCCGCAAATAGCCGTGCGATGCGGCGGAGCGTCCGCCGTGGTCCGCTAGCGCTGTCAGCGCCACCCGCCGCGGTCCGCTAGCGCTGTGAGCACCACCCGCTGCCCGCTGCCCGCTGCCTTTCCTTCACCCCGTTACTCATGCACGTCGTTCCGGCGAAGGCCGGAACCCAAGCTTCACCCCGCTACTCATGCACGTCGTTCCGGCGAAGGCCGGAACCCAAGCTTCACCCCGCTACTCTTGCACGTCGTTCCGGCGAAGGCCGGAACCCAAGTTTTGCGCCGCAGCCACGCACACAAACTTGGGTTCCGGCCTTCGCCGGAACGACGAGCTTGGGGCTTGGGTTGGCGTTGCTTGAATCGATGAACACGCGTACGCGCACGCGGAAAAGACGCCCGAAAAAGAAAAAGCCCGCTCGCGCGGGCCTTCAAGATAGTGTTCTTGTACGGACGGACGGCGATGCAGAACCGCGCCCGATCTTCTGTTTCTTCTTAACTCGGGGCACCAGGTCTTTACCTGCGGCCATGATGTTTCCAAGAAAGATGGTATTAAATCACCTCGGCCCCCCTTGAGCAAACGAAACAGATGTTGACGATGGTGAAAAACAACACCCTTTCGCGTCGCAGTTGCGGCTGTGGCCGCCGCGTGGCAGGGCGGCGGGCAAATCCCGCCGTAAAAGCTTTATAATTCAGGGTTTTGAAGATTTTTGCGGAGTATCACATGCCGATTTACGCTTACCGCTGCGACGAATGCGGTTTTTCCAAAGATGTGCTGCAAAAAGTATCCGACCCTGTGCTGACGACCTGCCCGTCGTGCGGCAAGCCGGCCTTCAAGAAGCAAGTGACCGCCGCCGGCTTCCAGCTCAAGGGCACCGGCTGGTACGTGACCGACTTCCGCGGCGGCACGCCGCCGGCGACCGGCGCCTCCAGCTCGGGTTCCAGCGGCTCGACCGAGAGCGCGAGTGCGCCCGCGGCCGCGCCCGCGACCCCGAGCAGCGGCGGCGACAAGAGCAGCACCTGACCCCGCGCCGCGGTCCGGGCACCCAGCCCGGCCGCGGCCGACAAGAACAAGAGAAGCGATGCGCAAATATTTCATTACCGGCCTGCTGGTCCTGGTCCCCCTGGCCATCACGGCCTGGGTGCTGAACATCATCATCAGCACCCTCGACCAGTCCCTCCTGATCGTCCCCGAGGCCTGGCAGCCGCACACCCTGTTCGGCCGCGACATCCCGGGCGTCGGCGCGGTGCTCACCATCGCCATCGTGTTCCTCACCGGCCTGCTGACCAACAACCTGGTCGGCGGCTACATCGTGCGCCTGGGCGAGCGCCTGCTCAAGCGCGTGCCGGTGGTCAGCTCGCTCTACGGTAGCGTCAAGCAGGTCTCGGACACCCTGTTCTCCTCGTCCGGCAACGCATTCCGCACGCCGGTCCTGATCCCCTATCCGCACGCGGATTCCTATACGATCGCTTTCCTGACCGGTGTGCCGGGCGGCGACGTGAAGAACCACCTGGTCGGCGACTACGTCAGCGTCTACGTGCCGACCACCCCCAACCCGACCTCGGGCTTCTTCCTGATGATGGAACGCAGCAAGGTCGTGGAGCTGGACATGACGGTCGACGCAGCATTGAAATACATTGTCTCGATGGGTGTCGTCGCGCCCGACGAAGCCACGACCAAATAACATAAGGGCCGCCGGCGACGGCGGCGCAACGAATCAACCAACCTGGAACGAAAACTATGTCCTCCATGCGTACTCATTACTGCGGCCTCGTCACCGAGGAACTGCTGGGCCAAACCGTCAGCCTGTGCGGCTGGGTGCACCGCCGCCGCGACCACGGCGGGGTGATCTTCATCGACCTGCGCGACCGCGAGGGCCTGGTCCAGGTGGTCTGCCACCCGGATAACGCCGAGGTGTTCAAGGCGGCCGAGCACGTGCGCAACGAGTACTGCCTGCGCATCACCGGCACCGTGGTGAACCGCCTGGAAGGCACCGCCAACGCCAACCTGAAGTCGGGCAAGATCGAGATCAACACCACCCAGCTCGAAGTGCTGAACGCATCGGTGCCGGTGCCTTTCCAGCTGGACGACGACAACCTGTCGGAAACCACCCGCCTGACCCACCGCGTGCTCGACCTGCGCCGCCAGCAGATGCAGCACAACCTGCGCCTGCGCTACAAGGTCTCGATGGAAGTGCGCAAGTACCTGGACAACCTCGGCTTCATCGACATCGAAACCCCGATGCTGACCAAGTCGACCCCGGAAGGCGCGCGCGACTACCTGGTGCCTTCGCGCGTCAACCCGGGCAACTTCTTCGCGCTGCCGCAATCGCCCCAGCTGTTCAAGCAGCTGCTGATGGTCGCCAACTTCGACCGCTACTACCAGATCACCAAGTGCTTCCGCGACGAAGACCTGCGCGCCGACCGCCAGCCGGAATTCACCCAGATCGACTGCGAAACCTCGTTCCTGACCGAACAGGAAATCCGTGACCTGTTCGAAGACATGATGCGCACCGTGTTCAAGAACGCGGCCGGCATCGACCTGCCCAACCCCTTCCCGGTGATGGACTTCGCCACCGCCATGGGCTCCTACGGTTCGGACAAGCCGGACATGCGCGTCAAGCTGCAGTTCACCGAACTGACCGAGCTGATGAAGTCGGTCGAGTTCAAGGTCTTTAACAGCGCCGCCAACATGGCCGGCGGCCGCGTGGTCGGCCTGCGCGTGCCGCAGGGCGGTTCGATGCCGCGTTCGGAAATCGACGCCTACACCCAGTTCGTCGCCATCTACGGCGCCAAGGGCCTGGCCTACATCAAGGTCAACGAGAAGGCCAAGGGCCGTGACGGCCTGCAGTCGCCGATCGTCAAGAACATCTCCGACGACGTGCTGGCCCAGATCCTGGAGCTGACCGGCGCGCAGGACGGCGACCTGATCTTCTTCGGCGCCGACAAGGCCAAGGTCGTCAACGACTCGATGGGCGCGCTGCGCGTCAAGATCGGCCACTCGGAATTCGGCAAGAAGGCCGGCCTCTTCGACGACGTCTGGGCCCCGCTGTGGGTGATCGACTTCCCGATGTTCGAGTACGACGAGGAAGGCGACCGCTGGAACGCCACCCACCACCCGTTCACCGCGCCGAAGGACGGCCACGAGGACATGCTCGAGACCAACCCGGGCGCCTGCGTCGCCAAGGCCTACGACATGGTCCTGAACGGCTGGGAACTGGGCGGCGGTTCGATCCGTATCCACCGCGAAGACGTGCAGAGCAAGGTGTTCCGCGCCCTCAAGATCGATGCGGAAGAAGCCCAGCTCAAGTTCGGCTTCCTGCTCGACGCCCTGCAGTACGGCGCGCCGCCGCACGGTGGCCTGGCCTTCGGCCTGGACCGCCTGATCACCCTGATGACCGGTTCGGAATCGATCCGCGACGTGATCGCCTTCCCGAAGACCCAGCGCGCCCAGGACCTGCTGACCAACGCGCCGTCGGAAGTCGACGAGAAGCAGCTGCGCGAGCTGCACATCCGCCTGCGCAACGAGCCCAAGGTCGCGTAAGACGCAGCGCCGCCGCCGGCCGAGCGCGGCCGGCGGCGCCTGCACTTGCCCCCGATGAAGCCCCCCAAGATCCCGGAATCGGTCCTGGTCGTGATCCACACCTCCGACATGGAGGTGTTGCTGCTGGAGCGCGCCGACCGCCCGGGCTTCTGGCAATCCGTCACCGGCTCGCTCGACGCCCCTGACGAACCCCTGCTGCAGACCGCCACCCGGGAACTGTTCGAGGAGACCGGCATCCGCGCCGACGGCGAGATCATCCGCCTGGTCGACTGGAAGCTGTCCAACGTCTACGAGATCTATCCGGTCTGGCGCCACCGCTACGCTCCCGGCGTCACCCACAACACCGAGCACGTGTTCTCGGTCCGCGTGCCGCGCGACGTGGCCATCACCCTCAGCCCGCGCGAACACCTCCGTTACGCCTGGCTGCCCTATCTGCAGGCGGCCGACCGCTGCTTCTCCTCATCCAATGCCGAGGCAATCCTGGAATTGCCGAAGTACATGGAACAATAACTTCTAGTCACCCATTTTTTGCCGCTAGCCGAGCATTTCGTTTTTGCTCAGTAACTGCCAGTTCCTCTCGGCAAAAAGGTTATGGATGAGCGTGACAAAAGCACGCCAGTGCTTTTAATTTTTTTCTTCCGTGCGATGACGCGCATATGGCGCGAGTTTGCGCGGTTTCGACACAGGTTTTTCACTCTTAGCGACCATCTCTGACACGCCAACGTGTCGTTTTGATAACCGAAGGAAATTTGCTTGTTTCCGGAAAGCACGATACATTCTGCGGTTGACACTTGGAAACCGGTGGAATATCGTCAACGTCTCGCTGGCCCGTGACAATTCGTTACAATCATTCATCCAAGGATCTAGGAGGGAAAATGGACAACTACAAGCTCGAACACGAGGGCAAAGTGAAGGAAATCAGTGACCTCGACGGTTGCATCTGCATCGACCTGCTGTCCGGCTTGCGCCTGATGGGCCCGATGCTGTCCGACGACGAGCTCGCCGCAGTCAGCAAGAAACCGAAGCGCCGCATGATCGTCAGCGGCCACGAAGCCATCGTCGAGCAGGCGCTGGCCTTCGGCTGATCCCCGCGCCGGCGCGAAGGATGCGCGCCGGCATGCGCTGCACGATTGGGGCCCGACCGGAAAACCCGCTTCCGATCCGGTTAGAATGTTCCCATGAAAATTCGTGTGGCTACCTATAACATCCACAAGGGCGTGTCGTCGCTGCGTGCAACGCCCCGCGTGATCGCTCTCAAGAAGGCAATCGCGGAATTCAACGCCGATATCGTCTTTCTGCAGGAGGTGCAGGGCCGGCACGACCGCTACCAGGCACGCTTCGGCAAAGAGGACCGTGGCCACCGCCACTGGCCCGAGACCGCGCAGTACGATTACTTCGCAGGCGACTCGCACCATACCGCGTATGGCATGAACGCCGTGTACGACCACGGTCACCACGGCAATGCGCTGCTCTCCGCCTTCCCGATCGAGAATTCGCACAACCACGACGTCTCCGATCACGCCTACGAGCAGCGCGGCATTCTTCACTGCGTGCTCGAGACCCCGGCCGCCCGGGTGCACTGCTACGTGGTGCACCTTGGCCTGTTCGAGGGCAGCCGCGGGCGCCAGACCGCCCAGCTGATCGAGGCCGTCAACGAGTCCTCGGACGGTGAGCCGGTCATCATCGCCGGCGACTTCAACGACTGGCGTAACACCCTTAGCGACCGCCTGCGCAACGGCCTGGGCGTGGCCGAGGTGTTCGACGAGCTGGGGCCGCGCTCGCCGCTGGGCGACATGGTGCGCAGCTGGGCCGGACGCTCGCCGCGCCTGGCGCCGGCGCGCACCTTCCCGGCCGCCTTGCCCTGGTTCCGCCTGGACCGCATCTACGTGCGCGGCTTCAAGGTCGACAACGCCCAGGTCTTGCACGGTCCGCTGTGGGCCAAGCTGTCCGACCACGCGCCGATCGTGGCGGAGCTGCAGCTGGAATAGCGCCAAGGGCACATGGGTTCCATCTCCTACGTCGACAACAACGACGTGACCCTGCTGGAAAGCGGTGTCGAGTATTTCCCGGCGCTGATCGAGGCGATCGACGCGGCCCGCCACGACATCCTGTTCGAGACCTACATCTTCGCCGAGGACGCGACCGGGCGCGCGGTGCGCGATGCCCTGGGCCGCGCCGCGCTGCGCGGGGTGAAGGTGAGGGTGCTGGTGGACTGGATCGGCACCGAGCACCGTCCGGCCACCCGCCTGGGCGAGCAGCTGTGCGCGGCCGGGGTCCAGTACCGCGTCTTCAATCCCTGGTGCCGGCGCGGCATCGCGCGCTCGCACCGCAAGATCGCGGTGATCGACCGCGAGCTGGCTTTTGTCGGCGGCATCAACGTCAACGACGACTGGATCTGCGACCACGCGGGCGGGCGCAGACTGCCGGCGCCGCGCTGGGATTTCGCGGCGCGGGTGCGCGGGCCGCTGGTGGCCCAGATCCATCACGAGGCCCAGGCGCAATGGATGCGCGTGGGCCACATGAAGCTGCGTCACCGCATCGACCTGTTCCGCGAAATGCGCAGGAAGCTGCCGCAGTCCTGCGAGCACCCGGCGCGCGCCGCCTTCGTGGTGCGCGACAACCTGCGCAACCGCTCCACGATCCAGAAGGCCTACCTGCATGCGCTCGGCCATGCGCGCCACAGCGTGCTGCTGGCCACCCCGTATTTCGCGCCGGGACGCAAGTTCCGCAAGGCGCTGGCGCACGCGGCGCGGCGTGGGGTCCAGGTGACGCTGTTGATCGGAGTGGGGGAGTTCCGCATCCAGGATGCGGTGGCGCATTCCTTCTATCCCAAGCTGCTGGCGGACGGCGTCAAGGTGGTCGAGTACCGCAAGACCCAGTTGCACGCCAAGGTCGCGGTGGTGGACGATGACTGGGCCACCGTCGGCTCGAGCAATTGCGACGGCTTGTCGCTCTTCCTCAACCAGGAAGCGAACGTGGTGGTGCTGGACGCAAGCTTCGCCCGGACCATGCGCGAGCACATCGAACGCGGGATCGCCGACGGGGTGCCGGTCTGCCCCCAGGAATTCGCCCACATCGGGTGGTTCCGGCGCGCCAGCTATGGCGTCGCCTACATGCTGTATAAACTGGCGATGCGGGTCTTCGCGATCGGCTATGCATGAACAGGAAAGAATGATGGAAGAAAATAACGTACGACTCGACAAATGGCTGTGGGCAGCGCGCTTTTTCAAGACCCGCTCGCTGGCCACCGACGCCATCGACCGTGGCCGGGTGCGCATCGGCGGCGAGCCGGTGAAGCCGGCGCGGGTGGTGAAGGTGAACGACAAGATCCTGATCGACAACGGCTCGGACCGTTGGGAAGTGATCGTGGCGGCGATTTCCGGCACGCGCGGCCCGGCGCCGGTGGCGCGCACCCTGTATTTCGAAACCGACGAGAGCATCCAGCGGCGCGAGAACGACAAGGAGGCGCGGCGCCTGTATCCGGAACCGAGCAGCGATATCAAGGGACGGCCGACCAAGCGCGACCGGCGTGCGCTGACGCGGGCGGGGGAGTGAGCCCGGGTTGGCCCGTAGCTCCAGCACGTCGTTCCCGCGGAGGCGGGAACCCAAGTTCGATGCGCCGCCACTGAGGTTTAACTCAGTGGTTTGCTGAGGAACTTGGATCCCCGCCTACGCGGGGATGACGGTTTTTGGGGCGTGGGACTGACGTTTGACGCAGCTGGTTTTTTTGGGCGCGCGATGACGTTTGACGCTGCTGGTTTGTCAAGCAACTCGGGTCCTCGGCGAGGGAGATGCCAATGCCGGGGATGACGGTGTTTGGGGCGCGGGACTGCGGAACCAGCGCTACCTTTAAGAATCCACACAAACGTTCGTACTTCCTCCCCCAAACGCCCCAAAATGGGTTACCTTTATAGCTGAAACAACAAGCCGCCGTCCCCGCATTTCCCGAGACCCGGCCCCCAGCCTCACGGCGTTTCCTCAGCGCCGACTGTTGTTTTGCATCAATAGAATTTCGCCTCTAAGTTCCCGTTTGACATTCCACGCTTGATAGATAATAGTACGAGCGTTCGGATTTTTTCGATTCAGGGGCAGCTATCAGTACTTCAGCCAAATACATGCGCAAGGGCGAGCAGACGCGGGCAGCGATTCTGGACGTCGCGCTCGAGCTCGCAAGCCGCAACGGCCTCGAGGGCCTGACCATCGGCCTGCTGGCCGACCGCATGAACATGAGCAAGTCCGGCGTGTTCGCGCACTTCGGCTCGCGCGAAGACCTGCAGCTCGAAGTGGTCAAGCTCTACCACCACCGCTTCGAGCAGGAAGTCTTCTTCCCGAGTATCAAGGAGCCGCGCGGCCTGCCGCGCCTGGTGGCCATGTTCGCTCGCTGGATCAAGCGCGTGTCGGTCGAGATCGCCTCGGGCTGCATCTACATCAGCGGCGCGGTCGAGTACGACGACCGCCCGGGCCCGATCCGCGACCAGCTGGTCTCGATGGTCATGGCCTGGCAGAACGCGCTGCTGCGCTGCGTGCGCCAGGCGATCGAGGTCGGCCACCTGCACCCGGATACAGACGCCCAGCAGCTGGTGTACGAGATGTACGGCCTGATCCTGGCCCTGCACCACGACGCCCGCTTCCTGCGCATGCCGGGCTCGGTCGAACGCGCCCGCGCCGGCTTCGACCGTCTGATCGAGAATTACCGTAATCCCAACCAACAACAACCGGGCATGCAGGCGGCCTGAACCGCCTGTCTTCCACATCTTTACCTTCGTCAGGAGAAAACCATGGGTCAGTACGTCGCGCCAATTCGGGATATGCAGTTCGTTCTGCACGAATTCCTCAACGTCACCGACGAATTCAAGAACCTTCCCGCTTACCAGGAGATCGATGCCGACATCATCAACCAGGTGCTGGAAGAAGGCGCGAAATTCACGCAGGAAGTCCTGTTCCCGCTGAACCACTCCGGCGACCGCGAAGGCTGCCACTACGACGCGGCCAGCAAGAGCGTCACCACGCCGAAGGGCTTCAAGGAAGCGTACAAGCAGTACGTGGAAGGCGGCTGGGCGGCGCTGGCCTGCGACCCTGAATACGGCGGCCAGGGCCTGCCGGTCACCCTGAACAACTCCTTCTACGAGATGCTGAACTCGTCGAACCAGGCCTGGACCATGTACCCCGGCCTGTCGCACGGCGCCTACGAGTGCCTGAAGGAGCACGGCACCGAAGACCAGAAGAAGTTCTACCTGCCCAAGCTGGTCTCGGGCGAGTGGACCGGCACCATGTGCCTGACCGAAGCCCACTGCGGCACCGACCTGGGCCTGCTGCGCACCAAGGCCGAACCGCAGGCCGACGGCACCTACAGCATCACCGGCTCCAAGATCTTCATCTCGGCCGGCGAGCACGACATGTCGGAAAACATCGTCCACCTGGTGCTGGCCCGCCTGCCGGACGCGCCGGAAGGCTCGAAAGGCATCTCGCTGTTCCTGGTGCCGAAGTTCCTGCCGAACCCGGACGGCTCGATCGGCGCGCGCAACGGCATCACCTGCGGCGCGATCGAAGAGAAGATGGGCATCCACGGCAACGCCACCTGCCAGATGAACCTGGACGGCGCGATCGGCACCCTGATCGGCCAGCCGCACAAGGGCCTGCAGGCGATGTTCGTGTTCATGAACGCCGCCCGTCTGGGCGTGGGCATGCAGTCGCTGGGCCTGACCGAAGTGGCCTACCAGAACGCGCTGGTGTACGCCAAGGAACGCATCCAGATGCGCAGCCTGTCGGGCCCGAAGGCCCCGGACAAGCCGGCCGACCCGATCATCGTGCACCCGGACGTGCGCCGCATGCTGCTGACCGCCAAGGCCTACGCCGAAGGCGCGCGCGCCCTGACTTCCTACGTGGCGCTGCAGATCGACCGCGAACTGAACCACCCGGACGAGGAAGTGCGCAAGGAAGCCGCCGGCGAAGTCGCGCTGCTGACCCCGATCGTCAAGGCCTTCATCACCGACAACGGCTGGATCGCCACCTCGGAAGCCATGCAGGTCTACGGCGGCCACGGCTACATCAGCGAGTGGGGCATGGAGCAGTACGTGCGCGACGCCCGCATCAACATGATCTACGAAGGCACCAACACCGTGCAGTCGCTGGACCTGCTGGGCCGTAAGATCCTGATGGACAACGGCGCCAAGCTGCGCGCCTTCGGCGAGAAGATCAAGTCCTTCGTGGAAGAGAACGGCCTGGACGAATCGCTGTCCGAGTTCGTGACCCCGCTGGGCGAGCTGGGCGAGAAGGTCACCAAGCTGACCATGGAAATCGGCATGAAGGCCTTCCAGAACCAGGACGAAGTGGGCGCGGCCGCCGTGCCTTACCTGCGCGTCGTGGGCCACCTGGTGTTCAGCTACTTCTTCGCCCAGATGGCGAAGATCGCGCTGGCCAAGAAGGATTCGGGCGACAAGTTCTACGAAGCGAAGCTGCACACCGCGCGCTTCTACTTCGCCCGCCTGTACCCGGAAACGGCGATGCTGATCCGCCAGGCCCGTTCGGGTTCGGCGAATCTGCTGGCGCTGGATGCGGATCTGTTCTAACGACCGTCACGTAGCTACTTAACCGACACCCGCAGCCCCGGGACCCCATCTACGGTTCCCCAACGTCATCCCCGCGCAGGCGGGGATCCAAGTTCTGCATGCACTGTGGCATCGCCAGCAAACTTGGGTCCCCGCCTTCGCGGGGACGACGGAGCAAACGGCGCGGGTACTAACAAGGAATTAGAAATGTCCAATTTCATCGTCAAGAAAGTCGCCGTGCTGGGCGCCGGCGTGATGGGCGCGCAGATCGCCGCGCACTGCGTGAACGCCAAGGTCCCGGTCGTGCTGTTCGACCTGCCTGCCAAGGAAGGCAACAAGAACGGCATCGTCCTGAAAGCCATCGAGAACCTCAAGAAGCTGTCGCCGGCCCCGCTGGGCAACAAGGACGACGCGGCCCTGATCGAAGTGGCCAACTACGAGGACAACCTCGACGTCCTGGCCGGCTGCGACCTGATCATCGAAGCCATCGCGGAGCGCATGGACTGGAAGCACGACCTGTACAAGAAGGTCGCTCCCCACATCGGCGCGAACGCCATCTTCGCCTCGAACACCTCGGGCCTGTCGATCAACAAGCTGGCCGAAGGCTTCGACGCCGAGCTCAAGTCGCGCTTCTGCGGCGTGCACTTCTTCAACCCGCCGCGCTACATGCACCTGGTCGAACTGATCCCGACCGCGGCCACCCGTCCGGAAATCCTCGACCAGCTCGAAACCTTCCTGACCTCGACCCTGGGCAAGGGCGTGGTGCGCGCCAAGGACACCCCGAACTTCATCGCCAACCGCGTCGGCATCTTCGGCATGCTGGCCACCATCCATGAAGCCGAGCAGTTCGGCCTGTCCGTGGACGTGGTCGACGACCTGACCGGCGCCAAGCTGGGCCGCGCCAAGTCGGGCACCTTCCGCACCGCCGACGTCGTGGGCCTGGACACCATGGGCCACGTGATCAAGACCATGCAGGACACCCTGCAGGACGATCCCTTCTTCAGCCTGTACAAGACCCCGGCGGTGCTGGCCAAGCTGATCGAGAAGGGCGCCCTGGGCCAGAAGACCGGCGCCGGCTTCTACAAGAAGGTCGGCAAGGAGATCCAGCGCCTTGACTTCGCCAGCGGCGAATACGTCCCGAGCGGCGCCAAGGCCGCCGACATCGTCGGCCGCATCCTGAAGGAAAAGGACCCGGTCAAGAAGTTCAAGGCCATGCGCGAATCGACCAACCCGCAGGCCCAGTTCCTGTGGGCGATCTTCCGCGACGCCTTCCACTACATCGCCTTCCACCTCGACTCCATCGCCGACAACGCGCGCGACGTCGACTTCGCGATGCGCTGGGGCTTCGGCTGGAGCGTCGGCCCGTTCGAGACCTGGCAGGCCGCCGGCTGGACCACCATCGCCCAGTGGGTGAAGGAAGACATCGAGGCCGGCAAGGCCCTGTGCAATGCGCCGCTGCCGAGCTGGGTCTTCGAGGCCCCGGTCGCCGAGAAGGGCGTGCACACCCCGGAAGGCTCGTGGTCCGCTTCGCGCAAGACCTATGTCCCGGCGTCCGACCTGCCGGTGTACAAGCGCCAGCAGTTCCGCGCCCCGGTGGTGGGCGCCACCACCGTCGATCCGAAGACCTTCGGCACCACCGTGTTCGAGGACGACTCGGTGCGCCTGTGGCACTCGGATGACGAAGTGCTGGTCATCTCGCTCAAGACCAAGATGCACGTCATCGGCGAAGGCGTGGTGAAGGGCATCCAGCGCGGCCTGGCGGAAGCCGAAAAAGGCTACAAGGGCCTGGTGATCTGGAACACCGACGCGGCCGAAGGCGGCGCCTTCTCGGCCGGCGCCGACCTGCAGTCGGCCCTGCCGGCCTTCATGATGGGCGGCGCCAAGGCCATGGAACCGATGGTGCGCGAGCTCCAGGACACCTTCATGGCCATGAAGTACTCGAACATCCCGGTGGTGGCGGCGGTCGCCGGCCTGGCCCTGGGCGGCGGCTGCGAGCTGGCGCTGCACGCGTCCAAGCGCGTGGCCTCGATCGAGTCCTACATCGGCCTGGTCGAAGTCGGCGTCGGCCTGGTGCCGGCCGGCGGCGGCCTGAAGGAAGCGGCGCTGCGTGCCGCCAATGAAGCCAAGGGCAACGACATCCTGCAATTCCTGAAGACCGGCTTCACCAACGCGGCCACCGCGCAGGTGTCGAAGTCGGCCCTGGAAGCCAAGGCCATGGGCTACCTGAAGGACGACGACGTCATCGTCTTCAACCCGTATGAACTGCTGCACGTGGCCAAGACCACCGCGCGCGCCATGTTCGACGCCGGCTACCGCGCTCCGGCGCGCCGCACCGTGCCGGTCACCGGCCGCTACGGCTGGGCGACCATCCGCGGCCAGCTGGTCAATATGCGCGACGGCGGCTTCATCTCGGCCTACGACTACCACCTGGGCGACACCATCGCCGAGATCGTGACCGGCGGCGACATCGACCAGGGCAGCGTGGTGACCGAGCAGTGGCTGCTCGACATGGAACGCAAGGCCTTCATCTCGCTGCTGAGCAATCCGAAGACCCAGGAACGCATCATGGGCATGATGCAGAACGGTAAGCCGGTGCGTAATTAATCGGGCGACTGAGCGCCGAACGAACAGGACGACAAATCATGAGCAAACAACTTCAAGACGCATACATCGTCGCAGCGACCCGCACCCCGATCGGCAAGGCGCCGCGCGGCTTCTTCAACAAGACCCGTCCGGACGACCTGCTGGTGCACGCGATCCGCGGCGCCATGGCCGCCGTGCCGAACCTGGACCCGGCCCTGATCGTCGACGCCATCGTCGGCTGCTCCTTCCCGGAAGCGGAGCAGGGCTTCAACGTGGCGCGTAACGCGGTGGTGCTGGCGGGCCTGCCGAACACCGTCGGCGGCGTCACCGTCAACCGCTACTGCGCCTCGGGCATCACCGCCCTGGCCATGGCGGCCGACCGCATCCGCGTGGGCGAAGCCGACGTGATGATCGCCGGCGGCGTCGAGTCGATGTCGATGGTCCCGATGATGGGCCATCACCCGTCGATCAACATGGAGACCTTCAAGGACGAGAACGTGGGCCTGGCCTACGGCATGGGCCTGACCGCCGAGAAGGTCGCCGAGCAGTGGAAGGTGTCGCGCGAAGACCAGGACGCCTTCGGCCTGGAGTCGCACCGCCGCGCCATCGCCGCCCAGCAGGCCGGCTGGTTCAAGGACGAGATCACCCCGGTCGAAGTCGTCACCCGCACGCCTGACCTCAAGACCGGCGAAATCAGCGTCAAGCGCCGCACCGTCGACCTGGACGAAGGCCCGCGCGCCGACGCCTCGCTCGAATCGATGGCCAAGCTCAAGCCGGTGTTCGCGGCCAAGGGTTCGGTCACCGCCGCCACCTCCTCGCAGATGTCGGACGGCGCCGGCGCGCTGATCGTGGTCAGCGAGAAGATCCTGAAGGAGCACAACCTGACCCCGCTGGCCAAGTTCTCCTCCTTCGCCGTGCGCGGCGTGCCGCCGGAGATCATGGGCATCGGTCCCAAGGTCGCGATCCCGGCCGCCCTGGCCGCCGCCGGCATCACCCAGGACCAGCTGGACTGGATCGAGCTGAACGAAGCCTTCGCCGCGCAGGCGCTGGCCGTGATCCGCGACCTGGGCCTGGACACCAGCAAGGTCAACCCGATGGGCGGCGCGATCGCCCTCGGCCACCCGCTGGGCGCGACCGGCGCGATCCGCGCCGCGACCGTCGTGCACGCGCTGCGCCGTAACAACCTGAAGTACGGCATGGTGACCATGTGCGTCGGCGCCGGCATGGGCGCGGCCGGCATCATCGAGCGCGTTTAATCGACGCGGGCGGCGCCTTCGCGCAGCCGTCCTGCATCACCGCGTGGGCGGGATACCTCCGCATCCGAGGATGGGCGGGTGTCCCGCCCACGCGTCCATCCAGACCAAGCACCATCGGAGACCCTGAAACATGGACATGCTGATCAACAAAGCCAACGGCATCCTGAGCATCGAATTCAACCGCGTCGAACGCAAGAACGCCATCACCGGCGCGATGTACCAGGCGATGGCCGACGCCCTGCTGGACGCCGAGCAGGACAGCGCGGTGCGCGCCATCCTCATCGCCGGCAAGCCGGAAATCTTCACCGCGGGGAACGACCTCGACGACTTCATGAAGAACTCGGCCCCGGTGCCGGGCGTGCCGGCCGAGAGCCGCCCGGTGTTCCAGTTCATGCGCGCGCTGTCCGGCTCGACCAAGCCGGTGGTGGCCGCCGTGAGCGGCGCCGCGATCGGCATCGGCACCACCCTGCTGATGCACTGCGACCTGGTGTACTGCGCCGACAACGCCAAGTTCTCGATGCCTTTCGCCCAGCTCGGCCTGTGCCCTGAATTCGCTTCCTCGCTGCTGCTGTCGCAGCTGGCCGGCTACCCGCGCGCCGCCGAGAAGCTGCTGCTGGGCGAAGCCTTCGGCGCCCAGGAAGCCTTCGAGATGGGCCTGGTGGCGCGCGTGCTGCCGGCCGCCGAACTGCGCGCCTTCGCCGAACAGCAGGCCGCCAAGCTGGTGGCCCTGCCGGCCGCATCGATCCGCACCACCAAGGCGCTGATGAAGCGCGCCCGCACGGAGCCGATCAACGCCGCCATCGCGGCCGAGAACGAGCGCTTCGCCGCCATGCTGCTCGGACCGGAGGCGAAGGAAGCCTTTACCGCCTTCTTCGAGAAGCGCAAGCCGGATTTCAGCAAGTTCGACTGAGCGCGAGGCGCCGTTCCGGGCCTGGGCCCGGAGCGGCGGTCGATGGCCGGAGTTCAAGGCCGCGCGCATCGACGGCGCGAACGGCGCCATGCATGCTCAATGCCGAGGCACTTCTACGGTGAACACCGTGCCCGCGACTGGGTCGGACGATACGCCGATATCTCCACCATGTGCGATAGCAATCTGTTTCGCAATGAACAGTCCGAGACCAAGGCTGGTGCGTGGCCTGATGTGATCTTGATGCTCTGGAAGTTGTACAAGTGAATCAAACAGTCTGGGCAGCACGTCCTCGGGAATCACCGGGCCTTCGTTCCTGACACTGATCAATACCTTGTCTTCCTCACCCGCGAGCTCAACGATGATGGGCTTGCCAGGTGTGCCGTACTGGGCCGCGTTATTGGCCAGATTGGTCAACAATTGCCGCAGGCGCTCCTGGTCGAACAAACCGATCAGTTCGCCGCGCGCGTGGAGGGTGAACTCGGCCCGGGGATGCGAGGCGCTGGCGTCATCGATCGCCCACTGGCCCATCTCCAGCAGATCACACAGCGTGCGCTGGATAGGAATGCCGCCGCCGAGCTGCGTGCGTGCCAGCCCCAGGAGGTCATTGACCATGCTGTTCATGCTGGATGCGCTACGCTTGATACGAACGCCGATGAGCGCGGTGCGCTCGTCGAAAGCGCCGGGCCGTGACAGGTAGCTGCCTGCCGTCATCGTCGCGGCCAGGGGACTGCGGAGATCGTGCCCGAGGATGGCGATGAAGGTCTCGCGGGTCTCGTTCAGGCGGTCCGAGTAGGCGACCGCTGCCTCGGCAAGCGATTGGTCGATCGCCTCGTTAAACCGCGCAATGTCGTTCATGCTGTCCAGCGAAACGTCGACGCGGCCATCGCGCCACAATTTGAGTACGCTTGCCCGCAAGGCGCGGTACTCGGCAATGAGCTGCAGCAGGGTGAAACCGCTTGCGTAACGCAGCCGTCCATGCATCGACGACGCTGTTTCGTCGCCGGCTGGTTTCACGCTGAATCCCTGTGATTTCGAGTGCTGTTCGTCGCGGGTTTCCACGGTCTGGATATCCTTGATGACGAACTCGAGAATCTGCTTGGCGTGGTCGCGCAAATCATCGCTGGACATGTTGTCGGTCACTGCCCCGAAAGTTGCGGCGAATCCTTCCCACTCAGTGAGAATTTGCTCCATATTCCTGGAGATGAAGTCGGAGATGTCCATAGGCGAGTGTGAGAGGTCGGGGGGGCCGGCAGCTCGATACGCAATCGGCGCGGTGCGACCCACCATACAGGACTTGCGCCATCAGCGCTAGCTCAGCAGTGAGCCCTGCCTTGAGCGCGAACGCATTGATGAAGAAGGCATGGCAAAGGGCTCGATCGAGCATGAGGTCTCTTCGTGGGCGCCAGCTGCGCCCGGATGATCCTGGACCATGCAGGGCGCCGACACCCCGGCCGACAGGCGCTCACATCCGGTATCGGCAGCCTCCTGCGCAACAAGGTACACTTGCCGGGCTAGTCACCCTGAGTCTTTCCATGTCCTTACACACTTCCGCACCGCCCGCCGCGGTCCCTGCCGCCGCGCCGGCCGCGGTGATGCAGATCCTGTTCTCGGTCGCCTTCGTCCACCTGCTGAACGACTGCGTGCAGGCCGTCCTGCCTTCCGTCTACCCGCTGCTCAAGCACGAGTTCGCGCTGAGCTTCACGCAAATCGGCCTGATCACCCTGACTTTCCAGTGCACCGCCTCGCTGCTCCAGCCCTGGATCGGCCTGTACACCGACAGGAAGCCGATTCCTTTCCTGCTGCCGGCGGGGATGTGCGTGACCATGGCCGGCGTGGCCCTGCTGGCCTGGGCCGCCAGCTTCCCGATGCTGCTGCTGGCGGCGGGCCTGATCGGCGTCGGCTCCTCGACCTTCCATCCGGAAGCCTCGCGCGTGGCGCGCCTGGCCTCGGGCGGGCGCTTCGGCTTCGCGCAGTCGCTGTTCCAGGTGGGCGGCAACCTGGGCTCGGCCTTCGGGCCGCTGCTGGCGGCTGCCATCATCGTGGGACATGGCCAGGGCCAGATCGCCTGGCTGATGCTGATCGTGCTGCTGGCGGTGACGGTGCTGGTGGGCGTGAGCCGCTGGTACGCCGGTCACCTGCGCAACGCGCCGCGCAAGGCGGCCGTGCACCCCGGGCCGGCGCTGTCGCGCGGGCGCGTGATGTGGGCGCTGACGGTGCTGGCGCTGCTGGTGTTCTCGAAATACATCTACATGGCCAGCCTGTCGAGCTATTACACCTTCTACCTGATCGAGAAGTTCCAGGTATCGGTGGACACGGCCCAGCTCTACCTCTTCCTCTTCCTCGCGGCGGTGGCGGCCGGCACCTTCGCCGGCGGCCCGATCGGCGACCGCATCGGCCGCAAGCGCGTGATCTGGTTCTCGATCCTGGGCGCGGCCCCGTTCACCCTGGCGCTGCCGTATGCGGACCTGTTCTGGACCGCCGTGCTGTCGGTGGTGATCGGGCTGGTGATGTCCTCGGCCTTCTCGGCCATCGTGGTGTTCGCGCAGGAGCTGGTGCCGGGCAAGCCTGGCATGATCGCCGGGCTGTTCTTCGGCCTGATGTTCGGCATCAGCGGCATCGGCGCGGCCGCCATGGGCGCGTTCGCCGACTCCTCGGGCATCGAGCAGGTGTACCGGCTCGCTTCCTACCTGCCGCTGCTGGGCATCCTGGCGGTGCTGCTGCCGCCGGCGGCGTCGATGCGCCGCTAGCGCAGGGACACGGCTCAGCCGCCGAAGTACAGGGGGTTGGCGGCGACGTAGACTTTCACGCCATCGGCCTGCACGCCGGCCGGCGCGATGTCGGACAGCTGGAACACGTTCTGGTTCGGGTAGGTGTTGACGTCGAAGCTGAAGCGCTGGCCGTTGACGTCGAAGGTGACGGTTTCGCCGTTGGTGACGTTGACGTGCTTGGCGCCCGGCTTGACGGTGATGACGCGGGTGCCCTTGGCTTCGGCGACGCGCTGGCCGAAGTCATTGGCGGTGTTCGGGGCGGCGCTGGCGGCGGCGGCCAGGACGGTGGACAGGATCAGGACAGCGGCTTTGTTCAGGTTCAGCATGGTATTCTCCTTGTGGGTGGTTTGACCGGCGCTACGCTGCGTCGATGTAGTCATTAAACCGCCCCCATGTAGCGCTGTTTTTTCCGGAAACCCCCGCGTGCGCAAGCGCGTGTGTCCGGCCCGGCCCCGGAAACATGGCGACACAATTCCGCTACCCACACGACAGGAGCGCATCGTGGCACACCAGTCCATCCTCGAGTTTTCGACCCAGGGGCGCGGCACCCGCAACATCACGGACGAGGTCGAGGCGGCGGTGCGCGCCTCCGGCCTGCAATGCGGCCTGGTCCACGTCTTCGTCCAGCACACCAGCTGCTCGCTCACGATCACCGAGAACGCCGACCCCGACGTGCGGCGCGACCTCGACACCATCCTCGCGCGCCTGGCGCCCGACGGCGACCCCGCCTACCGCCACGACACCGAGGGACCGGACGACATGGCGGCCCATGCGCGCACCATGCTGACGGCGACCGGCTTGAGCGTGCCGGTGGGCGAAGGCCGCCTGCTGCTGGGCACCTGGCAGGGCATCTACCTGTGGGAGCACCGCAGCGCCCCGCACCGGCGCAGGGTGGTGGTCACCGTGCTCGGGAGCGCGTCGTGAGCGCCGTCGACGAGCCGGCCTGGGACGAGGCCCTGGCGCGGGCGCTGGCGGGCGCGCGCCTGATGGTCGGGATGACCTACCTGGACGTGGATGGCGTGGTGATCGGCCAGCGCCAGTTCTGCGCGCGGGTGCGCGCGGTCGATCCGCACGACGGGATCCTGGTCGAGGTGGAGGGGAGCGGCGCGGGCGAACGGCTGTCGCTGCCGCCCGACCTGGACGCGGTCAGTCCGGCCTTGCCCGGCGAATACCTCCTGCGCGATACGGGAGAGATCGTGGTCGATCCGGACTACATGGCGACCTACACCGTGCAGCGCCCGCCGGTCAGCGCCTAGAGACCGGAGACCAGGGACTTGAGCTGGTCCAGGCGCGCCGGGTTGACGCAGTAGCAGACCCGCTGCACGTCGGACGAGCCATCGATCAGGCCGGCCTCCTTCAGGATCGACACGTGCTTGGAAATGGTCGACGGCGCCAGCGGCAGCACCTCGGCCAGGTTGCCGAAATAGCACTCGCCGTGCGCGATCAGGTGGCGCAGCAGCTGCAGGCGGGCCGGGTGGCCGATCGCCTTGCACATGGCGGCGAGGTCGGCGACGTCGATGTCGGGACGCGCCTGGGCGGGCGTCGGGCCGCAGCAGGAACTGGTCATGGAGGCTTTCGTCTGGTGGTGAGCGAGGAGGATAGGAAGCCGCGCGCGCGCCGTCAAGTGCCGCCGTCCCGGGCCGCCGCCGGCAGGGGCGCCTGCGCCGGCTGGCGGATCGCCGCCAGGTAGAGCAGCAGCGAGGCCAGCGCCACGGCGAACAGGGTCAGCGGCAGCACCAGCGGCCCGGCCGCGCCGCCCAGCAGCGCCGCGCCCAGCAGCGGCCCGATGGCTTTCGAGACCAGCGAAGGCGCGGCCAGCGCGCCGGTGATGGCGCCGTAGTGGCGCGCGCCGAAGAGGGCGCGCGGCAGGGTGCCGCGGATGATGGTCAGCACGCCGTTGCTCATCCCATACAGCACGCAGAACAGGGCCACGCCCCAGGCGTGGGAACCGAACAGCGCCAGCGCCAGCAGGCCGCCCGGCAGGGTCGCGAACACGAAGCGCCCGACCACCTGCGGCGCGGCGTCGCGCGCCAGGGTGCGTTCGCCGATGCGGCCCGCCACCTGCATCGGTCCGACCAGGGCCGCCAGCAGCACCGCGGCGCTGGCGGCATGGCCGAGCGACTGCAGCAGCGGGATCAGGTGCACCGCCAGCGCCGAGAAGATGAAGATGTTGGCCGAGAAGGCCAGCGCCAGCTTCCAGAACACCGGATGGCGCACCGCCTCGGCCAGGGTGTGGCTGTCGCGCGGCGCATGCGCGGGCGCGGGCGGATGGGGCGCGTCGCGCCCGAGCCTGAGGTGCAGCGGCAGGCAGGCCGCCAGCTGCAGCGCGGCGTACAGCAAAAAGGTGTCGCGCCAGCCCAGGCGCGAAGAGATCGCCAGCGTCAGCGGCCAGAAGATGGTGCTGGCGAAGCCGGCGAACAGGGTCAGGGTCGAGATGCCGCGCGGCGCCTCGACGCCGAGCTTGCGGTTGATGGTGGCGAAGGCCGCCTCGTAGAGCGTGAGCGCCATCGCCAGGCCGATCACGGTCCAGGCGGCCCAGTACTGGAGCGCGCTGTCGCACAGGCCCAGGCCGGCCATGCCGAGCGCGCTCACCACCGAGCCCAGGGCCATCACGTAGCGCCCGCCGTGGCGGTCCACCATCGCGCCCACCGGCGTGGCGGCCAGGCCCGCCACCAGCAGGCTCCAGGAGAAGGCGGCGAAGGCGGCTTCCTTGCTCATGCCCAGCTCGCGCTGGATGGCGGGCGCCAGCACGGCGAAGGCATAGTAGAGCGAACCCCAGGACACGATTTGCGTGACGGCGAGGATGCCGATGGTCTTGCGGGCGGGCGACAAGGCGGTTCTCCTGACAGGTGGGCCGGACGCTCAGCAGAAGGCGGCGTCCGCAGCCTTCACTGTACAGCAGGAAGTCGCGGGCTGCTGGTAGCCGCTGCGGGTGTTGCACACCCCGGTCTCGGGCAATTCGAGCCGCACTTCGTCGGCGGCGGCGAGGTCGCCGGCGAGCGCCGCCACCACCGAGCGCGCCTGCTCGTAGCCGGTGGCGAGCAGGAAGTTGGGCGCGCGGCCATAGCTCTTGGCGCCGATCGCATAGTAGCCGGGCTCGGGATGGGCCAGCTCGCGGTGGCCGTGCGGACGCACCGTGCCGCAGCTATGCTCGTTGGGGTCGATCAGCGGCGCCAGCGCGTCGGTGCTCTCCAGCCAGGGGTCGTGGCGCACGCGCAGCTCGCGCGTCAACGCCAGGTCGGGGCGGGCGCCGGTGGCGCACACGATCTCGTCCACGCCTTCGATCACCGCCTCCTGGCCATGCACGACGATGCGTCCGTCGCAGGCGCTCAGCGCGCGGATGGCGAACCGCTCGTGCAGCTCCAGGCGGCCGGCATCCAGCAGGCCGCGCAGGCGCGCGCCGAGCTGGCCGCGCGCCGGCAGGCCGTCCGCCGCGCCGCCGCCGAACACCCGCGCCAGCTTGCCGCCGCGCGTGACCCAGACGATGCGCATGGCGGGCGATGCGGCAGCCAGTTCCGCCAGCGCCAGCAGGGTGCCGGCGGCCGAGTGGCCGGCGCCCGCCACCAGCACGCGCTTGCCGAGGTAGCGCTCGCGCGCCGCGCCCAGCACGTCCGGCATGCCGTAGGCGATCCGCCCGGCGAACAGGTCTTCGCCCTCGGCCGCCAGACCGTTGGCGCCCAGCGGATTGGGCGTCGACCAGGTGCCGGTGGCGTCGATCACGGCCTGCGCCAGGAACTCGCGCACGCCGCCGCGCGTCAACGCGCGCACCAGGAAGGGCGCCTGCTCGCGGCCGCGCGTCTTCACCTTGTCGATGCCGGCGCGGCCGATGGCGCTGACGCGGTGGCCGAGGTGGAGCTTGCCGGCGAGCGCGGGCAGGGCGGCCAGCGGGGCGAGGTAGGCGTCCAGCAATTCGCCCGCAGTGGGCAGGGTCTCGGGATCGGGCGCGCGCCAGCCGGCTGCCTCCAGCAGCGCCAGCGCCGCCTTGTCCGTGTTGTAGCGCCAGGGCGAGAACAGGCGCACGTGGCGGTAGCTCGCCAGGTTGGCGCCGACGGTCTCGCCAGCCTCGAGGATCAGGGGCCGCAGGCCGCGTTCGAGCAGATGGGCGGCGGCGGCGAGACCGACGGGGCCGGCGCCGAGGACGGCGACCGGCAGGGAGGTGATGTCTTGGTACATGGCGTGCTCCTTCAGGCTAATTAGTTGTTCGTAAAATGACGAATAAAGGGGCGGTCGGGCAGCCGGCGCGGCACGGGTCCCTAAGGCTTGTTCGTCATTCGGCGAACATAGAATATCTATCTTGTCATCATCCTGTCAAATTATTTCGACATTATTGGAAGTGTTGTTGCCTCGTTCTATAATTCCACCAGTATCGAAATGTCACTGAGTTCTCATGGAAACCACTAACGCCATCGCCGCGCTCGCCGCGCTCGCACAGGATTCGCGCCTGGCGGCCTTCCGCCTGCTGGTGCAGGCCGGGCCGAACGGGCTGTCGGCCAGCCGCATCGCGGACGCCCTGCAGATCCCATCCTCGTCGCTGTCCTTCCACCTGAAGGAACTGAGCCACGCCGGCCTGATCGCGCCGCGCCAGGAAGGGCGCTTCATCATCTACGCCGCCCGTTTCGACACCATGTCGGCACTGATCGGCTTCCTGACCGAGAACTGCTGCGGCGGCAATCCGTGCTCGCCGGTCGCCGCCAACTGCGCCGCCGGCGCCGCCTGAATCCATCACCCCTAACAGAGGAATCCTTTGAACATCCTGTTCCTGTGCACCGGCAACTCCTGCCGCTCCCTCATCAGCGAAGCCGTCTTCAACCACCTCGCGCCCGCCGGCTGGAAGGCGATCAGCGCCGGCAGCCAGCCCACCGGCCGCCTCAACGAGCGCGCACTGGCGCTGCTGGCCGACAAGGGCATCCCGACCGAGGGCTACTACAGCAAGTCCTGGGACGACCTGCCGCTGACCCCGGACGTGGTCGTGACCGTGTGCGCCAGCGCCGCCGGGGAGACCTGCCCGGCCTACCTCGGCCCGGTGCTGCGCACCCACTGGGGCGTAGACGACCCCAGCCACGTGGTCGGCACGGAAGAGGAGATCGGCGCCGCTTTCGAACGCGCCTACGCCATCCTGCGCGCCCGCATCGAAGCCTTCCTGGCCCTGCCGCTCGACACGCTGGCCCAGGACCGCGCACGCTTCAAGGCCGAACTCGACAAGATCGGCGTCCTGCTTCCCTGAACCACCCGCACGCGCGGGGCCGCCGGCCCCGCGCCTCATGAAAGACTCCCTGTGCTCATCGCTTTTCTCATCTTCCTCGCCACCCTGGTGCTGGTGATCTGGCAGCCGCGCGGCCTCGGCATCGGCTGGAGCGCCTCCTTCGGCGCGCTGGCCGCGCTGCTCGCCGGCGTGATCCAGGTCGGCGACATCCCGGTTGTCTGGGACATCGTGTGGAACGCCACCGGCGCCTTCATCGCCGTCATCATCATCAGCCTGTTGCTGGACAAGGCCGGCTTCTTCGAGTGGGCGGCCCTGCACGTGGCGCGCTGGGGACGCGGCAGCGGCCGGCGCCTGTTCGTGCTGCTGGTGCTGCTCGGCGCGGCCGTGGCGGCGCTGTTCGCCAACGACGGCGCGGCCCTGATCCTGACGCCGATCGTGATCGCCATGCTGGCGGCGCTGCGCTTTCCGCCGCGCGCCACGCTGGCCTTCGTGATGGCGGCCGGCTTCATCGCCGACACGGCCAGCCTGCCGCTGGTGGTGTCCAACCTGGTCAACATCGTTTCAGCCGACTACTTCGGCATCGGCTTCGCGCGCTATGCTGCGGTGATGGCGCCGGTGAACCTGGTCTCGGTGGCCGCCACCCTCGGCGCGCTGGTCTGGTTCTTCGGCAAGGACATCCCGCGCGACTACGACCTGGCCCAGTTGCGCCGCCCCGAACAGGCCATCGTTGACCGGGCCACCTTCGTCACCGGCTGGTGGGTGCTGGCCATGCTGCTGGTGGGCTTCTTCTGGCTCGACAGCCTGGGCGTGCCGATCAGCGCGGTGGCGGCGGCCGGCGCGCTGCTGCTGTTCGTGGTGGCGGCGCGCGGCCATGCGATCCCGACCCGCGAGGTGCTGCGCAACGCGCCCTGGCAGGTGGTGGTGTTCTCGCTCGGGATGTACCTGGTGGTCTACGGCCTGCGCAACGCCGGCCTGACCGATTACCTGACCGCGCTGCTGGAGCGCTGCGCCGCCTACGGCGTATGGGGCGCGGCGCTGGGCACCGGCTTCATCACGGCGATCCTGTCCTCGGTCATGAACAACATGCCCACGGTGCTGATCGGCGCGCTGTCGATCGACGCCACCTCGGCCCAGGGCGCGGTGCGCGAAGCGATGGTGTACGCCAACGTGATCGGCAGCGACCTCGGTCCCAAGATCACCCCGATCGGCAGCCTGGCCACGCTGCTCTGGCTGCACGTCCTGTCGAACAAGGGGATCGCGATCTCATGGGGGTATTATTTCCGCGTGGGCCTGGTGCTGACCCTGCCCATTCTCCTGGTGACGCTGGCCGCGCTGGCCCTGCGCCTGAGCTGACAAGGACCCTGCATGCACAAGATTCCCGACCTGCCCAACATCAACCCGGAGCAGCTCGACCTGCCCACCATGGACAAGCTGGCCCAGGTGGGCGAGCAGTCGCACCCGCCGCGCATCCTGATGCTCTACGGTTCCCTGCGCGAGCGTTCCTTCAGCCGCTTCCTGACTTTCGAGGCGGCGCGCATCCTCGAGCATCTCGGCGCCGAGGTGAAGATCTTCGACCCGATGGAGCTGCCGATGGTGGGCAGCGTGCCGGAGACCCACCCCAAGGTGGTCGAGCTGCGCGAGCTCTGCCTGTGGTCCGAGGGCCAGGTCTGGTGCAGCCCCGAGCGCCACGGCGCGATCACGGCGGTGATGAAAAACCAGATCGACTGGATCCCGCTGGAGCAGGGCGCGCTGCGCCCCAGCCAGGGCCGGACCCTGGCCCTGATGCAGGTGTGCGGCGGTTCGCAGTCCTTCAACGTGGTCAACACCATGCGCCTGCTGGGCCGCTGGATGCGTATGTTCACGATCCCGAACCAGTCCTCGGTGCCGATGGCCTACAAGGAGTTCGACGAGGCCGGACGCATGCGGCCCTCGGCCTACTACGACCGCGTGGTCGATGTGATGGAAGAACTCTTCAAGATTACGCTCCTGATGCGCGGCCGCAGCGACTATCTCACCGACCGCTACAGCGAGCGCAGCGAACGGGCGCTGCGCAAGATCGACGCCCAGATCGAAAAACTCTAGGAGCCGGCGATGACACCGCAGCGCGTGCAGCTGAGCAGGAAGAAGGGGTGGCGCATGCCGCCCAATACCATCTCGGTGGCGCGGCCCGGGAGGTGGGGCAATCCCTTCTCGGTGCTGCCCGAGCTGGCGCCCGGAACGCCCGTCGGGCGCTACGTGGCCATGCCAAACGTGGAAGAGGCGGTGGCGGCCTTCCGGCGCTGGCTGGAGGAGGATCCGGCGGGGAGAAGGCTGGCCGAGGAGGCCAAGGCCCAGCTGGCGGGGCGCAACCTGGCGTGCTGGTGTCCGCTGGACGGCCCCTGTCACGCCCAGGTGCTGCTGGAGCTGGTCAATTCCCGGTCCTGAGGCCGGGGAGGCGCCTGCATTTACTTGGCGGCGACCACGCTGCCGATACCCGACACCGCCTTGTTCACGGTGCGCGGATTGCCGTGGTAGGTCAGGCTGCCCATGCCCTGCACCGAGGCATTCAGGCGGTTCCTGGCGTGCACGTCGACCGAACCGATGCCCTCGAAGCTCACGTCTGCATCCTGGGCCACCAGGTGCCTGGCGTCGACCTCGCCCACGCCCTGGGCCTGGATGCGCAGCGTGCGCACCTGGCCGTTCATCTGCAGGCTGCCGGCGCCGCGGTAGTTGACGTCGAAGCGTTCGCCGCGCACGTTGTTGAGCTTCACCAGCCCGGCGCCTTCGCCGCGGAAGCTGCTCAGTTCGGGCACCGTCACCACCACCCGGTCGTCGTCATCGATCTGGATGTTCGACTTTTCCTTGAAGTTCAGGCGCAGCTCGCCGTCCACGACTTCGGTCGTGACGCGGTCGATGTATTTCTGGTCGCCCTGCACCCGCACCGAAGGGCTCTTGCCGACTTCGACCACCAGGCTGACCGGGCCGCGCACCTCGATCGCCTTGAAAGGCGCGACGCTGCGGACCTGTTCGCCGGCGTGCGCGGACAGGGAAGCGATGGAAAGCAGGGTGGCGATGATGAGGCGTTTCATGGTGGTCTCCGGTTGGTCGATGAGGCCATTCTAGGCAAGCCCGCTTGCGCCGGGGCGGCTTTGCGACAGACTGCGCAAAACAGGGAACGAACTGCGCGCCCGCCGTCTCAGGCTTTGGTCGCCAGGAACTCGCCGTTACCCACGGGCACCAGGCTGGTGGCGAAGCCTGCCTCGGCGCGCACGCGCTCCATGAAGGGCGCCAACTCCTCGGCATGCGAGACGGCGTTGTCGACCACCAGCAGGCCGCGCGCGGCCAGCACGCGCCGGATCTCGGGCCACCAGCCCAGGTAGTCGCCGCGCTCGGCATCCAGGAAGATGAGATCGAAGGCCGCGTCCGGGCTGGCGGCGAGCAGGGCGCCGGCATCGCCTTCGACCTGGTGGATGGCGTCGGCGAAGCCGGCGCGGCGGAAGTTCTCGCGCGCCAATGCGATCTTGGCGGGCGAAAACTCGACCGTGGTCACGCGCCCGCCATGCGCCTGGGCGGCGCCGGCCAGCCACAGCGTGGAATAGCCGTTCGAGGTGCCGATTTCGAGTATGCGCGGCGCGCCGGTGGCGCGGACGAGTACGTCGAGGAACTCGCCGGTATCGCGCGTGATGTTGAGCATGCGCTGGGCACGCTCCTTTGTGGCAGCATCATTTGCCTTGCCGAACGCTTCGAGTTCTTCGAGCAAGGTTTTGACAGAAGTTTGCATATATTCGCCGCATTATCGCGACAAAACCGGTGCGCACGATTGCGTGCACACCAATATTGTCTAAGAGTTAAGGCTATAATTTTCAGGACACTTTGTATAGCCGACATCATGCACATCTCGACCGTTACCCTACCTGAAATGAAGCTCGCCGGCCTGCCCTTCGCAGGTCCCTTCGCGGTGCTGGAAACGGCCATGCCGGAGATCTGGGAAACCTTCCTCGAACGCGAGGCGGAACTGGGTGAGACCAATGGACTGCGCTACAGCGTGAGCCTGCAAGAGAAAGACGGGGTGCACGTGGAATGCATCGCCGCCGAGGTCGCCGACCTCAACAACCTGCCGCCGGGCATGATCGGGATCCGCGTCCCGGCCCGCCGCTACGCCCTGCTGACCCACCGCGGTCCGATGGCGCGGGTGCAGGCCACCTACGTGACCGGCTTCGCCGCGCTCGAACAGTTGGGCATGGTGCAGGACACCGAGGGCTTCCGCCTGGAGCGTTACGACCGGCGCTACACCCCCACGGTGGACGATGGCGCGCGTCCGGACAACGCCTACGACATCCTGATTCCGCTGTACGGCTGAAGGCCGCGCGCTGGAAGAATTGGTGCCGGTATGTTTCCCGACCGCCGGCGCCGGTAGGGCGGCTTGCGCCGCCAGTGCACCCTTCCCAAGGAGCACGTGCATTGTGCTGCCGAAATGTGACAAGCGTTTGACGATCGGCATCATTCCTCTTGTTTCCTCGCGTAAAGCACACCGATAATTCCTGTTTTCGCGGCGCCGGGCCGTGTCGACAGGAGAAGCAATGCAACAGAAGGACGATGACGGCAAGGTCCTGCCGGACAATCCCACGCGTAGAAGGATGTTCCAGGCCGCCGCCGCGGCCGGGCTGGGCTCGGCGCTGCCGGGCGTGGCCCAGGCGGCCAGCCGCGCCGCGCCGGCCGCCGCCAGTTCGCTCGACGCGAAACTGCGCGCCAAGGTCAGGAATGTGGTCGTGATCTACCTCGAGAACCGCAGTTTCAACAACCTGTTCGCGGACTTCCCCGGCCTGGCGTCGCCCCTGGCCAGCCTGCCGCCCGAGGCCGCATTGCAGCGTGACCGCGACGGTTCGGTGCTGCCGGTCTTGCCGAAGATATGGGGCGGCATGGTGCCCGGCCGCCAGAACGTCGGCGG
Source organism: Massilia sp. KIM (assembly GCF_002007115.1). NCBI lineage: Bacteria > Pseudomonadati > Pseudomonadota > Betaproteobacteria > Burkholderiales > Oxalobacteraceae > Massilia > Massilia sp. KIM. The sequence continues at coordinate 137,443 of NZ_MVAD01000003.1, read as the reverse complement.
CAAGGACTACCTGATCAAGGAAGACCAACTCGCGAAGCTGCCGAACGCGCCCTTCGCGCTCACCGACGGTGAGGGCCAGCCGTTGCCCGAGGCCGTGGTCACGCGCGACCTGGTGCACCAGTTCTACCAGAACCAGATGCAGATCAACGGCGGCAAGAATGACGGCTTCGCCGCCTGGTCCGACGCCGGCGCGCTGGTGATGGGCCACTACGGCGAAACGCGCAAGAACCTGGGCCTGTGGCAGATCGCGCGCGAGTACACGCTGTGCGACAACTTCTTCATGGCGGCGTTCGGCGGCTCCTACCTCAACCACCAGTTCCTGATCAGCGGCCGCACGCCGGAATACTTCGACGCCGCCCAGACGCCGGCCAGCTCGAAGATCGCCGTGCTCGAAGACGGCCCGACCGGCTACCGCCTGGCGCTGGCCCCGGATTGCCCGACCTCGGCCCTGGACGGCAAGCCGAAGTACGCCGGCCACAGCGCGATCATGCCCGACGGCTATGCGGTGAACACGATGGCGCCGCCCTACCAGCCGAGCTGGGTGCGTCCGGCGCCGGGCGGCGACCCGATGCATGCCGACCCCAAGGACCCGGCAGTGCTGCCGCCGCAGACCTACCGCACCATCGGCGACCTGCTGTCCGAGCGCGGCGTAAGCTGGGCCTGGTACGGCGGCGCCCAGCAGGCCGCGCTCGACGGGCGCGGGGCAGGGCAGCGGCCGAACTTCCAGTACCACCACCAGCCCTTCAATTACTTCAAGCAGTTCGCGCCGGGCACCAGGGCGCGTGCCGAGCACCTGCGCGACGGCGGCTTGGGCGACAGCCCGATCTCCAACAAGTTCCTGGCGGACGTGGTGGCTGGCAAGCTGCCGGCCGTGGCCTTCTACAAGCCGCAGGGCAACCTCAACCTGCATGCCGGCTACTCGGATGTGGAGTCGGGCGACCAGCACGTGGCCAACGTGATCGAGCACCTGAAAAAATCGCCGCAATGGAAGGACATGGTGGTGGTGATCACCTTCGACGAGAACGGCGGCTGGTGGGACCATGTCGCGCCGCCCACGGGCGACCGCTGGGGGCCGGGCTCGCGGGTGCCGGCGATCGTGGTGTCGCCGCACGCCAAGCGCGGGGCGGTCGATCACAGCTTCTACGACACCACCTCGATCCTGCGCTTCATCACGCGCTTGCACGGCTTGCCCCTGCTCGAAGGACTGGCGGCGCGCAATGCGGCCTTCGCGGCGCGCGGGGCGCGGCCGCCGGGCGACCTGACGGGAGCGCTGCAGTTCCGCTGATGAGCTCGATCACGTCGTATAAAGCCAGTCCTTCATGGACTGGTTTTTTTGTTTTCCGGATGCCACGTTGCTAGGCGGCTACCGCGCGCTGCATTCCCGACACCCGGCGATACACTTGGCTCGGCTCGATAGACCGTCGTCGACACCGCTGCCGCCTACCCGGCGGCAGCCACAACAAAGCACGGGGCGCCGCGCACATCGGGCCGGCGCACAAGCCCCCAACCACTTGGAAATCAGGAGAACATCATGCAGAAGAAACAGGTACTCAAACGCCTGCTGGCGGTATCGGCAGTGGCAGCCATGCTCGGTTCCTTCGGCGTGCAGGCCCAGACCAGCGGCCAGACCGCTCAGCAGATGAGCCAGCAGGGCGCCCAGGGCAATCCCAACCTGACCGGCAAGGCCGCCAATGACGGCACCGTCGGCAACCCGAACAGCCAGGGCATGGAAGACCGCAGCGCACAGGTCGGCAGCACAAGCACCGCCACCACCCAATCCGGCAGCACCGGCACTGCCACCACCCAATCCGGCAGCACCGGCGCGGCCGCGACCGGCGCCGCCTCCGGCACGGCCAAGCTGACCCGGGCCGACAAGAAGGCGCTGACCGACATGGCGATGTCCAACATGGCCGAGATCGAATCGGGCAAGCTGGCGCTGAGCAAGAGCCAGAACCAGGAGGTCAAGACCTTCGCCCAGCGCATGATCGACGACCACACCAAGGCCCAGACCGAAGTGCAGACCGTGGCCCAGTCCAAGGGCGTGACCCTGCCGACCGAGCTCGACGCCAAGCACAAGGCCAAGGCCGCCATGCTCGAGAAGCTCAGCGGCGACGCCTTCGACCGCGCCTACATGAAGCAGTCGGGCCTGGCCGATCACCGCGACACCCACGGCAAGCTCAAGAAAGGCCTGAGCGGCGCGAAAGATCCGGACATCAAGGCCCTGGCCTCGAAGATGACCCCGGTGGTCGAGCAGCACCTGAAGTCGGCCGAGCAGCTCTCGGCTTCGCAATCGCGCACCGCGACCGGCCAGTCGGGCGCAACCGGCACCACCGACAGCGGCAAGTAAGCAGCCGAGCGCCGGTTGTTCCGCCGCGCTCCATGCGCATCCAGGGCTGCCCGCAGGGCGGCCCTGTTTTTTTCAGCGCGCGCCGGGCGCGCTGCCCTTCCACTTCCCTTCGATCCGCTCGACCGCGATCTCGATCCCGACGATGGCCTTGAGCATGCCCTCGATATAGCTCGGCGGCGCGTCGTCCACCGACCAGGGATGCGGCTGCGCGGCTTCGTGGTGCTCGGTCTGGCGCCGCACCAGCGCCAGCAGCCAGGCCGGCTCCTCGATCACGCGCAGGACGCCATGCACGTGCACCGCGTGATAGTCCCAGGTCGGCACCACGCGGCCTTCGCGTTCCACTTTCTCGACCGGGTCGGGCGGCTCGTAGCCGGCCGGGCCGCGGAAGGCGACCAGCACCCGCTGGCCGGCGCGCCGCCACACCGGGTTGGCGCGCGCCACGTGGGCGCGCAGCAGGCCGTGCTCGCCGGCCTCGATGAACTCGAAGGGCAGGTGGTCGGCGTCGGGCAGGCCCTCGTCGAGGGTTACCAGGGTGCCCAGCGCATGGGCCGCGATCAGGGCGTGCATGGCCTGGACGTCGTGCTGGGCGTGGCGGGCGGCGATGTACATCAGGCCTCCTTCACCACGACCGCGCACTTGAGCGAGTTCGCCACATAGCATTTCTCGTGCGCCGCATGATGCAGGCGCGCCAGCGCCTCGGCCTCGGGCTGGCGGCCGGCGAAGCGGATCGCCGGTCGCAGCTCGATGCGCACCAGGGCGGCGCGCCCATCGGGGCCGACATCGAGCAGGCCGATGGCCTGGTCCTCGTAGCTGTCCACCACATAGCCCTCCTGCGCCGCCAGCGACAGGAAGAACAGCATGTGGCAGCTCGACGCCGCCGCCACCACCGCCTCTTCCGGATCGACCGCGGCCGGGTCCGACATCGGGACCGGCACCGAGAGCGGTGAGGACGAAGCCGGCACCGTCAGGCCGCCGTCGAAAGACCAGGCGTGGGCGCGGCTGTAGCGCTGGTCGAGGAAAGGCTGGCCGGCACGCTGCCAGGCCACGCGGGCGTCGAACTGCTTCATTGCTCCTCCTGTCTGTGGAAACCAAATGTTAGGACGGCAACTTGGCTTGCTCAAAGTACCAATTCGGGCGAAGATGGGCGGACCAATTTCCCGCGCCGACATGCATATCCACAAGGTGATCGCCAGCGCCCCGCTCGACCGCAGCGGCGCCATCCCGCTGTTCCGCCAGCTCTACACGCGGCTCAAGGACGCCATCCTGCGCGGCGCGCTGGCGCCGGGTGCGCGCCTGCCGGCCACGCGCGAGCTGTGCAGCCTGCTGGGCGTCTCGCGCCAGACCGTGCTGGCGGCCTACGAGCAGCTCACGGCCGAGGGCTACCTGCGCGGCGGCGTGGGGCAGGGCACCTTCGTCGAGCCGGCCCTCAACCTGGCGCGGCCCGACACCCCGGCGCCGGGCCTGCTGCGCCCCTTGCCCGAACGCGGAGCGGCGATGGCGGCGGCGATGGCGCGCACCCGCTTTCACGACGGACCGGTGCGCGCCTTCCGTCCCAGCATGCCGGGCCTGGACCTGTTCCCCTTCGACCTGTGGCGCAAGATCGAACTGCGCCAGCTGCGCCGCGCCGGCCCGCATCTCGGCTACAGCCGGCCGGAAGGCTACGCGCCGCTGCGGGAACTGCTGTGCGCCTACCTGCGCGCCTCGCGCGGGGTCGAGTGCACGCCGGAGCAGATCGTGATCACCTCGGGCTCGCAGCAGGCCCTCTACCTGCTTGGTCAACTGCTGCTGGCGCCGGGCGACCGGGTATGGGTCGAGTCGCCCGGCTACCTGGGCGCCAGCGCCCCGCTGGCGGTGGCCGGCGCCAGCCTGTGCACGGTGCCGGTGACCGAGGAGGGCATGGACGTGGCCTACGGGGCCAAACATTATCCGGACGCGCGCATGGTGTTCGCCACGCCCTCGCACCAGCTGCCGCTGGGCGTGACCATGAGCCTGTCGCGCCGGCTGGAACTGCTGCGCTGGGCCAGCGCCAATCGCGCCTGGATCATCGAGGACGACTACGACAGCGAATACCGCTACACCGGCCCGCCGCTGGCATCCCTGCAAGGCCTGGACCGGGCCGGCTGCGTGGTCTACGTCGGGACGCTCTCGAAGGTGCTGTTCCCCGGCCTGCGCCTGGGTTACGTGGTGGCGCCGCCCGCCCTGGCCGAGCCGCTGGCGCGCGCCAAGGCGGTGGTCGACCGCCACAACGCCATCGTGCCGCAGGCGGTGCTGGCCGACTTCATCGGTGAAGGCCATTTCGCGCGCCACATCCGGCGCACCCGCGAGGCCTATGGCGAGCGGCGCGAGGCGCTGCTGGGCGCCTTGCAGGACAGGCTCGGCGAGCGCTTGCGCTGCGGACCGTCCGACGCGGGGCTGGACGTCTGCGTGCATTTCCAGCCTGGCCGCGACGGCCGCCTGCCAGAGGAGGCGCGCGTGGACGAGGCGGCCACCCGGGCGGGGATCGAGCTGCGCCCGCTGTCCTATTACACGCACGCCATCGCCACCCCGGAGTGCGCCGTCACGCCCGGGCTGGTGCTCGGCTTTTCGGCCGTGGGACCGGCGGACATCCGGCAGGGCGTGGACAAGCTGGCCCAGGTGATGGAGGCCGAGGCTCGCAGGTCCGGCGCCCGCTCCTGATTTATACTGGCGCGATGACCAAGATCCGCTGCTCCTGGGCCAACATGGCCAACCCGCGCTACGTCGCCTACCACGACAATGAGTGGGGCGTGCCCTGCCACGACGAGAACACCCTGTTCGAGATGCTCAATCTCGAGGGGGCGCAGGCCGGCCTGTCCTGGGAGACCATCCTGAACAAGCGCGAGAACTACCGCGCCGCCTTCGACGGCTGGGACGCGGATAGAATCGCCGCCTATGGCGACGACAAGGTCGCCGAGCTGCTGGCCAATCCCGGCATCGTGCGCAACCGCCTCAAGGTGGCGGCGGCGATCACCAACGCCAAGGCCTACCTGGCGATGCGTGCGCAGGGCCAGACGCTCGACAGCTACCTGTGGGACTTCGTCGACGGCAAGCCGCTGGTCAACGACTTCGCCGACGGCCATCGCCCGGCGCGCACCGAGCTGTCCGACCGCATCTCCAAGGACTTGTCCAAGCGCGGTTTCAAGTTCGTCGGCTCCACCATCGTCTACGCCTACATGCAGTGCGTCGGCCTGGTCAACGACCACGACCCGCAATGTTTCTGCCGTACGGGGCGTTGAGCGGAAGCGGCTGACGTGAATCTGCAGCAGCACTGGCGCGGCCGCACGCGCTACACCGTCTTCGACAGCGCCTATGGCGACGGCGCCGGCGTCGCGGGACTGATCGCGGCCTGGCGCGCCGATCCGGAGCGCCCGCGAACCCTGCACGTGGTGGCGCTGGCCGATGGCCTGATGCCGGGCTTTCACCGCATCCTCCAGCCTGAACCCGGCCTGACCCTGGACCTGCTCGCCGCGCCGCTCGACGCCGCATTGGGCCAGCTCTCCGCGAGCCTCGATTGGATCCGCCTGCACGCGCCTGCCATGCCCGGAGCCGCCTTCGCCCGTCCGCTGGCGCGCATCACGGCGCTCGCCGCGCGCCTGGAAGCATCCGCCCTCGACGAGGAACAGCGCGCATCCCTGCGCGCCCAGGGTTTCGTGTTCGAGGGCGAGGGCCCGCACGCGGTGTTCGCGAGCCGCAAGCCGCGCCTGCCGGTCGCGCCCACGCCCGAGCGGCGCGCGCTGGTGATCGGCGCCGGCCTGGCGGGTTCCGCCGCCGCCCAGCGCCTGTGCGCGCGCGGCTGGCAGGTGACGCTGCTGGAGCGCCATCCGGGCCCGGCGATGGAAGCATCGGGCAACCTGGCCGGCATCTTCATGCCCTTGCTGTCCCGCGACGACAACATCCCCACCCGCCTGACCCGCGCCGCCTACCTGTACGCGCTGCGCCTGTGGGAGCAGCTGGGCGGCGTCGGCGCCGCCATCGAGGGCCAGCGCTGCGGCGTGCTGCAACTGGCGCGCGACGCCGGGCACGCGGCCGTCTCGCGCGCCATCGCGCAGGAGGGCGCGCCGCCGGCGGAATTCGCGCGCTGGCTGGAAGCGCCGGAAGCGTCCAGCCTGCTCGGCCTGCCGGCGCCGGACGGCGGCTGGCTGTTCCCGCAAGGTGGCTGGGCCCGTCCCGGCAGCGTGTGCGAGACCATGCTGGCTGCCTGCGGCGAGCGCCTGACGCGCCGTTTCGGCGTCGGCGAGGTGGCCCTCGAGCGCGCGGAAGGGGAATGGCTGGCGCGCGGCGCCGACGGTGCGGAGCTGGGCCGCGCGCCCAGCGTGGTGCTGGCCAATGGCGCGGGCGCGCTGCGCATGGTCCAGGCGGCCCGGCTGCCGCTGTCCGTCCTGCGCGGCCAGGTGACCCATCTCGACGCCGCCCAGGCGCCGTCGCTGCCCCTGGTGCTGTGCCGCGAAGCCTACCTGACCCCGGCGGCGGGCGGCGTGGTCTGCGCCGGGGCGACCTACGACCTGGACCCCGATCCACAATTGCGCGCCGCCAGCCAGGAAGAGAACCTGGCGCGCATGCGCGCCCTGGTGTCCGATCCGCAGGCGGCGTCTGGGGCGCCGCTGGCCGGCCGCGTGGGTTTCCGCTGCGTGGCCCCGGACCGCCTGCCGCTGGTCGGCCGCCTGCCCGACTTCGCCGCCGCCGGCGGCACCGAGCGCCTGCGCGATGTGCCGCGCCACCCCGGCCTGCACGCCCTGCTGGGCTATGCCTCGCGCGGCCTGATCTGGGCGCCGCTGGCGGCCGAGCTGCTCGCCGCCCAGCTCGAAGGCGAGCCACTGCCGCTGGAAACCAGCCTGGTGGACGCGCTCGATCCGGCGCGCTTCGTGCTGCGTGCGCGGCGCAGCGGCCGCGCGCCACAGGTCCTTGACGACTGAACAATATTTTGTTGCGGTAGTGCAAATGAGCGCGACGAAATCCCCTCCCTGCGGTTTCGCCAGTTTTTGGCAGGTATAATTTACTGACAGTAACTTTTTGAGGGCCCGAGGGCTGAGACGGGATGGAAGAAGCACCGCATTCGAACGAGCTGTTCATGTTCCTGGCGTCGACCGCGCACGACATGAAGAACTCGATCAGCGTCCTGTCGGGCACGCTCGAACGCCTGCTGGACGGGGCTTCGCCCGAGACCGAGAAGGCGTACGCGCAGATGGCGCAGATGCTCTACCAGACGCGCCGCCTGAACGACAACCTGATGCAGTTGCTGGCCCTGTACAAGCGCGTCGGCCAGCCCGAATACCCGTTCGACGTCCAGCCGCTCGAGGTCGGCCAGCTGGTCGAGCAGGTGGTGGCGCTCGAGCGCGTGCTGCTGGAGTCGCGCGGCATCGCACTCGACCTCGAGTTCGACCCGCAACTGATCTGGCACTTCGACGAAGACCTGATCGTGGGCGTGGTCTCGCACGCCATCAACAACGCGGTCCACTACACGCGCGACCGCATCCTGCTGGCGCTACGCGAGGTGGACGGCATGCTGGAGATCCGCGTCGAGGACAACGGCGCCGGCTTCCCGCCCGCCTTCCTGGAGATCGGTGCGCCGGCCGGACGCGGCAGCGGCGTCAACTTCCTGACCAACAGCGCCGGCCTGGGCCTGCACTTCTCCAGCGAGGTGGCGAAGATGCACCGCCACCGCGAGCGCGCGGGCAGCGTGCGCCTGGAAAATGGCGGCAGCCTGGGCGGCGGCTGCTTCATCCTGACCCTGCCATGAGTGCGATTCCTCTCGCCAATCCGCCGGTGCTCGAGCAGATCGACTGGGCCGGCAAGAACTACCTGGTGGTCGACGACTTCATCGGCGTGCGCCAGCTGCTGCGCGAAAGCCTGCGCAGCCTGGGCGCGCGCAACATCGACCAGGCGTCCAGCGGCGGCGAAGCCATGGCCCTGCTGAACCGCACCCGCTACGACGTGGTCCTGTGCGACTACAACCTGGGCGAGGGCAAGAACGGCCAGCAGGTGCTGGAAGAGGTCCGGATCCGCAATCTCCTGATGCCGTCCAGCGTGTTCCTGATGGTGTCGGCGGAGAAGAGCGTGGAATCGGTGATGGGCGCGGCCGAGCACCAGCCGGACGCCTACCTGGTCAAGCCGATCACCGAAGGCGTGCTGCTCACGCGCCTGAACCGGGTGTGGCGCAAGAAGCAGGTGTTCCACATGATCGACCAGGCCTATGCCGAGAAGGACTACCTGCGCGCGGCGCGCCTGTGCGACGAGCAGATCGCGGCCAGCCGCGTACACGAGATCGAGCTGCTGCGCATGAAGGCGCGCCTGATGGAGAAGAGCGGCGAGCCAGGCAAGGCGCGCGAAGTCTACGAGCGCGTGCTGGGCCAGCGCGAATACCAGTGGGCGCGCGCCGGCCTGGCCAAGATCCGCATGGCGGACGGCGAGTTCGAGCAGGCGCGCCAGATGTTCCAGACCGTGATCGCCGAGAACCGCTACTACATCGACGCCTACGACCAGCTGGCGCGCTGCTACCAGGGCCTGGGCCGGCACGAGGAGGCGGCCGCGGTGCTGGAGCGCGCGGCCAAGCTCTCGCCCAATTCGGTGCCGCGCCAGCGCAACCTGGGGCAGGCCTGCCTGCGCCTGGGGAACATCCCGATGGCCGAGAAGGCCTTCCGCAAGTGCATCGCGATCGGCGAGTACTCGATCCGCAAGACGCCCGACGCCTACCTCGGGCTGGCGCGGGTGTGCGGCCTGAAAAACGACCCCAAGGAGGCGCTGCAGCTGCTCACCATGGCCCAGCGCGAGTTCGGCGCCGACCACGAGGACATGCCCCTGCGCACCAAGATCACCGAAGGCCTGGTCTACCACGAGAGCGGCGACTACCGGCGCGCGCGCAAGGCGGGCGACGAGCTCGAAGCGCTGCTGCAGGAAAGCCCGGGCCGGCCCGACACCGCCACCTGCCTCGAGATGGCGACCCTGCTGTTCGCAGTCGGCGTCAAGGACGCGCCGGCCGAGCTGCTGTGCTACGTGGTGCGCAACAACCACGACAACACCCAGCTGCTGGAAGAAGTGCAGGGCATCTTTGACAAGGCGCGCATGGGCGAAGAGGGCCAGGACCTGATCCGCGCCTCGCGCAAGGAAGCGGTGGACCTGATGAACCAGGGCGTGCTGCTGTGGAAGACCGGCAAGCTGACCGAGGCCGCGGAATGGATGCGCAATGCGCGCAAGGCGTTGCCGAACAACGTGCGCATCCTGTTCAACGCGGTGCAGATCCTGATCTCGCACATGCAGCAGCGCGGCTACGATCCGGACCTGGACGCGGAGGCGCATGCCATCCTGGAGCGGGTCGATTACCTGCAGCCGGGGCAGCAGCGCTTCGCGCAGCTGATGGAACAGCTGACCATGTTGTTGCCGAAGCCGGACGGGGAGGAGACGGTGACCGAGGCGGGGCTGGAGGAGACGCCGGGGGATACATCCGCGGATGCGTCGGCGGGTACTCCGGCGAAGACACCATCGGAGCGGGACGCAACCGCAGCCTGACCATCGGCCGACCACTACCTCGTCGTACGCGCCACTGGCGCCTACGACTTCCCGCGTAGGTGGGAACCCAAGCAACCATCGACCGACCACTACCTCGTCGTTCCCGCGAAGGCGGGAACCCAAGTTTGCGTGCGTCGCCACGAAAAACGCCGGTCGCTACGCAGAGAAACTTGGGTTCCCGCCTTCGCGGGAACGACGTTTAGGAGCCAACCAGCTTGGATTGAGCTAACGACAGCGCTCACGCACCAAGCCTGGCGGCGCCTCCGCCCCCGCCACCTGTCCCGCCGCGCCATGCCTGCGCAGCAACTGCCCGCACAAGACCTCGATATCGATCCCCCCATCCGCGCGCCTGGCCGCATGCACAGCCTCGCGCAGCGCGCACTCCGCCACGTGCTGCCCCAGCGCCCGATAGCTCTCGAACTGCGCATCGTCGAACCACTGGTCCGCCGTGCTCTGGTGCGGGTAATCCGGATGCAGGCGCCGGTAATTCAGCACATCCGCGTTCTCGTTGCCGACGATCGCCGGCTTCAGGTACAGCAGCACCCCGTCCACCGCATCGCGGTCCGTCAGGCTGTAGCGAATCCGCCCCGCCGCGCAGCTCGCCCCGCACAGTCCCGTGTCCTTGCGCAGATCCAGGCGCGAAACGTCCAGGTCGATCCGCACGTGCAGGTCGGTGGCGCAGCGGCGGATCGCGTTGCCCAGGTCCTCGAAGGCCAGCAGGCGGTCGGTGGCCACGTCGACCGCGATCACCAGGCGGCAGCGCCGGCGCACCAGCTCGTAGATGCCGAGGTTCTCGAAGTGCCCGCCGTCGGACAGGTGGACGTAGGGCGCGTCGGTGTTGGTCATGCCGAACAGCTCGGCCAGGAGGCTGAACAACCCGATCGGCGGCGAGGAGCTGGTCCAGCTCGGGCGGCGCGGATTCGGGCACCAGCGGCCGAGGCGCACGTTGAACATGGTCATCAGGAAGTTCAGCGGCGGCGAGGAATGCGCGCCCATGTTGGGGCTGGCCGCCGCCCCGGACAGCGCCACCGCCATGCCCAGGCGCACCCCGGCGTCGTCGTCGTTGCCCACGCCGGAGCGCGAGGCGTATTGCGCGGTGGGGCGGTAGCAGCCGCGCGCCGCTTCGCCGTCCTGGCGCGGCAGGCCGCCGTGCGGCAGCGGCGGCAGCTCGAAGCCGCACCAGCGCGGCGTGAAGGCGAAGGACGCGGCGCGTCGCGTGCGCCAGGCCAGTTCCTCGCCGCTCACCAGGCTGAGCGAGGTGTTGATGATGGGGTAGGGACGCTGGCTGTGCAGTTCGCTCAGGAGCAGGTCGTCGTTCGGGTCGAAGCCGGTGAAGGGGTGGGGCTGGCGCGCGTCGTTGCTGGCTCCGAAGTAGGCGCGCACCACGCGGTTGCGGTACAGCATGTAGAGCGAGAACTTGTTGATGTCGACCCGCCAGCCGAGCACCAGGGCCGCGCCCAGGAAGGCGGCGAAGGCCAGCGCCAGGGTCTGGCCGCTGGTGGCCAGGGTGGCGCCCGCGTGCGCCGCGTACACGCAGGACAGCTGGCCGTGCGGACAGTAGACGCTGGGCCAGGCCACCACCGCCTGCACCAGGGTGCTCAGGAGCGCGAAGATCCCGACCGTGAAGACATAGGGCGCCAGGCGCGCCGCCAGGTCCAGGCGCGAGGGCGGGAGTCCGCGCATGCCGGTCGCGGTGCCGCTGCCGGCCTTCAGGCCGAAGGCGGTCATCGCCAGCCAGCCGGCCAGGGTGCCGAGGTTGGACCACAGGTCGTAGGTCAGCCAGCCCCAGTGCAGCAGCGGCGCCAGGAAGAAGCTGACGCCGAAGGCCGCCAGCCAGGTGAGCGCGAAGATCGCGGCCCAGGCGCCCTGGCGGTTCCACCATTCGCGGCTGGCGTCGCTGTAAAGGCGGCCGATCAGGCCGATCATCAGGGTGGTGGTGCTGGCGAACAGCGCCATCATGAGCGGCATGCCGAAGCTGCTCAGGGCGATGGCGTTGTTGAGCACCGGGTGCGAGGCCGGCGAGGGCAGCGCCGCCAGGCCCGCCAGCAGCAGCACCGTGCCCAGGGTCAGCGCGCCGGTGGCGCACAGGAAGTGCGACAGGCCTTCGCCCAGCTCGGCCCGGGTCAGGTCGCGCAGCGGACGCTCGCGGGCCAGGCGCGTATCCAGTGCCAGGCCGAGCGCCACCACCGGCAGCAGGGTGATCAAGCCCCACAGCGCCTGCACCAGCGGCGCCAGGCGCCGGCCCCAGAAGGGCGCGACCTCGGGCGCGAAGCGCTGGCCGGCCTCGATCAGCACCAGCAGCACCACGCACAGGCCGGCCACGCACAGGGTGTAGCCGGTGCGCCGGTAGGGGCTTTCGCGGTCGTGCGCCAGGTACCAGCCGCAGGCCCAGACGATGAAGTAGACCACCCCCGGCGCCAGCAGCCAGCCCCATTCGCCGTGCAGGGCCGCGGGCAGGGCGCTGCCGTCCCAGGTGAGGGTGACGCCGCCGTGCGGCCACAGGCCCAGGCTGCCGAGGAAGCCGGCCAGCACCAGGGGCAGGTTGATGCACCACAGGACCGCGCCCTGCGACAGCGGAAAGCGGCGCAGCCCGCGCGAGCTGGCGGGTTTGCTGGAGATCGAGAGCGCGGTGCAGAACACGGCCACCAGGAACAGGGCCACGCCCAGGATCCAGGCGATGTCGGACAGGTGGGCCCAGGGCCCGCCGGGCGTGACCACCCGGTGCACCGCCCACACGCAGGCGCGCGGCAGCAGCAGCAGGGCACACAGCCAGGCCACCAGCATGGCCAGGTTCAGGCCGGTGTTGCGGATGTAGGTGCCGATCAGGGTCCAGGTGTCGGCGCTGAACATGCCCCCGCGCGGCGACAGGTAGTTGCTGTACTGGCGCAGGAAGCGCACCGCCGGCGCCTCGCGCGCGCCCACGTGGGGCGCCAGCATGGCCTCGACGGCGGCCACGTCGCCGCCCTGGGCATGGATGCAGCGCGACAGCCAGCCGCCGATGAAGCCGCCGCCCGAGACGGTGGACAGGTAGTCGATCCGGCTCAGGAAACGTATGCCGGCCAGCGCCTGCAGGGCGCCCAGGCCGAAGGTGGCGCTGCGCACGCCGCCGCCGGACAGGGCCAGCCCGGTGAGCATGCCGGCGTGGGCGCGCGCCAGCAGCTCCTCGGGGTCGGGCGGCGCGGCGGATGGGGCCGACGGCGGCGACGCATCGGGACGCAGGAGCCGCAGCTCGTCGTCGAGGACGTCGCCGAACACGGTGCCGGCGCAGCCGTCCAGGCAGCGCAGGGTGGCGGCGTCCAGGCCCTCGCTGTCGGGCAGGTTGAAGCGCCGCCGCAGCAGCGCCAGGGCGGGATCGAGTTCGGCCAGGGAAGCGACCTGCGGCGGCGGATGGCAGCCGGCCGCCTCGAGCTTGCGGCGCAGGTCGGCGACCTGGGCCGGCGTGAGGCTGGAAAAATCGGCTGGATTCATGCGCGCTCCGCTGGACGTGGGCGCGGCCGGGCGTGCCGGCCCGCCCGGATAGTTCAGCACGGTTGGCGCGCAGGCGCCACCGGACTCGTCAACGGTGCGTGAGCTGGATCAAGCCTTGTCGGCCTTGCCGCGTGCGCCGCGGGCGCCGCGGCCATTCGCGCCATTGCCCGCCGGCGCGTCCGGCGCATCGGCCGCGGGCCCTGGCTGGGGCGCGCCGCCGGAGACGTCGAGGGGCGAGCCGCCGTTCTTGCCCGCCGCGCCGTCCGGCGGCATGGTGCTCGCCACGGCCTGGCGGAATTGCTCCTGGAGCACGTTCCACCAAGCGACCGCGGCAGGCATGGCGGCCGCGCCCGGCCCTGCCGCGGTCGCCGCATCCTCGGGCTTGGGCGGCTGGGCCGGCTGGGCCGGCTGGGCCGCCGCCGGGGCCGCGCCCGCCGGCGCCGTCGCGGAGGCGGAAGGGGAGGCATGGGCGGCCTGCGCCGCCTGGGCGAAGAACTGGGTGAAGGGCGCCATCGCGGCTTCGCCGGTGCTGCCGGCCTGGCTCATGGCCTGGGCCATGCTCTCGCCCATGGACTTGAGGGTGGCGAGGGTGCCGCGCTGGACCTCCAGGGCCTGGATCGTGCCGCGCAGCATGCCGATGTTCAGGTTGAGCCAGGATTCGACCGCCTTGAGGTCGGCGATCTTCTTGTCCAGCTCGTCCGTGGAGAGGGAATTGCCCGTCATTCCCGGCACCGTGACCCCGGGGATGTTCATGCTGCCCCACAGGTTCTTCACGAATTCCAGGGTGTCGGTCATTCCGGCCAAGTTCGGCATGGGGGGCTTGAGCATGATGTCTCTCCGGTCATTGATGCGGCAAGCGTAGCAGATAACGGGGGGCAGGGCCATGCATTGCGCCAGGCCCGGCGGCAGCGGTCCGGCCGGCGGCAGGCTACACTAGCGGAATGAGTTCCGCATCGTTCTTCCACCAACCGCGCCGTGCGCTGGTGCTCGGCACGCTGGTCGTGCTGCTGCACTGGCTGGTGTTCCGGCTGCTCGATGCGAACCTGGGCCTGCCGCGCGGCTTCGCCGCCGCCGAGGGCCCGCGCACCATGCTGGCCGAGCTGCTGCCCCAGCCCTCGCCCTCTGTCCCGGCGCCGCCCGCGCCGGCGCCGCTGCCGGAACCCCGGCTCGATCCGCCGCCGGTGCCCGAGATCGCGCCGCTGCCGCTGGAGCCGGGCACGGCCGCCCCTGGCAGCGGGGACGCGCCGCCGGACTCGGCGCCGCCGCCGCCAGCGCCGGCCCTGCCCGAGCTCACCCAGGCCGCCCCGATGCCTCCCGCCGCGCCGGCCCCGGCGCCCGAGCCCGCTCCGCCTGCTGCGCCCGCTCCGTCCCCGCCGCCCGCGCCCGAGTTGCGCACTTACGTGGTGGACATGCCGCCTCCCGCCGACATCACGCTGGACGTCGCCCGCATCGATGCCGACGGCACCCGCTGGTCGGGCGAGGCGCTGCTGTCCTGGCGCCTGGACGAGCACAGCTACCGCATCAAGGTCGAGGCCGGCATCCGCGTGGTGTTCACGCGCGTGAACCTGGTCGTGCTGACCAGCGAAGGGGCGGTGGCCGCGACCGGCTTCGCACCCATCCGGATGACGGAAAAGCGGCGCGGCCGCTCGCTGACGGCCACCCATTTCGACTGGCAGGGGAACAAGATCAGTTTTTCGGCGTCCCAAGCCGTGTACCCGCTGGCGCCGGGCGCCCAGGACAAGGCCAGCATTCCCCTGCAACTGACGGCGATCGCGCGCGGCGACGCCAAGCAGCTGAGCGGGGACATCGACATCCTGGTGGGCGAGGACCGCGACGCCAGCGTGTTCCGCTTTAACGTGGTGGGACAGGAAGAGATCGACACCCGGCTCGGCCGCCTGCAGACCTGGCGCCTGACGCGCCCGCCTAAGCCGGGTTCCTACAAGTCGCGCCTGGACGTCTGGCTGGCCCCGGCCCATGGCTGGATGCCGGTGCAGATACGCAATACCGAAGCGAGCGGAGCGGTCACGACGCAAACCGTTAATAATATCGTCTTGAACCGACCAGGATCCTGATATGCATCTAAAGAACATTCGACTCGCCAGCGCAGGATTGCTGCTGGCGCTGGGCGCCGGCATGGCCCAGGCGCAAGACGCGCACCCGGCCCCCAAGCGCCCCTTCGAGTTGCCGCCCTCGGCCGACCTGAACTACGACCTGAGCGCGCGCCAGCGCGGCTTTTCGCTCAAGGGCGAGGCCATCATCGCCTGGCGCGCCGGCGAGGGGCGCTACAGCGTGCGCGCCGAATCGCGGGTGGCGGTGCTGGGCACCATCACCGACGACCGCAGCCAGGGCGCGATCGACGCCTATGGACTGGCCCCGGCCGAGTTCTGGGAAAAGCGCCTGCGCAAGAGTCCCACCACCACGACCTTCGAGCGCGCCAGCAAGACCCTGAGTTTCTCCGAAAGCGAGCAAACCTATCCGCTCAAGGGCGGCGAGCAGGACCGCGTCTCGGTCACCTGGCAACTGGCCGCCGTGGCGCGCGCCGCCGGCGACAGGTTCAAGCCGGGCTCGGAATGGCCCTTCTTCGTGGCCGGCCGGCGCGACGCCGAGACCTGGACCTTCCGGGTCGTCAAGCGCGAGAAGGTCAAGACCGGCCTGGGCGAGCTCGACGCCGTCCTATTGGAACGCCTGCCGCTGCCGGACGACAAGGACCAGACCCTGCAGGTCTGGCTGGCCCCGGAACGCGAGTGGTATCCGGTCAAGCTGCGCTTCACCGATGGCGACAAGGAGACCATCGAACAGACGGTGAAGACCATCACCCGGCAGTAATCATTACCAATCAGGCAATACTGTCGGCTTGATTATTTCCCTATGGTAATGTGTCATTCCCGCCATTGACAGCTTGCCAAGGTGCTGCCGAACTGCAAATTGCCCGATCTTAACTGTTATACTGACGCCCCCGCGGAGCATGTCTGTCCGCGCCAGACGACGGTATTCCACAGATGATCGACCACCTTGGCAGCGCGGCCCTCGCCGCGGACTCCCTTACGACAGCGCAGGAAGACGATCCGCTCCAGGCCCACTTCCACGAGGGCGTGGCACCGGACGAGATCGAGCAGGTGTTCCACCTCAAGCGCGCCCAGCCCATGCTGTCGGCCTTCTCGGCGCTGTTCCACGGCAGCCAGGATGGCGTGCTGGTGCGCCTGCTGGTGCTGCGAGAACTGGCCGGCGACACCGCCAGCTCGGCCTTCTCGCGCGCCGACATCAACCAGAAACTGGCCTACCTGATCCCGGAAAGCCTGGAAACCGTGCTGAACCGCCTGCGCACCCACGGCCTGCTGGCCTGGGACGCGCCGGGCGCGGTCTACCGCATCACGCCGCTGGCGCGCAACGTGCTGTCCGCCCTCGACACCCTGCTGGCCCTGGGCAAGCCCGAGGACGACGACGCCGAGATGGGCTTCCTGCTGTCCCAGGTGGCGGGCGCCCAGGCGGTGGGCGGGGTCACGGTCGACCAGCTCAAGCACCTGCTGGGCCGCCTGGTCGAGCTGACCGAGGAGTTCCGCGACGCCATCGCTTCCGGTTCCGAATTCCGCCTGCGCACCTCGCAGGCCAAGTGGCACATGGCCTGCGACTGGGTCGAGAAGGGCTCGGCCATCATGCGCGCCATCACCAGCGACGAGCGCGCCGACGCCGCCACCCACAAGGCGGCCCAGGCCATCGGCCGCGCCCAGAGCGCGCTCTTGAACATGCAGGGCATGTTCTCGCGCGCCCTGAACCAGATCGAGCGCCAGCGCGTGCACCTGGGCCAGTCCGGCCTCTCGACCACCGACGTCAAGCGCTGGCTGCTGGCCCACGAGGACCTGGCCAGCCTGGCCGAAGGGGCGATCGACCGCCCGGTGGTGCCGCTGTTCACCACCCCGGCCGAGATGATCGACGTGGCCGAGACCGAACTGCTGGCCGAGCGCGTCATCTCGACCGGACCGAAGGGCCTGCCGAGCGGCCAGGACGCGCCGCTGACCGTCAACGACAACCCGGCCGCCCAGCTCGAGCTGAACGACTGGATCAACAAGCTGGCCGATTTCGCCAACCTCGGCAACTTCCCGGAGTTCTCGGACATCGGTCCGAAGAAGGTCCAGCTGCACGAATCCATCCTGCCGGCCAGCTTCGCGGTGGCTTCCTACCGCGCTTCGCTCCTGCCGCTGCTGGGCGACGCCGCCGAGGCCAGCCTGCAGGGCCCGACCGCCGACCTGGCGCGCCTGCCGCTGACTTTCGAGCCGACCGACGACATGATTCCGCTGGACGACCCCGAGGTCGCGGCCATGTCGATTGCAACCCTCTCACTGAATCAAGAACCGGGCACGCCCAATGAATGACGATGCACAAATCCTGATCGCGCGCCTGCTCACGCACCAGACCCTGCGCCGCGACGACAAGATGGTCAAGCGCGCGCTGTCGGACGACCAGTTCCGCGCCGAAGTCGACAAGCGCCTGCTGGAATCGGGCCTCAAGCTGCTCGACAACGTCTACGCCGACCACGTGACCATCGCCCTGCACCGCAACGTGGAGCCGAAGATCTTCGGCGCCAAGGACATCTGGCAGAACAACAACTTCGGCCTGACCCGCGACGGCGTGGCCCTGCTGGTGGTGCTCTGGGCCCAGATCATCCTGCCAAAGCGCGAGCGCCAGGAAACCCACACCACGGTGGACGACGACCAGACCGACCTGTTCGACAAGGACGCGCCCATCCCGCGCGCCGAGGACACCTCGATCGGCATTTCCTACACCGCGCTGCTGTCCGACTTCGGCGACAAGCTGGGCAAGAAGACCCGCATGGACATGAACCTGGGCGTGCTGTCCAAGCTCGGCTTCATCGAGCGCCGCGGCGACGTGATCCTGGAAGGCCCGCTGCTCGACCTCCTGATGGACACCGACGTGCTCAAGGAGCGCATCATCAACGGCGCCCTGGCCGAGGTGTTCAAGCGCGCACCGCTGGCCGCCGCGCCCAAGCGCCCGCCGGCCGAGGCCGAAGCCGCCAACGACCCGGTGGTGGAAGCCGCGGCCGCCGACAATGCCGCCGATCCTGCCGCCGACCCGGTCACCGATCCGGTCACCGATCCGGTCACCGATACCCCGAACTGAGATAGCCGATGTTCCATATCAAATCACTCGAACTGGTCCACTGGGATTACTGGCAGCGGATCAAGAACATCCCGCTGGACGCCAAGATCATCACCATCGCCGGCCAGAACGGCTCGGGCAAGACCACCCTGCTGGACGCGCTGCGCACCCTGTTCGGCCTGGACTGCTCGATGGGCCGCACCTACAAGCATTACGCGCGCCACTCGGGCCAGCAGAGCGCCTGGATCCGCGCCGTGGTCGACAACAAGGCGGTCGGCCGCCAGCTCTCGAACCGTCCGTTCCGCCATTCGGGCTTCTTCTCGGACGACGAGGTGACCCTGTTCTGCCAGGTGCAGAAGAACGGCGGCGACTGGAAGCGCCAGTACCTGATGCGCCCGGGTAACGTCGAGATCGAGGAAGTCACCGAAGCCACCGACTGGCTGGGCGTGGAGAACTACCGCAAGCGCCTGGCCTCAGCCGGTCTGTCGCCGGCGATGTCCAAGGTGCTGGCCCTGGAGCAGGGCGAGACCGACAAGCTGTGCGAATACGCGCCGCGCCAGTTGCTCGACCTGGTGTTCCAGGTCTTCGGCGACAAGGAAGTGCTGGACGCCTACGACGAGGCCAAGCGCCACCAGCGCGACACCGAGACGGAGCTCAAGCGCTTCGAGGCCGAGCTGGAAACCTCGCGCATCAACCTCGAGGGCCTGCGCCTGCGCGTGGCCAACTACCACCAGTGGTCGGACCTGCACAAGGAAAAGCGCGACCTGCAGGAAGAAGTGCTGCCGGCCCTCGAATACCACGAGGCGCGCGAGAAGGCGGCCAACATGAGCCGCACCCTGCGCGAAGCCAGGAAGCCGCTGGCCCAGGCCGACAGCATGCTGACCGAGAAGCGCAACCAGCTCGCGGCCCAGCAGCGCGCCCTGACCGAGGCCCAGAAGCTCGAGACCCAGCTGGAACAGGAAGCCACCGAACTGGCCGGCCGCCTGAACCAGATCAACGCCCGCCTCAAGCCCCTGGAAAGCGTGCTGGAACAGCGCGACCGCCTGCAGAAGCTGGCGGCCGACGCCGGCGCCGACATCGCCGAAGTGGCCAAGCAGCTCGAAGACAAGGAAGCCGAGCTGGCGCGCCAGCGCGCGGCCCGCGAGATCGTCTCGAACAAGATCGCGGCCGAGATGGCGACCATCTCGGCCCTGCAGGGCAAGAGCGCGATGCCGGAGCCGGAAGCACAGCGCCTGATGCGCCGCGTGCTGCGCGACGAGGGCATCGCCCACAACATGCTGTCGGACATCGTCGAAGTGACGGATCCGAAATGGCAGGGCGCGGTCGAGGGCGTGCTGGGCGGCTACGCCTCGGTGGTGCTGCTCGAAAAAGCCAAGGACGCGCCGGCCGCCTACCGCCTGGCGGAGAAGGAACGCTATCGCCACTTCATCGTGCCGGACTGCATCGAAGCGCCGGTGGTGAAGGACGACAGCCTGCTGTCGGTGGTGCGTTTCTCCGGCAAGGCGCCGGGCTGGCTGATCGACCAGCTGGCGCGCATCGAGCGCGTCGATTCGGTGGATGAGGGCTTCAAGACCCGCGCCGAGGAATGGATCACGCCCGACGCCTACCACCGCGAACGCCGCGGCGGCCGCTCGCTGTTCGTCGAGCCTTCGCGCTACCGCTTCGGTTCGGCCGGCAAGACCCAGCGCCTGGAAGCGATCCAGAAGTCGCTGCCGGCCCTGGAAGCCCAGGAAGACGCGCTGACCCTGTCGATCTCCAAGCTGGCCGCCGAAGTGGGCGGCTTGAAGGCCCGCCTGGCCGGCGTCGACGCGGCCAAGGAACTGGCGGCGCGCCAGGCCGAGTTCGAGGAGGCCGCGCGCTCGGTGGCCCCGCTCAAGACCGAGCGCCTGGAAGTCGGCGCGCGCCTGGGCGAACTGCAGACCCTGAGCAAGAACGCCACGGTGGCGCGCACCCGCGCCGACACCGTGTGGCAGAACGCGCGCATGGCGCTGTCGGAAGCGGAAGCGGGCATGCGCCTGAACCACCGCCGCCAGCTCGAGCAGCGCAGCGAGCACGCCAAGGCCTTGCTGGAGCTGCGCCGCAGCTGGCGCCACGTGCCGGCCAACTGGAAGAACGCCAACTGGCGCGGCGACCTCGTGGCCAAGCACCAGAACGCCCACCAGGTCAACCTGCGCCTGCAGTCGCTCGAGCATGCGCTGGCGCGCGACGACTGGGAACTGGACGCCACCGTGATCGACCAGTACCAGCGCCTGCACGACCAGCTCGAGAACCGCCAGAGCGAGACCGAGGAGCGGCGCTACCAGAACAACCGCGCGATCGAGGCCACCGCCAACGCGCGCGGCGCCTACATCGAGCGCCTGCGTTACACGATCAAGACCTATACCAAGAACATCAAGGAGCTGGGCGAACTGGCGGGCATCGACGTCCAGGCCGACCCGGTGCGCCTGGAGAACGACGACGTCCAGCTGGCCCAGGCCGGCCTGCACGTGCGCTTCAAGTTCGACGGCAAGGACCAGATCGGCATGAACGACGGCGAAGCCTCGGGCGGCCAGCAGGTGATGAAGTCGCTTGTGCTCCTGATCGGCCTGCTGAAGTCGGAGGAAGGCTCGGGCGGCTTCGTGTTCATCGACGAACCCTTCGCCCACCTGGACATCCGCAACATCCAGCTGGTCGGCGAGTTCCTCAAGAACACCGACGCCCAGTACCTGATGACCACGCCGCTGACCCACAACACCGACGTCTACGACCCTTCCGAACTGACGCTCATCACGAGCAAGAAGAAGAAGGACATGCAGTGGGCGCAGCCGATCTTCGTGCTGCAGCGCAGGAAAGAGGCGGCGAAGGCGGCTTGATGCGATAAAGGGGCCAGCAGGCCTGATGCAGTTAAGTTAGCCGTAAATCCGTCGCCCCGGCGAAGGCCGGGGCCCAAGTTCTCTTGCGCAGACACGCACGCAAACTTGGGTCCCGGCCTTCGCCGGGAGTCGTAGGCGCCAGTGGCGCGTACGACGCTCAGGCGCTAACTTAACGGTATTAAGCCGCCGGCCCTTCTTTGCTTGACGTGGAAGCTGTCGCGCACGCCACACAGCGCTCCCGGCGCGCGGCCTTGACGGTGCTAAGCTGATCCTCCATCCCCGGAGGCCACCATGCGCGCGACATTCCTTGCGGCACCTCTCGTCCTGGCGCTCGTCCTGCACGCGGCAACGGCGCACGCCCAGTTGCGTCTCGAGTCCAGTTCCTCGAACCTGCGCTACACCCTGTCCGACCTCGATCCCGGCGACGCCCTGCAGCCCTCGATCACGCTCAACCCCGTCAATCTCCCCTCGCTGACCGTACGTGGATGGGCGCGCCAGGGAGACAACTACCTGTTCGACGAATACCTGAGCGCCTGGCATACCGAGGCCACCGTGCCCCTCGCGCCCGACTTCGCCCCCTTCATCGCGATCAGCGCCAGCGCCACTGGCGGAGAGAACATGGCGACCGTGAACGGGCGGGCTTCGGTGGACCTGAACGGGACCCCGGCGGGAACCTTCGTGGAGTTGGACGCGCAAAGCAATGCCGGCGCGTTCTACTTCGAACTGGGACCGCGCAGCAGCGTCACCTTCAGCGTCGACCTTGGCGTGGCGATGCAAGCCGATGCGCTGGGAGAGGAGGGCTACCATGTCGGCAGCGCGGGAGGATGGCTGTCCGCCGGTCCGTTTACCTGGCCGGGCGACTACGATCGCGTGGAGGAGCATTTCTGGCTACCGGTCGGCCAACAGAACGACGGCAGTTTCATCCCGTCCCAGGCATGGGCGGGAACGCTGAGCGTGACGCTCGACAATCCTGACAGCGAGGCGCTGCGCGTGGGCGGCATCCAGTTCTCGAACTATGTGTACGCCCAGGTCAGCGCCGTGCCCGAGCCCGCGCCTGTGGCGCTGTGGCTGGCCGGCAGCCTTCCGGCCCTGGCCCTGGCCCTGGCTCAGGCCAGGTCGATTTCCTGGCGCACGCGGCGGCGCCAGCGCAGCAGGCCCACCGAGTACCAGCCGAAGTAGCCGGCCGTCAAACCCACGCACAGCATGGTCAGCGGCGAGTCGGTGAGGCGCTCGGGCGCCACGCCCTTGCCCTGGTTGGCGTAGATCTCGACGCCGATGTAGAGGATGCGCGCCACCAGGATCATGGCCATGACGATGCCCAGGCGCGCCGGCGGGCTGAAGTAATAGCCCTGCGGGGTGTCCTCGAAGCGGGTCAGCTTCAGTCCCCACACGCCGTAGCCGATGCCGCCCGCTGCGCCCACCAGCAGGGCGCCCAGGTTATGCGGGTTGTCCAGCAACTGGGCGGCCGGCACCAGGATCATGGCGAAGAACACCAGGATGCCGGTGTAGTGGCGCGACACGATCGAACGCTGGCGCGCCATGCGGTCCTTGATGCGGCGGTAGATGCGCCAGACCAGCAGCGGAGTCAGGACGAGCAGGGCCAGGGTGGTGATCGTGATTTCCATGAGGGCGTAGGGCTTGCAGTAGATGAAATGCGATGAAATGCGGCATTGTAATCGAGGTCGCCGGCCGCGCGGCAAGCGCCAGGCCGGGGCGCGTCATGGTAAGGTAGGCCTTCCGACGTTTTCGAGGAGATCCCGGCCATGCACACCTTTTTGCCCGTGGAAGCCCACCGCGCGCCCGACCCGGTGCCGATCGAAGAACCGGCGCCCGAACCCTTCGACGCACCCCATCCGCACCACCAGCCCGGCCACCATACCCCCGCCAACGAGGAACCGGTGCCGGACCCGAAACCCAGCCTGCTGCACTAGTCGAAGGCCCAGGAATACAGCACGTCCAGGGCCGTGTTGGTGCCGGTCTGGAACTGCAGCGTGACGCGCGGGTTGAGTTTGTAGCGCAGGCGCACCAGGCTCGAGGCCGTGGACGCGCCCTGTTCGAAGCTCAGGTAGGCGCGCGAGGAAATACGCTTGCCTACCGTCACCACCGTACTCTCCAGCCCGGTCGCCTGGCCGTTGGCCTGCTTCAGGCCCAGCTCGTCGACCCCCAGCGAATTCGCCAGCTTGGACTGGAAGCCGCCGCTGCCGCCCTTGCCGCCGAGCAGGGCGCTGGCCGCCGCGGCCAGCACGTCCTTCTCGTTGCTGCTGGTGCCGTCCGCGCCGTGGCCCAGCACCAGCCAGGACAGCTTCTCGCTATCCGGCACATTGGGCGTGGACACCAGCCGCGCCTGCGGCGCCTGGGCCGTGCCGCGCACCTGCACCCCGGCTTCCACATTGGTTTCCGATAATTGTTCGCCCTCGGGACGCTTGCGCACCGCCAGGATGTCGAGCGCCGGGTTGTCGTAGGGGCCGCTGAAGGTCAGGATGGCGCGCTCGATCGCCAGGCGCTGGCCATAGGCCGCGTAGTTGCCGCTCACGGCGCGGATGGTGCCGTTCACGCGCGGCGGACGCGCGCCGATCTTGCGCACCCGGGCGCTGCCGGCCAGGGTGGCGTCGATGCCCATGCCGCGCAGGCGGAATTCCTCGCCCAGGTCGAGGCGCAGGTCGACCGTCAGCGGCATTTCCTTCTCTTCGTTGGAGGGCGTGGTCTTGGCGCCGCGTCCCAGCACGATCACGTCGTCCGACATGGTCGGGCGGCCCTGGGGAGCCAGCTCGATCAGGGCGCGGTCGGTCTTGAAGCGGCCTTCCAGCTCGAAGCGGTTGGCGTCGCGCACCAGGGAGGCCTCGCCGCTCACCACCACCGTGCGGTCGGGACGCGACAGGGCTTCCAGCTTGTCGGCCGTCAGGCGCAGGTCGGCCGCCGCCAGCCCGCCGGAGAAGCGCACGAAGCCCTGGGCAGAGGCGTTGCCCTGGCGGCCCTGGAAGGACAGGCGCTGCAGCTCCAGGCGGTCGCCCGCGAGCTGGGCGCGCAGTTCGCCATTCTGCAGGCGCAGGCCCTGTTCGGCCCAGTTCACCGCCAGGCGCTCGCCGCTCACGGTGCCGTTCAGGCTAGGCGTGCCGATGGTGCCGCCGGCGCCCAGGGCCAGGCGCAGGGCGCCGTCCAGCTCCAGGCCCGGCTGGCCGGCCAGCGGCGCCAGCCAGGCGATCGAGGGCATGTCGGCGCTGGCGCTCATGCGCAGCGGGCTGTCGCGGTCCAGGCGACCCTGCAGCAGCTGGGCGTTGGCTTCCACCCTGGCGCGGCCGGTGCGCTGGCCGTCGAGGTCGAGGTTGACGCGCAGGTTGCTGCCGACCACCTCGGCGCGCGCCTCGAACTGGCGCAGGCCGAGCGGCACCGGGGTGTCGCCGCCGACGATGGCGTCGCCGCGCTCGCGGAACACGCGCACGCTGCCGTCCAGCACGGGCGCGCCGCCGGCGGCGGCGGGCGCGCGCAGGTCGATCGCCCACTGCGCGCCCAGGGTGAGGTCGCCGCGCGCGTTCTCCGCCAGCGCCGGCGAGAACTGGGCCAGGTAGCTGAGCGGCACGTTGTCGGCGTGCCCGCGGCTGACCCAGCGCGCGCCGTTCTTGCTCAGGGTGTCGATGCTCACGCTGCCGGCCGGCAGGCGGATCAGCGCGTTGTCGAAGGCGATGCGTTCCGGCGCGGCCAGGCCCAGCACCCCGGAGCCGGGCGCGCCGCGGATGCTCATCGGCACCGGCGCGGCCAGGTTCAGGGCGTAGCGGCCGCGGTTCTGCAGCGAGGCCAGGCTGCCGCTCCAGGTGTCGCCGGCCAGGCCGCCGCGCACTTCCGTGCTGGCGTCGAAGGCGTCGCCACGCGCCGCCAGGCGGATGCTGTGCGCGCCGCGCGTGCCTTCGCTCTGCAGGCGCAGGCTGGCCACGCGGGTGTCGCCGCTGGCGTAGTCCTCCACCAGCACGTCGGTGACGAAGGGATCGCGCGCGCCGCGGCCGGAACCGAGATTGGCGCTGGCGCGCAGGGCGCGCACCGTGTGCACGCCCAGCAGCTTCAGGTTGCGGCCTTCCAACGCCGCCGTGAGCGAAGGGGTGTCGGCGCTGCCGGACAAGACGCCGTTGCCGCGCAGCGCGCCGCCGTAGTCGGGGCCGAGGGCCGCCAGCTGGGGCGCGTCGATGCGCCAGTCGAGGCGGTCGCGCGCCGTGCCGAAGCCGCCTTTGGCGGCGACCACGTTGGGACCGACATGCAGGTCGATGTCGGCGTTCGAGATATGGCGCGGGTCGGCCGCGAGCTTCGCATGGCCCCAGAACGGCGACTTCGACAGGGTCGAATCCTGGATCCGCAGGTCGAGCGCGCCGCGCCAGTCCTTGGCCGCGCGGCCGCTGGCGTCGAAGACGGCATTGATGCTGCCGGCCAGCGGCGAACCGAAGGCCGCCGGATTGAAGCCCTTGGCGCTGCCGCTGGCCTTGAGCTCGACCGCTTTCGCGCCTTCCGGACCGGCCAGCCAGGCGTCGCCCGCCACGCGCAGGCTGCCGGCATTGTTCTGGCGCTGGCTGGGGGCCCATCCCATGCCCTGGGCCAGCAGCTCGAAGCTGGTGCGCGGCGCGGCCATGGTGCCGGTGGCGACGCCGCTGGCCGTCACCGCGCCATACAGGTCGCTGCGCAGGGCGGAGAGCTGGCGGCCGTCGATGCGCCAGTTCAGGCGGTCGCCCTGGCCGCCGAAGGCGCCGTTCAGGGCCACCGTGTTGCGGCCCAGGGCCAGGTCGGCGTCGATGCCGCTGATGCGTTTGGCGTCGGCGTGCATCTTGCCCTGGCCGGACAGCGGCTGGTTCATGAAGCGGCTGGCGCGCACGGCGAAGTCGGCGTCCACGCGCCAGCCCGGGACCAGCGCGCCGGCGGCGTTGACCGTGGCGTTGATGTTCGCTTCCGGATAGTCGCCGAAGTCGGCCGGATCGAAGCGGCTGGCGCTGAGCGTGGCCTTGAAGGCCTTGTCGCCAGTGAGGTTCATGTTGCCGCTGGCGGCGATGCTGCTGGACCCGGCCGCCAGGCGCGCTTCGCGCAGGTTGACCACGTTGTTCTCCAGCACCGCCAGCGCGGCCAGGCGCAGGCTGCGGTCGGCCAGGCGCGCTTCCAGGGTCTGGCGCGCGGCCTCGTTGGTGAGCGCGATGTCGCCGCGGATCGCGGTCGGCTTCATGCTGGAATAGATGTGCTTGAGGTCGAAGCGCTCGGTGTGCAGGGTGAAGCGGGCGGTGCCCAGGCCTTCCTCGTCCTTCCCGCGCTGGACCCCGCCGGCGCCGCTGAACTGGCCGGCCGCGCCGAAGTCGATCAGCACGTCCGAGACCTGCAGGGCGCTCAGGTTGCCGCCCAGCTGGCCGCGCATGCTGCGCAGGGGCAGGCGCTGCTGGTCGATGGTGCCGGCCGGGCCGTCGTTGACGATGTTGACGCTGCCGCTGATGTTGCGCTTCGCGTCCAGGCGGCCGGCCACGTTGAAGGTCAGGTCGGCGGTCGGCAGCGAGGGGTTGAAGAAGCCCGGGTCGACGTTGCGCCCGTTCAGGCGCAGCGAGCGCAAGGGGATCTCGGCGAAGGGCGAGAGCTCGAAGTGGCCGTCGCCCTGGGCGCGCCCGGCCTGGCCGCTGGCGTCGACCAGCGTGGTCTCGAGGTCGCCGCCCATCTTCAGGCGCAGCTGGGCCGCGCGCGCGCCGGCCTGGGCCGCCGTTTGCGTGAGGCTGGCCGCGCCGTCCAGCTTGAACGGACGCTGGGAGCCGATGCTGGCGTTGGCCGCCGCCAGGCCCCAGGGCGTGGCGGCGCTGGCGTCGCGCAGCACCCAGCTGGTCTTGTCGCCCTTGATTTTCAGGCGGATGTTGTCAATGCGCGTTTCTGCGCCCTTGCTCACGAAGGTGGCCTGGGCCAGGCGCGCGTCATTGACCGCCACCGGGAAGGGCGGGGCCAGGGTGGCCGGCATCGGGGTGCGCTCCTCGGTCTCCTTGAGCGTTTCCATGCGCAGGCTGGCCGCGTGCAGGCGGTCGACCAGCACCCCGCTGGAGAGGATCTGGGCCGGCGACCATTGCAGGTCGATTTTCTGCGCGACCACCAGCTGCTCCTCGGTGCGCCACACCAGGCGCTCGATGCGCATGGTGCCGTACAGCGAGCCGGAGACGCCGCTGAGGGTCAGCTTGCCCCCGCTGGCATTGGCCACCCGCTGGGCGATCATCTGGAGCGTGGTCTCGCGTCCCAGGTACCACAGGGTGCCGCCGATCAGCACCCCGGTGACGGCGACGCCGATCGCGACCCGGCGCGGCCACTTGCGCTGGCGCGCGGCCGGCGCGCCCTCGGGCGCCTGGTGCGGGGAAGTGTCCTTGGTATCCATCAGAACGTGAATCCGAGTGAGAAGTGCAGGCGCGCCTTACGCACCGCGTGGCCATAGGCCAGGTCGACGTTGATCGGGCCGACCGGGCTGCGCCAGCGCGCGCCGACGCCGTAGCCCGACTTCGGATTGAGGTCACCCACCTTGTCGCCCGCGTTGCCGACGTCGTAGAACACGGCCACGCCCCAGGGCGGACGGAACCAGTACTGGTATTCGGCGCTGGCGGTGGCCATGTATTTGCCGCCGACGATGGCGCCGTTCTCGCGCACCCCCAGCTCGCGGTAGCCGTAGCCCCGCACTGACTGGTCGCCGCCGGCGCGGAACAGGAAGATCGAGGGCACGCCCAGCTTTTCCTTGGCCGCCACCGCGCCGAATTCGCCGCGCAGCACCAGGGTCCCGCTCTCGCCCAGGGGCTTGAAGGCTTGCCCGCGCAGGTAGAGGCGCAGGAATTTTTCGTCGGTCAGGATGGGCAGCAGGGCGCCGCCCAGCTGGCCGCTCAGCACATAGCCGTTGGTGGGCTGGATCAGGCTGTCGAGCTTGCGCCGGGTGATGCTGTAGGTGAGCGGCAGGCTGCGCGTCGTGGTCTTGGGATTGGGCGCGACCTCGCGCTGTTCGGCCAGCAGTTCGAGGGTGAGGCTGCGCTCCAGTTCCGGGCTGCCCCAGGCGCGCCGCGCCGACACGGTGGCGGTGGTGGTGATCTCGCCGCGCACGTCGTTGCGCTCGACGCCGGCGCCGACGCTGTCGTTGTAGCCCTTGGGCTTGGTGGGCCAGAAGAAGTCGACGCGCGCGGTCTGGCGCTTCTGTTCGTACAGCAGGTCGCTTTTCATGCGCTTGCCCAGCACGTTCAGGTCGTCGTAGCTGAGCTGGGCGCGGCCGCCGGTGTCGGTCGAGAAACCGACGCCGGCCTCGACGAACTTGCGCTTGTTCTCGCTGACCCGCACCAGCACCGGCAGCACGGTCGGGCCGACCGGAGCGCGGCCGCTGGAGGCGCCGTCCTCGTCGCCGTCCTTGAGGTCTTCCAGCTCGGCGTTGAGCACGGCGCGCAGGTCGGCGCTCACTTCGACGCTGCTGAAATAGCCGGTGTCCTGCAGGCGCGACTGCAGGGCCTGGAGCGAGGCTTCGCTGTACTGGTCACCGGGCTTAATGGTGTTCAGGTTGGTGATCACCTGGCGCGGGTAGCGCTTCAGGCCGCGGATGCGCAGCTCGCCGAAGCGCATCTCGGGCCCGCTGTCGATCACCACGTGCAGCAGGGCGCGGCGCTCGTCCGGGTCGACCGTGGCGCTGGTCTCGACCAGCTGGGCGCGCGGGAAGCGGGTCTGGCTGACCTCGCGCAGCAGGCCGCGCTTGGCCGCTTCCCAGTCGGCCTGGCGGAAGCGCGCGCCGACCGGCAGGCTCCAGCGCTGGCGCAGGGCGTTGGCGTCGAAGGGCGCGGCGCCCTTGTCGAAAGGCGCGAAGCCGCGCAGCACCAGGTCGACTTCGCCCACCAGCACCGGCGGGCCGGGGTCGACGATGACGCGCGCCACCGGACGCGGGCCGCTGGTGTCCAGCCCGGCCGAGACGCGCGGCGAGTAATAGCCTTCAGTGGCGACCAGGGTCTTGACCTGTTCCGGCGCTTCCTTCACCAGGCGCTGCAGCTGCTCGAGGTCGACCCGGCTGTTGCCGCGCCAGCGCACCAGGTCGAGGTTGTCTTCCAGCAGCTCTTCGAGCTGGCCGGGGGCGTCGATCCTGACCGTGTAGTCGATCCCTTGCGCGAACACCGCCGACGCGAACAGCAGGGCCCCGATGCCGAGCATGAAGCGGGGCAGGAGACCGGGCCGGGCGCGGCGCGGATTCAGACGTAGGATCGATCTTTCAGGAAACATAGGACTCCGATAAGCTTGAGTCGGCATCTTAGCGGATTGGCAAAATCGATGGCGTGCTGTTGGTCGACAGTGCGGGACAGGGCGGGGACGGGGTAGCCCCACACGCGGCTGGCGATTTGTGCCAGAATTCCCGCTTTCCTCGCCGCCACGGCGCTTATTTCTCCAGACCATGACCCAGCTTTCCCAAGACACCGCGCTCGTGCTGTTCAGCGGCGGCCAAGACTCCACCACCTGCCTCGCCTGGGCGCTGCAGCGCTATGCGCGTGTGGAGACCATCGGTTTCGACTACGGCCAGCGGCACGCCATCGAACTGGCGGTGCGCCCCAGCCTGCTGGCCAAGCTGCGCGCGCTCGATCCCGAATGGGATGCGCGCCTGGGCGAGGACCACATGATCGACCTGGGCCTGATCGCCAAGATCTCGGACACGGCCCTGACCAGCAATGTGGCGATCGCGATGCAGGAGAACGGCCTGCCGAACACCTTCGTCCCGGGCCGCAACCTGCTGTTCATGACGGTGGCCGCCACCGTCGCCTACCGCCGCGGCCTGAACGTGCTGGTGGGCGGCATGTG
The DNA here is from genome assembly GCF_002007115.1 of Massilia sp. KIM. NCBI lineage: Bacteria > Pseudomonadati > Pseudomonadota > Betaproteobacteria > Burkholderiales > Oxalobacteraceae > Massilia > Massilia sp. KIM. The sequence continues at coordinate 107,344 of NZ_MVAD01000003.1, read as the reverse complement.
CGAGACCGATTTCTCGGGCTACCCGGACTGCCGCGACGACACCATGAAGGCCCTGCAGATCGCCCTGAACCTGGGCATGGCCACCCGTGCGCGCATCGAGACGCCCTTGATGTGGATCGACAAGGCCCAGACCTGGGAGCTGGCCGAGCAGGAGGGCGGGGAGGCGCTGGTGGACCTGATCCGCTTCGACACCCATACCTGCTACCTGGGCGAGCGCGGCGCGGCCCACGACTGGGGACATGGCTGCGGCAGCTGCCCGGCCTGCGAGCTGCGCGCGCGCGGGTATGCGCAGTACAAGGCGAAGAAGGCGGCGACGCCGGCCTGAGCCGGAGCCAGGAATCCGCGGCAGAAGGAAGAACCCTTCTGCCGCGCAGACTCCTAGACGATCTTGTTGCGGTCCGCCAGCAGGGCCTCGTAGGTCATGTTCTGCAGCAGCGTCACGTGCAGCGGATCGAGGTCCACGAACTGCACGCCGTAACCGTAAAGCTCGCCGTCGCTGCGCCCCGGTTCCTCGACCGTCAGGTTGCGCACGATGCCCTGGGTATCGACCATGGTCTCCTGCCCGCCGCCGGGCAGGGTGAGCGCGAACTGCAGGCCCACCAGTTCCTCGCCGCGCGGCAGGGGAATCGGCGAATCGAAGCGCGCGCCGGTCACCGATATATTGGTCAGCACGCACTCATAGGGCGCGACCTCGGGCTTGAGGGTGCTGCGCACCCGCACCGGGATGCGGGTCTTGACCCGCATCGCGCCGCGCAGGCTGGTGCCCTGGATCGAGGTGGGGAAGGCCAGGTGCAGGTAATTCAGCGGCCGGCCGAACACCCGGTCCACCGTGCTGGCGAAGGAACACACGTTCACTCCCGAGAACACCCGCACCGTGACGCGCTCGCCGTCGGTCAGCCCAATCGGGTTGCCGTTCTCGAAGGGCGTCTTGACGATGATGAACTCGTCCTTGGCGTAGCCGATCAGGGTCGAGAAATACGGGACCGGCTTGGCGCGCCGGTGCGTCATCAGCTGCAGGCGCACGCCGACCCGCAGGTTCAGCGATTCGAATTCAAATTCCCGGGGCGTCAGTTCGTTGGTGGGGGCGCCGTTCATGCCAGTATCGCTTTACTTCTCAGTTATTGCTGTGCGAAAACTGGCATCCTACCACTTGTGGGGACGGCAATAATATCGTTTTGTAACGCGTGACTAGCGAAGGACCTTCGTGAACTCGACCAGGTCCCAGCGGTTGCCGTACAGGTCGACGAACACGGCGACCGTGCCGTAGTCGGCTTCCTTGGGCTCACGGACGAACTCCACGCCCGCCGCCTGCAGGCGCCGGTAGTCGCGCCAGAAGTCGTCGGTCCGCAGGAACAGGAAGACCCTCCCGCCGGCCTGGTCGCCGATGAACCTGGCTTGTTCCTCGTTCGTCGCGCGCGCCAGCAGGATGGACGCGGCGCCAGGATCGCCTTCGCTGCCGGGAGGCGCTACCAGCACCCAGCGTTTGTCCTGCTCCGGCTGGTAAGTGTCCTGGAGCAGGGTGAACCCGAGGCGGTCGACGTAGAAGGCGATCGCTTCGTCGTAATCGCGCACCACTAGGGCAATGTGCGCCAGGGACTGTTTCATTGATACTCCTTGCGTTCTCATCGATCTTTACAGGATGCTGCTCAGCCGTGGCGGCGCACCAGTTCCGGCACCTCGTGGGCCTCGACCGGAGGGCTGAACAGGAAGCCCTGGTACTCGTCGCATGCCATGCCGCGCAGGATCTCCAGCTGGGCCGCGGTTTCCACGCCCTCGGCCACGACTTTCAGCTTGAGGCCGCGCGCCAGGTTGACGATCGACAGGGCGATGGCCGCGCTGTCGCCATCGCGGTCGAGGTCGCGCACGAAGGCGCGGTCGACCTTCAGGCGCGCCACAGGGAAGCGCTTCAGGTAGGCCAGGCTCGAATAGCCGGTGCCGAAGTCGTCGATCGACAGCTCCACGCCCAGCGCGCGGATCTGCTGCATCAGTCCGTCGACTTCCTCCTCGCGGCTCATCAGGGTGGTCTCGGTGATCTCCAGCTCCAGGCAGCCGGCGCCGATGCCGTGCTGCTCGAGGCAGCGGCGGATGGTCTCGACCAGGCCCTTCTGGTGGAACTGGCGCGGCGACAGGTTGACCGCCACCGCGACCTGCCGCCCGAGCTGTTCGGACCAGGCGCGCATCAGGCGGCAGGACTGTTCCAGCACCCAGGCGCCGATCGGAATGATCATGCCGGTGCGCTCGGCGATCGGGATGAACTGGACCGGCGAGACCTCGCCCAGCTCCGGGTGGCGCCAGCGCAGCAGGGCCTCGAAGCCGACGATCCGCCCGCCTTCCACGGTGAGCTTGGGCTGGAACACCAGGCGCAGCTCCTCGCGCTCGAGCGCGCGCCGCAGGTGGGCCTCGAGGGTCAGGCGCTGGTCCAGGCTGGAGTGCATGCTGGCCGAGAAGAAGCGCACCGCTTCGCCCACCTCGACCCCGTGGCCGCTGGAGGCGTTCTGGGCGCTGCGGTACAGCTCGTCGGCGTTGCGGCCGTCCTGGGGGAACATCGCCACCCCGAGCACCGGTTCGAGGTAGAAGTCGCGGCCGTCGATGAGCAGGGGCTCGGACAGCATGGCGTGCAGGCCGGTGGCGAAGCGCGCCACCGCCTCGCGCCCTTCGCCGGCGTCGAGCAGGAAGGCGAATTCGGCGCCCCGGATGCGCGCCACCACGCCGCCGTCGCCGGCCGCGCTGCGCAGGCGTTCGCCGATGGTGCGCAGCGCGCGGTCGCCGGCGTCGCGCCCCAGCAGGTCGACGATCTCGTGCAGGCGCTCGAACACCAGCACCAGGGTGGCCGGGCTGCGGCCCTCGAGCGCGGCGGCCAGCAGGCGCGCCTCCAGCAGGCGCCAGAAGCGCGCCTGGTTGGGCAGGCCGGTCAGGGCGTCGAAGTCGGCCAGGTAGGCCAGGCGCGCCTCGGCCCGTTCGCGCTCGGTGATGTCGGTCAGCACCGTGACCACCTGGGCCTTGCCGTTCTCGCCGGCCAGGGGCGCGGCCAGCTCGATCACGGTGCGGGCGTCACCATCGCCGTCGTGCATGCTGCCCGCCGCTTCCATGCGCCGGCCCTCGGTCAGCACCGCGTGGTGGCGCAGGTCGCGTTCGCCGTCGTCGCCCAGCACGCGCCGCTCGTCGAGGTCGATCAGCTGTTCCGGCGCGCGCCCGACCAGGCGGCCGAAGGCGGCGTTGGCCAGCACGATGCGGCGCGCGCCGTCGGTGACCCAGATCGGCGTGCCGACCGCGTCCAGCAGCGAGGACAGGTAGTCGAAGCGCCGCGCGAGGCGCGATTCGCTGGCCGAGAGCAGATCGATCAGCTGGAACTGGCGGCGCGAGTCGCGTCCCACGCGCCAGGCGAAGAAGGCCAGCACGCTGGAGACCAGCAGGTAGAAGGCGAGCGCGGTCCACAGCCGCCCGTACCAGTGCGCGAGCGCGGCATGCCGGTCCAGGCCGGTGATCACCACCAGCGGCAGGCCGTCGACCGAGTCGTAGCCGTACAGGCGCGCGACCTGGTCGAGCGGACTGCTGGCCTCGATCACGCCGCGCGGCGCCTGCGGCAAGTAGGTCTGGAACAGCGGCGTGTCGGCGAAGGAGCGGCCGATCCCCACGGGATAGGCGGGGCCGCGCACCAGCATGGTGCCGTCGCGGTGGAACAGGGTCACCGAACCGCCGCGCCCGAGGTCGACCAGTCGGTAGATGCGCTCCAGGTGGGCCGAGTCGATCTGGGCCACCACCACGCCGGCCGGCCGTCCGTCCGCATGGAATACCCGCCGCGTGAAGTTGAGCAGGCCGCGTCCGCTGCCGCGGTCGACCACGGTGATGGTGACCTCGCGCTCGGGACCGTCGGGCGAGGGCGCGGCCAGCGGCGGCAGCACGCGCGCGGCGGCGTCGGCGGCGCGCACGCTGCCCAGCAGCTGGCCGCGGGCGTCGTACACCGCCAGCCGCGCCAGGTAGGCGCTGACCGGCCCGGCGCTTTCCTCGCGCAGCAGCGGTTCGATCGGGGACAGGTTCTCGCGCAGGCCCGCGGCGGCGTGCTGCAGGGTGGCGTCGACCACCTGGGCCACGCTGGCGGTCTGGGCCGCGAAGACCACGGCGACGTTGCGCAGGTTGATTTGCTGGTCGCGCTCCGCTTCCTGGTAGCTGGCGTACAGCATGGAGCCGGTGACCATGCCGAGGACGGCGATCAGGCCGACCGTCAGGACGGCCAGGCGGGCCACGGGATAGGGGCGGGTAGGAGGTCGGTCCGGAGTTTCCTGGTTGTGCATGCCTGCCCGAGCGATGGTCGTAGTGGGGTATGTGCAAGGATTCTACATTGCGCGTCCGGGAGGGCCGAAAAAAAAGCCGGGACGAGCCCGGCTACGAAGGAGAAGGTCGAGAGGAATTCAGACGGCGGCGGAGGCCTTGGCCACGCGCTCCTTGCGCGCGCGGCTGACGAAGTACCAGACCAGGGCCAGCGGCAGCAGCAGGGGCAGCAGCAGCGGCGAGACCACGAGGCCGATCGCCACCATGCCCAGCGCCAGGCCGCCCAGCAGGACCACGCCCAGGCTGGCGAAGACCACCGCCAGCACCACGCCGACGAACAGGGTGATGACCAGGCCCAGCAGGGTTCCGCCGCCCGCCAGCAGCATGCCGACCAGGAAGCCGAAGGGACCATCGATCTGCTCGCCGTCGATGTTCACGTACATGCCGTCGCTGACGACATCCCACAGCAGCAGGGCGAACAGGGCAAGCAGGAGGTAGGGCGCGTATTTTTTCATGGTGGTCCTCGTCGGGTTGGTGATCGCGTTGTCGCTTTGCATGGTGCTACTCTAGGCCCGCCGTCCGGGGCGGACCACGGGATTGCGACGAACTGCGTTTTTCGCGGACCGAGCCGCCGGCGCGCGCGACGAGCGGAACGCCGGACGGGCGGGGCCGGCCTGCCCGGCGCGGCGCGGGAAGGCCGTGGATTCGTCCTTGTAATACGCGGATTGTTACCTATACTGACAGCCTGCTCTGTTTCAGGGGGATCCTATGCAAGCTGTGTCATTCCGTTCCCGGGATCGCCTGGCCAAAGCGCATTTCGTGCTGGCCAACAGCGGTCCCAAGGGCCCGCCATCGGCGCCGCCTACCATCCCGCCGATCATCATCAATCCCTACAATCGGCAGGCGCCGTCGCCCGCCATCGACCCGCGTCCCGAGCCGGTCGGCCCGCCGGTGCGTCCACCGCGGGGACCGGACTGGCGTTGTCCCCGTGTGGCCCACTAGGCCATCCGGCATCGCCACCCTTCACCGATTGCCCGCCGGCCCTACCGTGCGGGCTTTTTCATGTGCCCGGTTTCCTCTATGATCGTGGTTTTGGGCGCGAGCCCGCCGAAGGAAACCGACACATGAACGACGATATCCACGAGCACGAGCAGGAGGCCGGCGACGGCCCCGTCCAGGAAGCCCGCCTGTGGCAGGGCAATGGCTGGACCGCGCGCGTCATCAAGAACGAGGACGACGAGGGCTGGGCCGTGGCCATGATCCTGGACGGGGAGCCGGAACCGGCCCTGGTCGGCCCCTGGACCATGGGGCGCGACAAGAAGAATCCCAAGCCGCTCGACCAGGCGGCCTTCAACACCCTGGTCAAGACCGCCTCGGAAGTCATCCGCCGCCACGAGCAGCAACTGCACGCCATGCTGCACAAGAGCACCGTGGTGAGCACCGAACAGGGCGAGCTGAAGGTGACGCTCGACATCGTGCCGGACGACGACGATCCCTACGCCTATCTCGCCGCCGTCGACGAGATGGGCGAGCAGGTGGCGCGGGTGCGGGTGGCGGCCAGCTTCAAGCTCACCCCGGCCTCGGCCCACGCCTGGATCGAGAACGGGTTCCGCGCGCCGCGCTGAATGCGGACTGCTGCGCGCCGCGCCGAGCGCGACCTGCCGGCTCAGCACGCGCCGGCGCTGCCGGCGGGGCGCGGCTGGTAGCGCCGGTCGACCAGGGTCCAGCGGGTCGGCGCCTCCGCCTCCCTGCTTGACTGCAGGCCCCGCAGCTTTTCCCACACCGTCTGCTGCGGCAGCAGCAGCGCCTGGGGCATGCGCTTCCCCTTCTTCAGGTACTGGCGCTGCCCGCCCCAGATCCGCACGCCCTTGCCGTCCGCGGCGCACTGCCACCAGCCCGATCCCGGGCAGGGCTCGCCTGCGGCCGCGGTGTCGCCTGGAAGCGGTCCCGGTCCCGGTCCAGGTCCTGGTCCCGGTCCCGGCGCGGCGGCGGGCGCGCCCACCCTGTCGAGGTTCCGGGTCGGGCGCACCCGGATGCTGGACACCACCTGGTCCCACAGCGCCAGCAGGGCTTCCTCGCCGAGCGGACTGGGCACGCGCTTGCCGCCCGCCGCCGCCGGGTGGCCGGTCGACATCTCCAGGTGCAGGAAGGGACGCAGCACGTCGTCCCGGGTGCCGTTGAATTCCCAGTGAAAGCTGAAGGTGCTGACCCCGGCCGGCTCCTGCCAGCGCTCGACCACCTCGTCGCCCTCGATGCCGTGGACGCTGCGCTTGTTATGGCGCAGTTTGGTCATCAGGGCGCGCACCCAGAGCGGGAGTTCGGCGTCCACCCGGACGTCGCGCTGCAGCCGCGTCTCGGCGTCGGGGGTGCTGCGGCCGGCGCTTGAGAACACCATCGCCAGCCCGGGACGGCCCGGGATCGAGGCGAACAGGCCCATGCCTTCGCCGGCGCCGACCGGCAGCGGGTCGACGAAGATGCCGGGGCCCAGGCACAGGCCGGGCGAATCGGGAACGAGGCCGGGTTCGACCAGCCTGAGCCGGGCGATCAGGGCCTTGAGGCGCTCGAAGTCCTCGGGGTCGGAGTAGTCGATCCTGAAGTCGAAGCTCCACCCGTCCCTGTGGGCGTAGGCCTCGTGGCGGATGTTGGTCTCCAGGGTTTCGCGCCCGCCGTCCATGCCCTTGAGCGACTGCCGCCCGAACTGGAAGATGTGGACCTCGAAACCCTCGAGCGAGAAACGCTGCGCACGCTCGAGATGGGCGGCGCCGGGCGGATGGGGCGCGTTGTCGGGCCAGGCCTGCAGCTCGCGCTGGCGGCGCGCGACGCGCTCGGAGAAGGCCGCGCCGGTTTCGGCGACGGCGGCGACCCAGAAGCCGCCGATATTGGCGCTGCGCGTTTCGTGGCGCATCGCCTGCGGCAGATCGATCAGGAAGCGTCCGACGCAGACCGTGTGCATGCGGCTGGTGAGGCCGGTGACTGTCAATGTGTCCATTGCATGGGTTCCGAAAGAGTTAACGAGAAATAGCGCCAGCAGCGAGGCGGTGATGCCGACTAAGCGTGATCCCTGTCTATTGTCTTCGGCCATGCTTGGTCAGCTCCTTGACGATCTTGACGATGGAGTAGTGGGTCAGCAGCAGGGCGTTCCGGTGACGGTAGCCGTCCTGGTGCCGGACACCGCGGGTGGCGAACAACTTCCTGACCTTGCCTTCCGGCGCGGCGCCGGACTGGCGCGCCACGGTATCGTCGCCGTGGGCGTCCTGGGGCTCGACGGCGAAGCTCAGGATGCGCTTGCCGTCGACTTCCACGATCCGGGCGCCGTCGGGCTCGTGCGCCATGAAGCGGGCGTGGCGGATGTTGGCGGCCGTGGCCGACAGGCCGGCAGGCAGGCGCGCGACCCAGCGGATGCGGCCGTAGGAAGCATAGGCGGGGTCGTCGCCGTACCAGGCGAAGCTGGCGGCGTGATAATGGTCCGCCAGCCATGCGTGGAAGTGCTCGGCGCTGTCCAGCGCCTGCTTCGCCGTCCTGACGGCGTCCTGCCGGCTGGCGTAGAGCCCGGCGGGGTCGAGCAGGGCCGGGTTGATCAGGCGGTACCAGGCGTCCATGTCGCGGTAGATCGCGTAGGGATTGGGCTGGGATTCGTTGGGCAGCTGCAGGTAGTCGGTGGCCTGGTCCATATTCCGGTGGCGCGCCGGGCGCGCCACGGCGATATGGAGCCAGGGGCGCGGATACAGGTGGTTCGGCAGCAGCTCGAGCGCGCCCGGCGCCGCCGCCAGCACCGGCGTGGTGTCCTCGGGGCGCCGGCCGGCCAGGTCGGCGAACTTGCCTGCCACGAAATTGCCGTACGCGTTATTGGTCGGGCTGTCGCATTCGGTGCCGCAGGCCAGCCGGCGGTACATGAGCGGGGCGCCGAGCGCCGGCATCACGCCGTGCACGATGCCGGCGATTTTTTCGGGAATCCGCTTGGCGCAGGCGCGCGCCACCAGGCCGCCCATCGAATGCGTCACCAGGATCACCTGGCGGCACTCGTGCTTGCGCGCCCGCCACCAGGCGAGGATCTCGTCGATGCGCCGCTCCAGCCGGCAGGCCGAATCGCCGCAGGACTGCAGCCAGTTGTAGCCGCAGGCGTAGACCGGGTACTGGTAGCCCGAGAAGGTCTCGAGCTCGCGTTCGGTGAGGGGCTCGACCGCGCGCACGCCCCAGCGTCCCTGGGGATCCTCGGCCACCGCCTGCATGACCTCGATCCAGCGCTTGCGGACGTGGCGCTGGCGCAGGGCGTCGACCCGGAAGGTCATTTCCAGATGGCTCTGCAGCTCGTGGAGCAGCTCGCCATAGGCGCCGTGGTGGATTTCTCCCCAGCCGCGTTGGCGCATCTCGTCGGGGCGCAGGTTGCAGGAACCGACGCGCAGCTCGCCGCCATTGTCGACCTCGACGAACTGCGGATGCAGGATCAGCTGGCGCTCCCTGGGCGAGCGCTTGTTCCAGTCGTTTGCGTATTGAAATGCTTCGGGATCGCTGTTCGGCGGACGCCAGGCGACGGCGCCGGGTTCGAGCGGATGATCCTCGGGGAGTCCGGTGTCGCGGCGGAGGCGCAAATGGGTGCCCATGGTGCCGGGAACGAAAATCACCGGGATCACCTTGGTGGAACCCAGGTAGACGGCGCCGCGGACGGTGAAACCGACCGGTGTCGCCACGCTGTGCGTCACCTGGCTGCCATCTTCCTGGGCAATGGGATCCTTGAGGCGTCGGGTTGCTTCAGGCATTGTCAGCACTCTCGTCAAGAAAAAGTGCAATGCTGACATGATGAGAACAGATGGCCCCTGCCGGACCCCAATCGTGGGCGGCACCCTGTTAGAGCATGGACAAGACGCGAAACGCACGACGGACTCCGGGCTGTAAAGCCATTTTAGGAGGAAGCTGATCGGTGGGAATTGACCCGGGTTAAAGGTCGAAAAGCGACAGCCGGCGCCGACAATCTCCCTCTGGAGGAGGCAAGCTGGTACTATTTCCGCAAGGAATTACGCTTTTACATGGGGAAGCAATGGAACGTCTTGACCGGCTGGAAGCGGTCCAGTCGATGCTGCTCGAGATCGGGCAGATGTCGACCAGCTGCAGCGACATCACCGAATTCATCGCTGCGGTGCACCGCGCGCTGGGCCGCATCATGTACGCGGCCAACTTTTACGTCGCCCTGGCCGACCGCGAGGACGGCAGCGTGCGCTTCGTCTACTTCGTCGACGAAGCCGACGCCCCGCCCGACCCGGACGAGCGCATCCGCCTGGCGTCCCCGGAGCAATCGCCCACCGCCTGGGTGCTGCTGAACCGCCGCACCCTGGTCATCACCGCCGACGACTTCGCCGCGCGCGAAAGCGAAGGCATGCGCTGGGGCAGCGGCAGCGCCGCCGAGCACTGGATGGGCTGCCCGCTGCTGGACCAGAACCACCAGGCCCTGGGCGCGATCGTGATCCAGAGCTATGACAAGGGCGTGACCTACAGCGAGGAAGACCAGGCCCTGTTCGCCCTGATCGCCAACCACGTCTCCAACGCGCTGCAGGGCCTGCAGAGCATGGACCGGCTGGAGCGCGCGGTGCAGGAACGCACGGCCGCGCTGGCGATCGAAGTGAGCGAGCGGCGCCGCGCGGAACAGGTGCAGCATGCGCTGTACCAGATCGCCAGCCTGTCGGCCCAGGCGCTCGACACCGATGTGCTGTCGGCCAGCCTGCACCGCATCATCGGCGAGCTGATGGTGGCCGAGAACTTCCTGATCGCCCTCTACCACCCGGAGACGGAGGAGATCAGCATTCCGTACTTCGTCGACCAGAAGGACAAGGAAGCGCCGCTGCAGCGCTTCCCCTTCGGCAAGGCCATGTGTTCCTACGTCCTCGCCAGCAAGCAGGCGCAGTTGCACGACGCCGGCAGCTTCCAGCGCCTGGCAGCGAGCGGCCTGGTGCGCGAGCCCCTGGGCAACACCGAGATCGCGAGCTGGATGGGGGCGCCGATGCTGGTGCACGAAAAGCCCTATGGCGTGCTGGTGGTGCAGAGCTACGATCCGGCGGTGGTGTACACCAAGGCCGACCTCGACCTGCTGGCCTTCATGGCCAGCCACGTGGCGGTGGCGATCGCGCGCATGCAGGCCGACCGCGCGATCCGCAAGACCAAGGAGCGGCTGGAAGAGCAGAACGCGGCCCTGAACGAAGCGCTGCATGCGCTGCAGGAGGCGCAGTCGGAGCTGGTGCGCCAGGAGAAGCTGGCCTCGCTGGGCCGGCTGGTGGCGGGCGTGGCGCACGAGATCAACACCCCCTTGGGCATCTGCGTGACGGCGACCAGCCACCTGGTGCAGGAGCTCAAGCTCACCCGCGAAGAGCTGGCGGCGGGGGAGATGACGGAGGACAGCCTGAACGGCTTCTTCGACATCGTCGACCAGTCGCTGCGCATCCTGACCACCAACACCCAGCGCGCGGCGGCCCTGGTGCGCAGCTTCAAGCAGGTGGCGGTGGACCAGTCCTCGGACGACATCCGCAGCTTCAACCTGCACGGCTACCTGAACGAGGTGCTGCTCTCGCTCCAGCCCAAGCTCAAGGGCCGGCCGGTGAAGGTGGAGCTGGCGTGCCCGAAGGACCTGGTGCTGGACAGCTTCCCGGGGGCGGTGTCGCAGATCGTCACCAACATGGTGGTGAATTCGCTGGTGCACGGCTTCGAGCGCGAGCAGGCCGGCACCATCGCCATCCGCGTGGGGCTGGAGGGCGAGGTGGTGTGCTTCGACTACGCCGACGACGGGGCGGGGATGGACAAGGACACGCTGGACAAGTTGTTCGATCCCTTCTTCACCACCAAGCGCGGGACCGGCGGCAGCGGACTTGGGGCGCACATCCTGTACAACCTGGTGACCGGGGCGCTGGGCGGCACGGTGCGGGTGGAGAGTGCGCCGGGGAAGGGGCTGCAGTATCACTTGCGCTTTCCGCGTTCGCAGCGCAAGGAGAAGATCGCGGCTTGAGGGGCAAGGCAGCGCCGGTTTCGGCCCGCGCTTGCTTTCGGCCCGCCGCGGTAGCTTTCGGCCCGCGACTTTCTCTCGGCCAGCGCCTCGCTTTCGGCCAGCGCCTTGCTCTCGGCCAGCGCCTTGCTTTCGGCCAGCGCCTTACTTTCGGCCAGCGCCTTACTTTCGGCCAGCGCCTTACTTTCGGCCAGCGCCTTGTAAACGTCATCCCGGCGAAGGCCGGGATCCAAGTTTGCCAGCGTAGCCACTCAGGTTTGAGCTAGTGGCGACGCGAAGGAACTTGGATCCCGGCCTTCGCCGGGATGACGTTTACGGGTTAGTGGGTGAGACGAGGAGCAGGCGGTACGCGAAATGTGGGAGCTCCAGGCGGGCTTCCCCTTAATCCGGCCAGTTCCGGTTGATCTCCAGCGCCTTGTCCATGTTCTTGATGAGCAGGTCGACGTAATACGGATCGAGGTGATGCCCCGCCACCTCACGCAGGTGCTCGGTGACCTTCTCGGCCGGCCAGGCGTCCTTGTAGCAGCGCTTGTGGCTCAGCGCGTCGAACACGTCGGCCACCGCCACGATCCGCGCATACGGGTGGATCGCCTCGCCCTTGAGCCCCTGCGGATAGCCGCTGCCGTCGTATTTCTCGTGGTGCTGGTGGGCGATCACCGCCGCCGCCTTCAGGATCGGACGCGAGGAACCGTCCAGGATCTGCAGGCCCACGGTCGGGTGCTGGCGCATGATTTCCCACTCTTCCTCGTTCAGGCGCCCCGGCTTGAGCAGCACCGCGTCCGGGGTGGCGATCTTGCCCACGTCGTGCATCGGCGCGGCGTGCATCAGGGTCGCGACTTCCTCTTCCGGCATGCCGGCCGCCTGGGCCAGCAGGTGGCAGACCTGGGACATGCGGCGCACGTGGTTGCCGGCTTCGTTGGAGCGCGATTCCACCACGTCGCCCAGGCGCAGGATCAGCTCGGCCTGGGTGTCGGTGATCTCCTGGTTCAGCAGGATGTTGTCGAAGGCGATCGCCACGCCCGAGCAGAAGACTTCCAGCAACTGGGCGTCCAGTTCCGAGACTTCTTCCACGCCCTTGAGCACCAGCAGCGAAGCCTTGCCGCTGCTGTTCGGGAAGTAGCCGACATAGGTGTCGCCATGCAGGCGCGAGATGCGGTTGTGGCGCGCGTCGTCGAGCTGGGCCACCAGGTCCGGGCCGATTTCCTCGCCGCCCAGGTCGCCGATCTGGGCCAGCACCTCGTACTGGCTCTCGCCGGTGATCACGCTCGCGCCCTTCAGGCGCAGCAGCATGCTCTGCTCCAGGCGCAGCAGGGCCACCACCTGCTGCAGCAGGCCGTTGGCGAAATCCTTCAGGTTGCGCTGCTGGAAAATATGGCTGGAGGCGGCGATCACCCGCTCCAGGCCTTCGCGGTAATTCTGCTGCACGCGGCGCGCTTCCTCGACCTTCATGATGTCGCGGTAGGCGCGCAGGGCGGCGAAGGTGGTGGTGAACAGCTTGGTGCGGTCGAGCTCGGTCTTTTCCTTGTAATCGTTGATGTCGTAGTCGACGATCACGCGCTCTTCCGGCGCCTGGCCCGGCTGGCCGGTGCGCAGCACGATGCGGGTGAACTGGTTGTCCAGCTCCTGGCGCATCCAGCGCGCCACTTCCAGGCCGCTGTCCTCGCGCTCCATCACCACGTCCAGGAACACCAGCGCGATGTCCTTCTCGCGCGCCAGCACCTCCTTGGCCTCGGCGCCGCTGTAGGCGTGCACGAAGCTCAGCGCACGGCCGTCGAGGCGGAAGCGCGACAGGGTCAGCTTGGTGATGTCATGGATGTCCGGTTCATCGTCGACCAACAACACTTTCCAGGGTGCCAGCTTGGGGGTGGCGGAAGAGAGGAAGGACATAAACGATTCCGATATCGTGGGTGTCGGGTTGGCGGGACGCGTATTTACCTGGGCTGATGCCCGTAGTCAAGTTGATTGTAGTATGGCTCATGATCCTTAACAACAGGCAATATTAAAAGTGTTGGCGAAAGAAGTCACATCACCGATGCAGGCTGGATAAAGGTGCAGCTTGCACCGTGCTGGCCGGCGTTTTGCCGCATGGCGGAGCGGCGCACGCACCCGTTTGGCTCAGGCGCCGTAGCGCTTCTGGCAACGTTCGCACCAGAAGCTGCGGCGGGCGCTCAAGCCCAGCTTGGCCTTGTGCATCGGGATCTGGCAGCGCGGGCAGGTGCGCTGGGCATGGGCCTGCCAATGCTGCTTGAGCACGTACTGGCGTTTCCATTCCAGGAAGTCGAAGCTGTACTGGCGCGCTTCGTCGACCAGCTGGCGCAGCTTGGGCGCGGGCAGGGCGCCGACGGTGGACAGCGGATGCAGGCGGATGCGGAACAGCACTTCGTTCTTGATGATGTTGCCCACGCCCGAGAAGATATCCTGGTCGAGGAGGGCGTCGCAGGCCAGCATGTCGGGCCGGGCGCGCAGCTTCTTGCGGGCGCGCTTCGGGTCCCACTCGTCCGACATGACGTCGGCGCTGAAGTCATAGGCCTCGAAGGTGGCGCGCTCGATCTCCTTCACCGAGCAGGCGTAGAAATTCATCTCGCCGCCGTCGGCCATGCCGAGCGAGAGCCTGGCCGGCTTGTCGCGCCGCTCGTCGATGCGGTAAGTGCCGAACAGCAGGAAGTGGATGCGCAAGACCATGGCCGGGGTCTCGATCAGCAGGTGCTTGCCCCAGGTGCGCAGGGAAAGGATAGGCTGTCCGACCAGGCGCGTGGTGTCGATGGCCCAGGTATTGCCCTCGGCGCGCACGATCTCCTGCCCGGCGAAACGCTGGATTTGCTCTTTCAGCAAGTAGAGTGATGGACCTTCCGGCACGGCTGACCTCCCTTGCCGTATTGTCGGCCGCCGGGGGCGGAACGGCGTGTGCGCAGCCTAACGTTTGGATACAAAAAATCGACGATTAAAGACAGGCGCGCAGCGGCAAAGCGGCGTATATTTTGAACGTAAGCCGAAAGGAAGGAGAGGTTTGACCATGAGATCGTCGATAGCAAAATTGGCCCTGGCGGGCCTGCTCGCGTTTGGCGCAGGGACTGCGTCGGCGGGCGTCACCGTGAACTACATCGAGTCGGAGCGCTTCTCCGACCTGCCTTTCGCCCCCTGGGAGCGCGAAGAGGTGCTGAAGAACCTGAACGATTATTTCACCAAGCTGGGCGCGAACTTGCCGCAGGGGCAGGACCTGACCATCGATGTGACCGACATCGACCTGGCGGGCCGCGAGTATCCGACCCGTGGTTCGGGACGCGACCTGCGCGTGCTCAAGGGCATGGCCGACTGGCCCATCATCACCCTGCGCTACAGCCTGACCCAGGACGGCCAGGTGCTGCGCAGCGGCGACGCGAAGCTGGCGGACATGAGCTACCTGCAGCGCATCAATCGCTGGTCCGACAGCGACACGCTGCGTTATGAAAAGCGCATGATCCAGGAATGGTTCGACCAGGCCATCCTGCAGAAGCGCCGGAGCTGACCCAGGACTGCCCGGGTCTTGCGCCCGCCCCATAAAACTCGGCCCCGCTGGTGCGGGGCCGATTCGTTTGCGGGGCTACGCCTGTCGATCCGGCCTCAATCGGTCTTCTTGAGCGCGGTCCGTGGCGGCGTCATCACATCCCTGACCGTGTAGTCCGAGGGCACCGTGAACAGCGCCGCCGCCGGTTCTTCCCGCTTCAGGTCTTCCAGCCGGTACACCGTCTCCCCGCTGCGCGGATCGCTGCGCTTGTCGTACACGACCACCCTCAGCTCCGGGGAGCTCCAGGTCTCGCTGCTGACCGTGATCGGGTTGCGGTTGCCGATCTCGCCGGCGGGAATCTCGTAGCTGCGCTGGCGCCCCTGTGCTTTCACTCCGGAGAACTCGCGCGTGCCGAGCTCCTTGCTCACCGCCTTGGCCGACCACTTGGCGTCGCCGAATGCGCCGGCGATCATGGGGCCGATGTGCGTCGTGAACTCGGGCCGGGCGAAGGGCGCTCCGGGCATCGGTTGTGCGACGCGGATCTGCACGTCCTTGTGCTCGCCACCGCGTTCGACTTCCTTGACGATGAAACGCCCGCCTTCCGGCAGCCTGCCCTCGCGGCGCAACTGTTCGATGCGCTGGCGCGCCTGCTCGGCTGCAAGCCGCGCCTGGTCGCCAGCTACACGCCCCTGTTCGGCCGAAGCACGCGCCTTTTCGGCGGCGGCGCGGGCCTGCTCGGCAGCCGCGCGCGCGATCTCGCCGGGATTCCCGACCTTGGTCGCCGTCTTCGTCTCCGGACGCAGCACATAGCGCACCCCCTCGACCGGATCATTGATCGTGATCACGCGGACCTCGCCATCGTCGTCGCGCACCTCGGTACGGGTGCGGCCGGCGCTGTCGCGGTAGTTCATGGCCACCGTCTTGTTGACGATCTGGTTGCCGTCGGCCAGGTGCTGGATGCGTTCCGACACCGACAGGGCGCTGTAGGGCGCGTTCTTGACCGCCCGGCCGAGGGACTGCTGGATGATGGCCCCGCCCATCGGCAATCCATTGGCGATGACCAGTTCGTCGCGGCTGTCGCCCAGGCGGGTGACGATGCGGCGCTCGGCGCGTTCCTCGGCTTCTCCCGCTTCCTCGGCCAGGGCCGGGGCGAAGGCGCAGGCCAGCAGGGCGGCGATCAGGATCTTCTCGTGTTTCATGGCATCCTCGTTGGTAGTGAATCAGTTGGCGGCGCTCAGGCGCACCGCCAGCGGCTGGCCGTCGGCGGCCACCAGCATTTCGGCGCGCACCGTGCGGTCCGCGTTGTCGGGCGTGACGGGCAGGCCGAGCGAGGCCAGGGTGGCCTGCGGCAGGTCGGCCTCGACCACACGGGTATCGGGCTCGCGTTCGATGCGCTCCAGGGTGTCGAGGGCGATGAAGGCGGCGCCCCCGTCCACTCCCACCAGCGGCGGCGCGCCGACGGTCACGGTGTCGTGCGGCGACATCGCCAGCAGCACCGCCACGGCGGTGAGCGAACACAGCGCCCCGGCCGCGCCCCACTGGGGCAGCGACAGGCGCTGGTACCAGCGCCTCTTGGGCGGGAACTGGCGGGCGTAGGCCTGCATCAGCTCTTTCTCGACGCAGCGCGGCGCCGCGTGTCCGGCCAGCCCGGCGCGCAGCGCGTCGAAGTGCGCGGCCAGCAGCGGGTCCAGCTTGTCCTTGGATTCCATAGAATTTCCTTCCTTCGTTCTTCAGGCGGCGCTGGCCGGGCGCAGGGCTTGCAGGCGCTTGGCCAGGGCCGCGCGGGCGCGCGCCAGGCGCGAGCGCACGGTGCCGATGTCCACCTGGCACACCGCCGCGATCTCCTGATAGGACAGCTCGTGCAGTTCGTACAGGATGACCGGGTCGCGGTAGTGCGGCGGCAACAGGGACAGCGCGCGCCGCACCTGCTCGGCGGCCTCGTTCTCGAGCAGGCGCCCGAGGGGGCCGTCGTCTTCGCTGGCGATGTCCAGCTCGTCTTCCTCGTCCTCGTCCGCGCCGGCTGGCGGCAGCACCGCATGGCGCCGACGTCCTTCCTCCCATTTCAAGGCCAGGTTACGCGCCACCCCGAACAGGAAGTGCTGCAACTGCCCGCGCAGCGGATCGTAGTCGTAGCGGCCGGTCAGCAGTCCCATGAAGGTTTCCTGCACGATGTCGGCGGCCGTGTCGGCCGAACCGCAGCGCAGCAGCACGAAACGGTACAGCGGCCCCTGGTGACGCCGGTACAGCGCCGCGAAGGCGGCGGCGGTCCCCAGGCGCATCTGGCGCAGCAATTCGGCATCTGGCTGGTCGGGTGGTGTGGTCATGGCGCTCATCTTTAACCGTATTCCGCCGGGGCGGCAAAAAAGTTCCAACTTTTTTCGCCCTTCGTCGCCTGCTCGACAAGAGCAGAAAAATGCAAGCCGACCGGGGATGTTAACCGCACAATGCAGTTTCCTTCATCTCGTCCAACCAACCCCGCCTGAGGAGTTCCATGAACACCACCGCCCCGCTCGAGAAGAAAATCGCCAATCATGGCGTCGCCTGGGAAGACGCCTTCGGCTACTGCCAGGCCGTCCAGGTCAAGGACACGATTTACCTTTCCGGCCAGCTCAGCCATGACAAGGACGGCGCGATGGTCGCGCCCGCCGAGCTCGACGAGAACGGCAAGCCTGTCGATTTTTCGACCATGGAGGCGCAGATGCGTCAGACCTACCTGAACGCCATTTCCCTGCTGGCGGAATTTGGCGCCACGCTGGACGACGTGGTCGAGGAGACCCTCTACGTGCTGGACGTCGACGCCGCCTTCGCGGCCGCCGGAAAGGTGAGAAAGGAGCTGTACGGGCGACCGCAACCGCGCTGCGCAAGCAACCTCATCGGCGTGACGCGCCTGGCGATTCCTTCGCAGTTGATCGAGGTGACCTTCCGCGCCGTGCTGAAGTAAGTGCACGCCGGTCCGGCCGGCAGGCCGCGTCAGTCGATCCAGTTCACCCGGTCGAACTTGGCCCGGAATTCCTCGGGCATGGCGACCACCTGGCTGGTCTTGTAGTTGTAGAACACGAAGCCGGACTTGGCCATGGCGATCAGCCTGCGGTCGCGCGGCCGGGTGATGCGGAAGGTGATGTCGCCGCCATACTTGTTGAAGTCCATGACGCCGACCTCGAACAGCAACTGGTCGCGCGCATGGGCCTCGGCGCGGTAGGTGGTGGCGAGGTCGGTGACGATGATGCCGGTGCCGTCGCGCTCGGTCTCGGCGACGCCGAACTCGAACAGGAAGCGCGCCCGCGCCTCGGAGATCATGGAGATCATCGAGTCGTTGCCGAGGTGGTTGGCGGCATTGATGTCCGTGACCCTCACGGTCAGCGGCGTCGAATAGTAAAACTGGTCTTCGGGGAAGTCTAGTTGTAAGCGTGCCATTTCTTAATTTTAACTCTAGGGCGTGGAGGCGCGTCCGATTTTATAGATGCCGCCCGCCGCCGAGAGCAGGTAAAGCTCACCCTCGGCGTCGCGGCCGAAGGATACGACCTGCCGGACGCCCTGGAGGTTCCAGTCGCGCTGCTGGGTGATGCCGCCGGCGCCCGGCAGGAAGCTCTTGAGCCAGCCGCCGCAGAAATCGGAATAGAAGTAGTGGCCGGCCAGCTCGGGCAAGGCGCGCCCGCGGTAGACGAAGCCGCCCGTGATCGAGCAGCCGTTCACGTTGTTGCTGCCGTGCTCGTACTCGAAGGCGGGCAGGGTGAGGCCGCTGCGGTCGCAGCTGCTGGCGTTGTAGCAGAGCGTGCCCTCCATGATGTTCCAGCCGAAGTTCAGCCCGCCCTGGGACGCGCCCACGATGTTCACTTCCTCGCGCTGGTCCTGGCCCACGTCGGCCAGGTAGAGCTGGCCGCCGTCGAAGCTGAAGCGCCAGGGGTTGCGCAGGCCGGCCGCCCAGATCTCGCCGCGCCGCGAGCTCATCGCGATATAGGGGTTGTCGGGCGGGATCGCGTAGGGCTGGGAGGCGCTGGCGTTGGCGACGTCGAGCCGCAGCAGCTTGCCCAGCAGCGAGGTGAAGTTCTGGCCGTTGCGCTGCGGGTCGCCGGCGCCGCCGCCGTCCCCGGGCGCCAGGTAGAGGAAGCCGTCGGGCCCGAAGGCCAGCTGGCCGCCGAAATGGTTGGTGAAGCCGGGGTGGGGCACGCGGATGATCACCAGGCCCGAGGTGGCGTCGGCCAGGTTGGGATTGGCGCTGGCCGTGAAGCGCTCGACCACGATGTCGCGCTGGGCGTCGGTGTAATACAGGTAGACGTAGCCGTTGCGCGCGTACTGCGGGTCGAAGGCGAGCGAGAGCAGGCCGCCTTCGCCGGCGGTGGCCACGCGCGCGCTGATGTCGAGGAAAGGCGCGCTCAGCACGCTGCCGTTCTGGATGATGCGCACCCGGCCCGGGCGCTCGGTGACGAAGAGGCGCGCGTCGCCGGGCGGCGCGCTCAGGAAAGTCGGGCTCTCCAGCTCGGCGACCCGGGTGACGCCCAGGCTCAGGGTGGCGCTCGCGCCGCCATAGTTGACGGTCGCGCTGGCGGTGGCGCCGGCGCTCACCACCGCGCTCTGGGTGGCGGGCGTGGGGGTGTAGGTGGTGGCGCCGCTGGTGACCGCCGCGGCGCTGAGGCTGTAGCTGCCGGGCGCCAGGTTGCTCAGGGTCTGGGTCTGGTTCAGGTCTTGGGTGAAGTTGTTGGGGCCGGTCACGCGCAGGGCGGCGTTCACGCCGGCGGGCAGGCCGCTGACCGTGACCGTGAGCGCGCCGGTGGTGGCCGGCGGCTGCGGCACTACGCCGGTCTCGCCCGGGCTGCCGCCTCCGCCGCCGCAGGCGGCCAGCAGCATTCCCATCAACAACAGAATCCACATCTGAGCACGTTTGACCAGCATGTCCGCCCCCGTTGCCGAAGTATTCACTGGCGCCATTGTGCCAGCGAATGCCTTTAGCTCGCCACGGAAAACGTGGCGTGCGCCGCACAGTCTAGCGGGCATCCGTGTGCCCGGCCTTTGATCTGTTCCAGGGGGGCGCGCTGAACTCCGACCGGCTCAGGGAGCTCGCGGGCGCGGCCTCAGCGCGTCAGGCGGTAGATCAGCAGCGCGGTACGGATCGCGGCGCGCTCGATCGAGGGCAGGTCGACCCGCTCGTTCGGCGAGTGCGCGCCACTACCGCTGGCGCCCAGGCCGTCCAGGCTGTCGATATAGGGCGCGACGAACTGGATGTCGCCGGCGCCGCGCGCGGTGGCGGGCAGGGCCACGACCTCGCCCAGGCCGGCGTCGCTGCTGGCCCGGGAATACTGTTCCAGCAGCTTGAGGTTGCCCGGCGTGACCGCCATCGGCGGGTAGGAGTCGCGGAAAGCGATGCTGGCGCTGGCGCCGGGCAGGCTCTGGGCCACGATCTCGCGCATGCGCGCCTGGGCCCGGTCACGCTGGGCGTAGTCGAGGTAGCGCAGGTCGCTGCGCACGGTGACGCTGTTGGCGATCACGTTGGTCTTGCCGCCTGCGCTGCCTTTCAGCTTGGCCTCGTCGAAGGCGACCTCGGTGCCGCCCAGGATCACGCCCGGGTTGAAGGTTAGGCCCGGCTCGACCACCTCGCGGCGGAAGGCGTCGAGGATGCGCGCCGCCTCGTACACGGCGCCATAGCCGCCGGGGCCGAACACGCCCTGCGAATGGCCCTGGCGCCCCTTGACCTCGAGATCGAAGGAAGCGGTGGCGCGGCGGCCGACGGTGGCCGTGACACGGCCGCCATCGATCACCTGGCCCTCGAAGCTGAGCGCGAGGTCGCTGCGCTTAGCCAGCTCGACCATGTCGCGGCGCGAGACCGAACGCGGTTCGCCGGCGTCTTCCTCGTCGCCGGTGAACATCACGGTGATGCGGGTATTGTCGAGCGCGCCGGCGCGCTGCAGGGCGCGCAGTGCCGCCACCACCACCACGTTCCCGCCCTTCATGTCGCCCACGCCCTGGCCGCGCGCGCTGTCGCCCTCGCGCTCCCACAGCGGGCCAGGCGCGTCCGGCTCGAACACGGTGTCGAGGTGGCCGAGCAGCAGCAGGCGCTTGCCCTGCTTGCCGTCGCGCACCGCCACCAGGTGGCCGGCGCGCCGCATCTCGGCGGGCATGTCGAGCCAGGCGGTGCGAAAGCCCAGGGCCTCGAACTCCTTGCCGAACAGATCGCCCACGGCGCGCACACCGGCCAGGTTCAGGGTGCCGCTGTTGATGCGTGCGCTGCGCTCCAGCAGGTCGATGGCGCCGCCGGACCAGGCGCGCACTTCGGCGACGATGCGCTGCTCGGTCGGGTCGAGCTCGGCGGCGTGGACGGGCAGGAGGGCGGAGAGAACGAGGGCGAGGGCGGGGAGGAGCTTGCGTTGCATGTCGCTTCCGGGAAAGGATGAGGAAATGCAACTCTACACCGCGCCCGCGGCGCCGTGGTATTTACGGCAGGGCGGGCGCACGGGTACGGGTCTTGGCCACCACCCCTTGCGGATTGAGCAGGACGACGAACTCGGCATAGCGTCCGCCGCCGGCGGGGGACTGGTAGACCCAGGCTTCGTAGCCGCTGTCGAAGCGTACGCTTTTGGTGGGGCCGAAGGCGGCCAGCAGCTCGGCCCGGGTGGTGCGGCCGGGGACCACGCCTTCGGTCAGGCGCGCCAGCGGCGCCTGGGTTCCCGGCGGCGGCGCGGGCTGGCTGGCGCAGCCGGCCAGCGCGAGCAGGATCAGCAGTACGGCCTTCATGGCGCCGCCCCAGGGTCGGTCATGTACTCGAACTCGACCAGGGTATCGTCCGGCCAGGAGCGGTCCCAGATCGGCACGTAATAGGTGCGGTCGAGCAGCACCTGGCAGTCGCAGTATTCGAGGTCGGCGCGGGTCTGCTCGCCGCCGGCGTAGAGCATGCCGAAGGGCAGGGTCTCGACCCGGTCGCCGGCGCGCAGGGTCACGGCGAACAGCGGGCGCTCGGCGAAGAACAGATAGTTGCCGTCGGGGCTGTTGCACACGCCCTCGGGCGTGTCGATGACGTCCGAGATCCAGCCGAACAGGGAGCGGTTGGACACCAGCCCCGCCTCCTTGCCGACCAGGCATTCGAGGCGCAGGTCGCCCAGCCGGCGCATACCGGGCGGCACCCCCGGCGACTGGATCAGGGCGCGCCAGGTCATGCTGGTGGTGCGGCGGTTGGCCAGCACGGCGGCGTCCTCGCGCAGCGCCTGGTCGACGCGCGGCAGGACGAAGGTATTGTTGCCGTCCACCGTGACGGGCACGTTGACGCTGTCGCCGGCGATGCGCAGGGTGATGCCGTGCATGTCCACCGTGCGCGAGCGCGGCAGCAACTGGAAGCGCAGGCTGGCCTGGGGGGCGAGCGCACGCTCGCGCTCGAATCGTTCCATGCCGCGGATCATCTTGCGGTAGGATTTGTCGACCGGATCGCGGGTCGATCTGACGGTGACGGTGCTTTGCCCGGCCGCATCCGTGGATGGGGACGCGGACGCGGACGCGAACGCGGATGCGGGAAAGCCTTGTGAACCGGCCAGGACGGCCAGTCCGAGCATGACGCGGAGGAAGATCCGCGCCATGGTCTTACCAGTAGCGGACCCGGCCGGTGTCCATGTGGACGAACTGCGAATCCGGGTAGTAGCCGACGCCGCCGCCCTTGAGCGACATCGCGGCGCGGTGCAGCATCTTGAGATCCTTGCCCGGCAGGCGGATGTCGATCGCCTTGCCGTCCATGTGCATGCTGCGCTTGGCGACACCGTTGCTGTTGGCGTGCAGCTTGGCGTTCGACTCCGGCGAGCGGTAGCCGGAAATGATGTGCAGTTCCTTGTTGTCGTTGCCGAGCTTGTCGTTCAGCATGTCGACCAGCAGCAGCAACTGCGGATCGATGTCCGCGATCTTGTTGGTGCGGTGGTCGCGCATGACCTTGTTGATGTCCTGCAGGGCGTCCGGAATGAACTCGCCCTCGGCCCAGAAGACGCTGCGCAGCTTTTCGCCCGTGTGCGTGTTATACAGACGCAAGGTTCGCTCGCCGGGAGCGGCTTGTGCGGTATGGGCGGCGAATGCGGGGATGCTGAGGGTGGGCGAAGCGAGGAGGACGGAACTTTTCAGGAAGGAGCGACGTTGCATCATCGTTAGGGATCCTTACGCTGGTTCGATGAAGAGTTCATGATACGCCGTTTGTGCTGAACGTGCAGACAAAATGAATCAAAATACGACAAAATGCCTCTTTTGTTAATCGTTTGACTAATCCTGGGAGATATTTTCATGCCGAGTATGGTGAGAAGCACAAGATTGTCGGGCTCGCTGGCCCTTGCTCTGATGCTGGTGGTTAATAACTCTGCACTGGCCCAGGTCGAGGTCGTCGACAAGCCACCCAGCGCGAGCGGCTGGCGCGCCGAAACCGTGGCCGAGGGCCTGCCCCAGCCCTGGGGCATGACCTGGCTGCCGGACGGCCGCCTGCTGGTCACCGGCAAGGAGGGCAGCCTGCACCTGGTCGAGGGCAAGCGCGTGCAGCCGGTCGCCCTCGAGGGCCTGCCCACGCTGTTCACCGGCGGCCAGGGCGGCCTGCTCGACATCGCCGTGCACCCCGCGGACAAGACCAATCCGCGCGTCTACATGACCATGGCCAGCGGCAGCGACAGCGAGAACCGGACCGTGCTGGTGCAGGGCGTGTTCGACGGCAAGCGCGTGCACAGCGTGAAGACCCTGTTCTCGGTCACGCCCGGCAAGAGCGGCGGCCAGCACTTCGGCTCGCGCCTGGCGTGGATGCCGGACGGCACGCTCCTGATGAGCATCGGCGACGGCGGCAACCCGCCCCAGCGCGTGGGCAGCATGCTGGCGCGCGAGCAGGCTCAGAACCTGGGCAGCCACCATGGCTCCATCCTGCGCCTGACGGCCGAGGGCAAGCCGGCGCCGGGCAATCCGCTGGCGTCCCAGAAGGGCGCCTTGCCCGAGATCTGGAGCTATGGCCACCGCAATATCCAGGGCCTGGCGGTCGACCCGAAGACCGGGCGTGTCTGGGCCAGCGAGCACGGCCCGCGCGGCGGCGACGAGATCAACCTGGTCGAAGCCGGCAAGAACTATGGCTGGCCGCTGCAGAGCTATGGCCTGGACTACAAGACCCGCGAGCCGGTCGGCACCAAGGTGGTGCCGGGCATGGTGCAGCCGCTGGTGGTGTGGTCGCCCTCGCCAGCGCCTTCGGGCCTGGTGGTCTACAGCGGCAAGGCCTTCCCGCAATGGCAGGGCAGCCTGTTCAGCGGCAGCCTGGCGGGCGAGGACATCCGCCGCGTCGCGCTCGACGCCCAGGGCAAGGTGACCAAGCAGGAACGCCTGCCGATCGGCAAGCGCGTGCGCGACGTGCGCCAGGGACCGGACGGGCAGCTCTACGTGCTGACCGACGAGTCGCGCGGCAGCCTGCTGCGCATCGTGCCGCAGTAAGCGCCGCGGGCGCGATGCAGGGCGCATGGATTGCCCTCCATGCGCCTTTTTTGTTTCTTGCAGAAGCGAAACCTGCCTAGAATGCCCTCTCGGCGCTGCGGCGCCGGCCTTTCCCTTTCCATCTGGAGGAGCAGCATGGCAGTTTCTGTTCGTCGCAGCATCCACCTGGCGGCGGCGCTCGCCCTGGCCATCGGCGGCGCATCCGCGCAGGCCGCGCCGGCCAGGCCGGCCGCACCCGAGATCCCGATCCCGCACATCCCCTACACCAAGTTCACGCTCAAGAACGGCCTGACCGTGATCGTGCACGAAGACCACAAGACCCCGGTGGTGGCGGTCAACACCTGGTACCACGTGGGCTCGAAGAACGAAAAGCCCGGCAAGACCGGCTTCGCCCACCTGTTCGAGCACCTGATGTTCAGCGGCAGCGACAACTTCAAGAAGACCTATCTCACCGCGATGGAGGGCATCGGTGCGACCGACCTGAACGGCACCACCAACCAGGACCGCACCAACTACTTCCAGAACGTGCCGACCTCGATGCTCGACTATGCGCTGTTCGCCGAGAGCGACCGCATGGGCCACCTGCTCGGCACGGTGGACCAGAAGAAGCTCGACCTGCAGCGCGGCGTGGTCCAGAACGAGAAGCGCCAGCGCGAGAACCAGCCCTACGGCATCGCCTACGAACTGCTGGTGACCAACACCTATCCGGCCGGCCACCCGTATTCCTGGACCGTGATCGGCAAGATGGAAGACCTGGATGCGGCCAGCATGACCGACGTGCAGGACTGGTTCAAGAAGAACTATGGCCCGAACAACACCGTGCTGGTGCTGTCGGGCGACATCACGCCGGAAGTGGCGCGCCAGAAGGTCGAGCAATACTACGGCCACATCCCGCCGGGTCCGCCGCTGGCCAAGCACGCCGCCTGGGTCGCCAAGCGCAGCGGCACCCACCGCCTCACGGCCCAGGACCGCGTGCCCCAGACCCGCATCTACCGCACCTGGAACGTGCCGGGCGCGCACACGCCCGAGGAAGTCCAGCTCGACCTTGCCGCGCGCATCCTTGGCGGCGGCAAGACCTCGCGCCTGTACAAGCGCCTGGTGTACAAGGACCAGCTGGCGACCAGCGCCGTGGCCGGAGACGCCTCGTCCGAGATCGGCGGCCAGTTCAGCATCACCCTGACCGCGCGCCCCGGCGCCGATCCGCGCAAGATGGAAGCGGCGGCCGACGAGGAACTGCGCGCCCTGCTGAAGAACGACCCGACCCAGGACGAGCTGCGCCTGGCCAAGACCGCGATCCTGGCCCAGTACACCCGCATCGTCGAGCGCGTCGGCGGCTTCGGCGGCAAGAGCGACCTGCTGGCGTCCTGCCAGACCTATACCGGCAATCCGGAGTGCTACAAGGACTACCTGAAGGCGATCAAGGCGGCCACCCCGGCCTCGGTGAAGCAGGCGATGAACGCCTGGCTGAGCGACGGCGACTTCGTGCTCCAGATCGACCCCTTCCCGACCCTGGCGGCCAACCCGCCCCAGGTCGACCGCAGCAAGGAGCCGGCGCTGGGCAAGCCGATGTCGCTCAAGCTGCCGCCGATGCAGAAGATGACCCTGTCCAACGGCCTCAAGGTGGTGCTGGCCGAGCGTCACGAGGCGCCGGTGGTGAACCTGCAGTTGCTGGTGGATGGCGGCTATGCTTCCGACGCCAGGGATCTGCCGGGCGTGGCCAGCCTGGCCATGCGCATGCTGGAAGAGGGCACCCCGACCCGCAAGTCGCTGCAGATCGGCGAGGAACTGGAGAGCCTGGGGGCCAGCTTCGGCGCCTCGGCCGACCTGGACAGCTCCGCCGTGACCATGAACACGCTCAAGGCGACCCTGCCGCAGGCGCTGGCGCTGTACGCCGACCTGGTGCAGAACCCGGCCTTCCCCGAGAACGAGTTCGCGCGCCTGCAGAAGGACCGCCTGGCCGCGATCGCGCGCGAGAAGACGGTGCCCGAGATGACCGCGTTGCGCGTGCTGCCCGGTCTGCTGTACGGCAAGGACCACGTGTATGCGCATCCCCTCACCGGCACCGGCACCGAGGACGCCGTCAAGCGCATGACCCGCGCCGACCTGGCGCGCTACCACGCCGCCTGGTTCAAGCCCAACAACGCGACCCTGCTGGTGGTGGGCGACACCACCCTGGCCGAGATGAAACCCCTGCTGGAGCGCGCCTTCGCGGCCTGGAAACCGGGTGAGGTGCCGAAGAAAGTGATCGCGCCGGTGTCCGCTCCGGACCGGAGCAGGGTCTACCTGGTCGACCGTCCGGGCGCACTGCAGAGCGTGATCGTGGCGGCCCAGCTGGCCCCGCCGCGCAACCATCCGGAAGCGGTGCCGCTGGAGGTCGTCAACGACGTGTTCGGCGGCACCTTCAGCTCGCGCATCAACATGAACCTGCGCGAGGACAAGCACTGGTCCTATGGCGTGTCGAGCTGGACGTGGCCGGCGATCGGCCAGCAGCCCTTCCTGAGCCTGTCGCCGGTGCAGACCGACAAGACCCAGGATGCGATCAAGGAACTGGTGCGCGAGTACCGCGACATCGCCGGCGGCAAGCCGATCGCGGCGGCGGAACTGCGTAGCGCCCAGGACAACAACACCCTGGGCCTGCCGGGCCGCTTCGAGACCGCGGGCCAGCTGGCCGGGGCCTATTCGACCATCCTGAAGTATGGCTTGCCGGAGGACTACTACAACAGCTTCACCCAGAAGGTGCTGTCCATCGAACCGGGCGCGGCGAATGCGCTGGCGGCGCGCGCCTTCACCCCGGACCGCCTGGTGTGGGTGGTCGTGGGCGACATGAGCAAGGTCGAGAAGGACATCCGCGCGCTCAATCTGGGCGAGGTCCGTAAGCTCGATCCGGACGGCAATCCGGTGCAATAAGCGCACCGCGAAACACCATTCCGGTCTTGACAGCAAGACGGCATTCCCGCGCAGCCCGCAGAGGCTTGCGCGGGAAGTCGCCTCCGACAGGCGGTCTCTGACCCAGATTCAAAGTGACCACCTCGTAGATTTCTCGATAGCCACAACGCCGTCCTGTTGACCCCTTCCGCGCGTTCCCATGACGATGGCCAAGCTGCCAAAACGTAGCGAGGCAAAAATCGGAGTTCGACCTCAGCGGGGGCACCATGGCGAACGACGCATACTTGCAAATTGACGGCATCACAGGTGAGTCGACAGACCACAAGCATAGAAATTGGATAGAGGTTTCCAACGTCTTCTACGCCATTCATCAGCCTAGAGCCATGGTCGTATCGACCAGCGGGGGCCATACAAGCGGTAGAGCCGATGTCTATCCAGTCACCTTTCTTAAGCTTGCCGACCTCGCGTCGCCCGTACTGCTGCAAACCTGCGCGGCCGGAAGAACGCTTGTCAAGGCAGTCTTCGAGTTCATGCGCGCTGACAGCAATGGCAACGCTATCCCCTATTTCAGAATAGAACTGGAGAACGTTCTGATTGCCAGCATCACGCCGGATAGTGGGCAGGCCGGTGTCATCAGCGAGCGGATCCAGCTCGCGTACGCAAAGATCAAGTGGAACTACCTGCGCCAATCCATCAGGGGTGGAACGCAAGGCAATACGTCAGGCGGATGGGACTGCTCAGCCAATCGTGTTTGCTGAACGGGGGCGAAATGTCGCAGCCTTATGATGGCGATCGCTTGCTTGTTTGCCCGCTCGAAGAGTCGGACTTCGAGCATGTGTGTGCGGTGATTGTTTCAGGTGACGGGGGCAACTTTTGCGGCCACGCACTTTTGCACATTGGTACCAATTGGAGCTGGTATGTGCATATTGCCGGCGTGTACAAAGAGCCGAAGTTCCTGCATGAGAACGACTATTTGCGCTACTTAAACGAGAACGGCAAACGCGAACTCCAGCGTTGGGCTGTCAGGCTGCCGAATCCTAAGGGCGCCCATGAAAAGCTGCATGAATTGATCGTAAAACCATGGTTATGGGGAATCTTTATCCACAACTGCGCGTCGTTCGTGGAGCAAGTCATGCGAGCGGGCGGCAGTCGGGCCGGACAGCTATTTAATTGTCCAAGCATGGAGCCATTCGCATGAAACTTACCTGCGTTGCGCTGAGCGTAGCCTTCTCCTTCGTCGCATTTCTCTATCTCCTGATCGTTTTCCTCGATCCGGGGATGAATGTCGAGACTGCGTTCAATCTTCTGGTCTTTGCGTTCATTGGTTCAGCCGCGCTCACAGCACTGGTATTGGCGCTGCGGGACCGCCACCGCTAGCGATCCAATCTCCGGACCAGGGCCTGGGCGATCGGGGCCAGGGTGTCCTGGGCCATGTCGCCATTGTTCAGCAGCACCACGGCGCGCCCGTCCGCCGGATCGTAGGCGATCAGGGTCTTGTAGCCGCCGAAGGCGCCCGCCTCCCAGGCCAGGGAGCGGGCGCCTTTGTCCGTGTTCAGAGGCTGGACGCGGCCGCCCAGGGCGTAGTGCTCGGGCGCATGATGCACGGTCGACAGCTCGCGCAGGCTGCGCGCCGACAGCAGCTTGCCCTGGTACACCGCATCCATCAGGTCGACCAGGTCGCGCGCGGTGCTGTAGACGGTGCCGGTCGGCGCCAGCATCGGCGCGGCCGGCGGCGTCTTGCGCTGGCCGTCGGCGCTGTAGCCGACGGCCATGCCCACCGCGTCCTCGTAGCCGGTTTCGGCGAAGCTGGTGTCGCGCACGCCGGCGGGGGCGAACACGAGTTCCTCGACCACTTCCGTGAACGGCTTGCCGGTGGCCCGCTCGACCGCCGCGGCGGCCAGCATGTAATTGGCGCCCGAATACTCGTAGCGCTCGCCGGGCGCTGCCGTGGGCGCGCCCGCCCCGAAGCGCAGGGCCGCGTCGACCAGGCCGATTTCGAGCCGGTTGGTGGCCGGATCCTTGGCCAGGGCCGCCGCATAGCCGTTCGGAATGCCGCTGTGGTGGGACAGCAGCTGGCGCAGGGTCACCGCGCCGTTCGCTGGCGGCAGTTCGGGCAGGTAGCGCGCGATCGGTGCATCGAGCTCGAGCTTGCCCATGTCGGCCAGGCGCAGCATGGTGACGGCCGTGATCCACTTGGTGGCCGAGCCGATCATGAAGCGGGTCTCCTTGGTGTTGGGCTGGCGTTCCTCGCGCAGGGCGAGGCCGCGCGCCTCGAGCACGAGCGGCGCGCGGCTGTCCTTGCGCACGGCGACAACCCCACTGTAGTCCTTGGGAACATGCCGGTCGAGCAGGGGCGCGGTGGTGGCGGTGGCGAGCAGGGTGCAGCCGGACAGCAGGGCCAGGCTGGCGGCCAGTAGCAGGGGGGCGAAGGTGGACAGGCGCAGGCGCATCTCGGCTCCAGGTCGGTTGACAAGGAGCCTATTGTAGGCCCGCAGGCCGCGAAGGTGCGCGTGCGCCGCCGCATGCCGGCATCCGCGATACTGCCCGCTATCGTCGCCTTCGAGGAGTCATCCCATGGATCAACATCCGTTCGACCTGGCGCGCACGGCGCTGGTCCTGATCGATCTGCAGATCAGCAACGTCCAGCGCGAGCTGGCGCCCTACAGCGCTGAACAGACGGTCGGCAACTGCGTGCTGCTGGCCCAGGAAATGCGCAATCGCGGCGCGATGGTGGTCTACGTGCACGTGCTGCTGGAGGAACTGCCCACGCCGCCGGCCGATGCGCCGCTGCGCGCGGCGGGCGCGCCGGCGCCGGCGCCCGAGGCCTCGCGCCTGGCGCCGGAAGCCGGCGTCGAGGCGGGCGACGTGGTGATCGTCAAGCGCCAGTGGGGCGCTTTCTACGGCACCGAACTCGACCAGCTGCTGCGACGGCGCGGCATCGACACCCTGGTGCTGTGCGGCATCGCCACCAATTTTGGCGTGGAATCGACGGCGCGCGCGGCTTTTGATCGCGGCTATGCGCTGGTGTTCGCGGAGGACGCGATGAGCAGCATGGAGGCCGAGGCCCACCATTTTGCCTGCCGCCAGGTCTTCCCGCGCATGGGACGGGTGCGCTCCACGCGCACCCTGATCGACATGCTGCAGGCAGGGACCGGCGACGCCTGACTAGCCGGCGCGCTGGATCTCGGCCGTGATCTCGTAGGAGCGCAGGCGCGCCGCGTGGTCGAAGATCTGCGAGGTGATCATCAGCTCGTCCGGACGGGTGCGCGCGATGAAGGCTTCCATCTGCGTCTTCACGCTGGCGGGCGAGCCGATGGCCGAGCAAGACAGCACGCTGTCGAGCATCATGCGTTCCGGCAGGTCGAGCGCCTCCAGGTAGCCGCGCACCGGCGGCTTGAGCCTGGTCGGCCGGCCGCTGCGTAGGTTGACGAAGGCCTGCTGCATCGAGGTGGCGAGGAATTGCGCCTCCTCGTCGGTCTCGGCGGCGAATACGTTATACCCCAGCATCACATAAGGCTTGTCCAACTGCGCGGATGGGCGGAAACTTGCGCGGTAGAGTTCGATCGCCTGCATCATCATCTGGGGTGCGAAGTGCGAGGCGAAGGCATAAGGCAGGCCCAGGTGGGCGGCGAGCTGGGCGCCGAACAGGCTGGAGCCGAGGATCCACAGCGGCACCTCGAGGCCGGCGCCGGGCACGGCCTGGACCGGGCGCCGGGTCGAGCCGGCGAAGTAGTCCATCAGCTCCACCACGTCCTGCGGGAACTCGTCGGCATCGGAGGCCAGGTTGCGGCGCAGGGCGCGCGCGGTGACCTGGTCCGAACCGGGCGCGCGGCCCAGGCCGAGGTCGATCCGGCCCGGGTAGAGCGAGGCCAAGGTGCCGAACTGCTCGGCGATCACCAGCGGCGAATGGTTGGGCAGCATGATGCCGCCGGCGCCGACCCGGATGGTGTTGGTGCCGCCGGCCACGTAGCCGATCAGCACCGCCGTGGCGGCGCTGGCGATACCCGGCATGCCGTGGTGCTCCGCCAGCCAGAAGCGTTGATAGCCCCAGCGCTCGCCGTGCTGGGCGAGGTCGAGGGAACGCCGGAAGGAATCCGCCGCATCGCTGCCTTCTGCGATGGGGGAGAGGTCGAGTATCGAGAAAGGAATCATTGGGCGATGATACGCCGTTGCGACAAACCGCGTGCGCGGGCGCCTCGTTTTGCGGCGCGCGCCGGCCAGGGCGTAAAGATTGACCCTCGACTGGCCCATCCTTATGATGCCTGGGTCGTGACGCCGGGCCATCTCGGCCCGTCCAGGACCTGCCCGCGAGCCCGCCATGTTCCGATTCCGCCGCCTGCCGCTTTCCCTTGCCCTCGTGTCGCTGCTGGCCGCCGGCTGCGCCGCCTTGCCGGAGCGGGAGCGCGCCGTGGCCGCTGAGCGCTTCGACACGGCGCCGCTGCACGCCCTCGACCGCGCCGTCGAGGACGCGGTGGC
Organism: Massilia sp. KIM; assembly: GCF_002007115.1. Lineage (NCBI taxonomy): Bacteria > Pseudomonadati > Pseudomonadota > Betaproteobacteria > Burkholderiales > Oxalobacteraceae > Massilia > Massilia sp. KIM. Next base: position 75,827 of record NZ_MVAD01000003.1, on the reverse strand, counting down.
GGCGCGCAGGCTGCCCGGCGCCGTCTATCGCCTGGAGCAGGCGGGGACGGTCTACGAGCGCGCCTACGGGCGGTTCAGCGACGAGGCAGACGCTGCCCCGGTCACCCCGGACACCATCTTCGACGCCGCCTCGCTCACCAAGGTGCTGGTGACCGCGCCGGCGGTCCTGATGCTGGCCGAGGAGGGCCGCATCGACCTGGACGCGCCGCTGGTGCGCTACTTCCCCGACTGCGCGGGCGGCGGCAAGGAGGCGATCACGGTGCGCCACCTGCTGACCCACGTGTCGGGCCTGCCGTCCGGCCTGCCGGCCAAACCGGACTGGCGCGGCGACGCGGCGGCCCATGGGCTGGCCTGCGCCCAGCAGGTGACCCATGCGCCGGGCAGCTACTTCCGCTACTCCGACATCAACTACATCCTGCTGGGCCAACTGGTGCAGCGCGTGTCCGGCATGCCGCTCCAGGACTTCGCGCGCCGCCGCATCTTCGGGCCGCTGGGCATGCGCGACACCGGCTACCTGCCGCTGGCGCGGGTGCGGGCGGAAGCGATCGCGCCGACCCAGAAGGGCGGGCCGGAAGGCCTGCACGGCGACCTCGCGCCGGGCCAGCTGCTGCGCGGCGTGGTGCACGACCCTACCGTGCGGCGCATGGGCGGCGTGGCCGGCTCGGCCGGCGTGTTCTCGACCGCGCGCGACGTCGCCCGCTATGCGCGCATGCTCCTCAATGGCGGCGAGCTGGACGGTGTGCGCGTGCTCGGCCGCGACAGCGTGCGCCTGCTCACCACGGTGCAGACCCCGCCCGGCATCGAGTCCCTGCGCGGCATGGGCATGGACATCGACTCGCCCTATGCCAAGCGGCCGCGCGGCGGCATCTATCCGCTCGGCAGTTATGGACATACCGGATTTACCGGCTGCATCCTATGGATCGATCCGTCGTCGAACAGCTTTTACGTGTTCCTGTCTAACCGGGTCTATCCCGACGACAAGAACAACATCCTGCCGCTGTACACGGAACTCGGCACCCTGTCTGCCCAGGCCGTCCGCGCCACCGGGCCTTGAGTCCGTCTACGATCTTGTCAAATTTCCATCGGGCTACCGTGCGCCCCTTGCGCATGGCTCTTACTACACTCGGAACCACATGACTCACGTATCTCATTGATATTGTTGAGTTTTAAGCCCCGAAAATAGTTTAGGAGATAGCCATGAAAACGAATAAGCTTCTGAAAGCCCTCCTCGGCGCGTCTGTCGCCGCCGCCATGTTCGGCGCCACCGCCGTCCACGCCCAGTCGAGCAGCACCTCCGGCCAGAGCGGCAGCACCGCCACCGGCAGCTCGCAGAGCGGTTCCAGCATGAACGACCAGAGCAGCGGCAGCTCGTCCTCGAGCGCGACCGGCAGCTCGCAAAAGCACGACAAGAAGTCCAAGAAGCACTCGGGCAGCACCAGCGGTTCGAGCGGCATGAGCGGCCAGAGCGGTACGAGCGGCCAGAGCGGTTCCAGCGACATGAGCGGCCAAAGCGGTTCCAGCCAGAGCGGCTGGAGCGGTTCGCAGGGTAGCACCGGCTCCGGCATGGAAGCCGGCCGCACCGCCACCGGTAACTCGAGCGAGCCGCAAACCGGCTCCAGCGGCTCCTCCGGCGCGAGCGGCATGACCGGTTCGAGCACCTCGGGCGGTAGCGGTGTGAGCGGTTCGAGCGGCACCAGCGGCTCGACCGGCACCATGGGTACCGGCACCAGCGGCTCGAGCGGTTCGGGCATGTCGACCGGCACCGGTTCGAGCGGCTCGACCGGCAACATGGGGACCAGCGGCTCGTCGGGCTCGACCGGCACCACCGGCGCCGGCAGCAGCGGCTCGATGGGCACCAGCGGCTCCGGCGGCACCAGCGGCACCACCAGCGGCTCGATGGGTGGCGCCGGCACCGGCACCTCGGGCAGCTCGGGGACCGGTACCGGGACCGGCAGCAGCACCACCAGCGGCGGCACCGGCGGCGGCACCACCGGCCGCGGCTACTAAGTTCGGGGCGAAAAAATGGCGGCCTCACGGGCCGCCATCCTCGCGACACCAGGTCCACGGACCTGGTGTTTTTCTTTGGGCCTCAGGCAGCCAGGAGCCGGCGCTCGGGAACGGGCGGCAGGGCGCGCCCTTCGACGGGCTCGAGGTGGAAGGTGCCCACCAGCTGCGAGAGCGTGCGCGCCTGTTCGTTCAGGGCGTCCGACGCGGCGGCAGCCTCTTCGACCAGGGCGGCGTTCTGCTGGGTCACCTGGTCCATCTGGGCCACCGCCAGGTTCACCTGCTCGATGCCGGTCGACTGCTCGCCGCTGGCGGCCGCGATCTCGGACATGATGCCGGCCACGCGCTCGATCGCGCCGACGATGTCGCGCATCGTGGCGCCGGCCTCGCCAACCAGGCGGCTGCCTTCCTGCACCTTGCCGGTCGAGTCGCCGATCAGGACCTTGATCTCCTTGGCGGCGCTGGCCGAACGCTGGGCCAGCGCGCGCACCTCCGAGGCCACCACCGCGAAGCCGCGGCCCTGCTCGCCGGCGCGCGCCGCCTCGACCGCGGCGTTGAGCGCCAGGATGTTGGTCTGGAAGGCGATGCCGTCGATCACGGCCACGATGTCGTTGATGCGCAGCGAGGCGGCGCTGATGTCGGCCATGGTCTCCACCACCTTGCCCACCGTGGCGCCACCGCGCGCGGCGACCTGCGAGGCGTCGAGCGCCAGCGTGTTCGCGTGACTGGCGTGCTCGGCGTTCTGCTTCACGGTCGCGGTCAGCTCTTCCATCGCCGATGCGGTCTCCTCCAGGCTGCTGGCCTGCTGCTCGGTGCGCGAGGACAGCTCGAGGTTGCCGCCGGCGATCTGGTGCGAGGCGCTGGCGATGGTCTCGGTGCCGCTGCGCACCCGGTCGACGATGCCGCGCAGGCTGTCGTTCATGTCCTTCAGGGCGCCCATCAGCTGGCCGGTTTCGTTCGCGCCGCGGACTTCGATCTTGCTGCCCAGGTTACCCGAGGCGACGGTGCGCGCGACCTGCAGCGCTTCCTGCAAAGGCACGGTAATGGCGCGCGCGATCAGCCAGGCGAACACGGCGCCGGTAGCCAGCGCGAACAGGGTCAGGCCCAGCTGGGCGTTGCGGCTGGTGTCGAACTCGTGGTCGATGGCAGCTGCTTCCGCGGTCACGGCGGCCTTCTGGTAGGCGACCAGCTTGTCCAGGCTGCCGATGTAGTCGTTCACGCGCGGCAGCATGTCGGTTTCGAAGAAACGCGTCGCCTCGTCGAGCTTGCCATCCGCCTTGTGCTTGAAGGCCTGCTGGCGCGCGTTGCGATAGGCTTCGCGCGCGGCCACGATGCCTTCGAACAGGCGGGTGCCCTCGGCGTCCGCGGCCAGGATCTCCTTCACTTCCTTCTGGAGCGCGTCGGCGCGCTTGGAACCGGCGGCGATGGCGTCGAGGAAGAATTTGTCGGTGGCGGGATCGGTGGACTTGGCCACCGCGATGGTGCGCGCCGCGTTGACTTCGATGATGCTCTTCCACTCCTGCAGCAGGTTGGACTTGCGGATGCCTTCGCCGGTCAGGGCGCTGGTCATGCCGCCGATCGTGTGCATTTTCGCGATGCCGATCCCGACCAGCAGCAGCATCAGCAGCAGGACTGCCGAAAAGCCGAGGGCGAGCAAGGGACCGATCTTCATTTTCTGGAGTGTCATGGCAAATTCCTCAATGATGCAGGCCGCTGGGGAGCGGCATGGGGTACGAGCGCAGGCGGGGGTAGGGGTGCGCAGATGAAATGGCGCGGTCGCGCCAGCCGGCTTGTGGCCGGGCGGATATGACAAGTATCCGGATTTAGAGGAAAGTGTCTATTTCTGTGCACCAATTTTGCGCACAAACAACGTTTCTTTGTAGGAAATGAAACGCCAAAAGGGTGCGCGCGAGCTTCCGCTGTAGGGAAGATGACAACAGGGTGACACGCCCCCGGCCTCGCCCAGCGCGCGGCTCAGCGCATCGGCCTGCGCACCCCGTTGCGCGTGCCCGCCGGACGCGGCGCGGGCTCGGGCGCCAGCTCGACCTTCTCCAGCGGCGTCGGGGCCGGCCCGTGCAGCACCTGCCCCTCGATGTCGAAGCGCGAGGCGTGGCAGGGGCAATCCCAGGAGCGCTCCGCCGCATTCCAGTGCACCGCGCAGCCCAGATGGGTGCACTTGGCCGAGAGCGCATGCAGCGCGCCTTGCGGATCGCGGTAGACCGCGATGCGGCGCAGGCCGTCGCGCACCACCGCGCCTTCGCCGGCCGCGATTTCCTGCACCGAGTCGACGTCGCCGCCGGTCAGCCATTCGCCGTAGCGCGCCATCACGTTGGCCTGCTCTTTGGCGAACTCGCCCATGCCGTGCAGCGGCTTGCGCGAAGGGTCGTAGAGCGCGCTCCAGGGATTCGGCCTGCCCATCACGAGGTCGCTCACCACCAGGGCGCCGATGGTGCAGTGGGTCATGCCGTTGCCGGAGTCGCCCGTGATCAGATAGACGTTGTCCTCGTCCATCGGGTTGCGGCCCAGGTAGGCCAGGCCGTCGGAAGGCTCCATCACTTCGCCCGACCAGCGGTACAGGGTCTCCTGGGCCATCGGGAAGCGTTCGCGGGTCCAGCGCTCGATCTCATCGTAGCGGTGCTGCGGGTGGTCGTCCTGGCCGGTCTTGTGGTCGGCGCCGCCGACGATCAGGATGTCGTGGTCGAGGGACGCCTCGGGCGTCTCGAGCCGGATGTAGTAGTAGGGATCGCCCGTGTCCCATAGCAGGATGCGCGGCACCGATCCGCGCGGCACGCGCAGGCCCACCACGTAGGTGCGGTAGCCGGCCTGCTTGGTGTGCATCACCACGCGGTCGTTGAAGGGGGTGTGGGTGGCCACCACCACCGCCCGGGCGCGGATCTCGCCGCCGGCGGTCGACACCACCTGGCGCTGGTGGTCGCCGCGGATGCGGTGGGCGTGGGTCGCGCCGTGGATGCGGCCGCCGCGCCGCACGAAGGCGCGCGCCAGCCCGGCGAGGTAGTTGAGCGGATGGAACTGGGCCTGGCCGGGGTAGCGCACGCAGGGGCCGGTGTCGAAGGGCAGGCCGGGCACGCGCGCCAGCAGTTCGGCCGGCACCCCGGCGCGCGCGGCGCTCTGCTGTTCGGCAGCCAGGTCCTGGAAGCCATTGCCGGGCAGGGCATAGAGATAGCCGTCGAGGCGCTCGAAGGCGCATTCGATGCCTTCCTCGCGCACGATGCCTTCCACCGCGTCGATCGCGCGCGCATAGCTGTCGGCCACCAGGCGCGCCTGGTCGGCGCCGAAGCGCTGCTCGATGAAGCTGTACCATTCGTCCGGCGGGAACAGGTGGGCGGTGGTGCGGCCGGTCTCGCCGGCGCCGATGCCGAGGGCGTCGATCAGCACCACCTCGCGCCCTTCGCGCGCCAGCAGGTAAGCGGTGGTGAGGCCGGCGATGCCGGCGCCGATCACGCACACCTCGGTGTCGAGTTCGCCCTGCTGGGGCGGGAAGACGGGCACCTCGGCGGTGTCCATCCAGACCGAGGTCGAGCTGCCGTTGGTCGATTCGAGCATGGTGCCTCCTGGCTGTCCGGTTCGCCGGACCAGTCTACTGAAACGGGGCGGCGGCGGCGCACGATGCGCCGGATGCAGACGCGGACCGGGTGTGGCGCGCTTGCCGCACCGGCGGCGGCGAAAGCTGGCTTGCGGTGTTTTATGGCGTAGAATCAATTGATATTGCATTCAGGAATGACGCCATGAAACTGGTCGCGGCCCCCACCGACGCGCTGTCGCCCAGCGCCATGAAGCTGTCCGAACTGATCGGCGCGCTCAGCTATGCGCTCGACATCACCGAGGGCCAGCCGCCCGGGCATTGCGTGCGCAGCTGCTGGATCGGCATGCACGTCGGCGCGGCCATCGGCCTGCCGCAGGACCAGATGTGGGAGCTCTACTACACCCTGCTGCTCAAGGACCTGGGCTGTTCCAGCAACGCGGCCCGCATCTGCGAGCTGTACCTCACCGACGACCTCGAATTCAAGCGCGACTTCAAGACCGTGGGCGACAGCCTGCCCCAGGTGCTGTCCTTCGTGCTGAGCCATACCGGGCTGAAGGCGGGGCTGGCCGAGCGCTTCCGCAGCGTGATGACGATCCTGAAGGACGGTCCCGCGATCGCCCAGGGCCTGATCGCCACCCGCTGCCAGCGCGGCGCCGAGATCGCGCGCCTGCTGCGCTTCTCCGATGGGGTGGCGGCCGGCATCTATTCGCTCGACGAGCACTACAACGGCAAGGGCAAGCCGGCGCAGCTGGCGGGCGAAGCGATTCCGGTGTATTCCCGCATCGCCCTGCTGGCCCAGGTGGTCGACGTGTTCCACGCCGCCGACGGCCGCACGGCGGCGCTGCGCGAAGCGCGCGGGCGCGCCGGCACCTGGTTCGATCCGCGCCTGGTGGCGGCCTTCGAGGAGGTCGCGGGCGAGGAGGATTTCTGGGACACCCTGGCTTCGCCCGGCATCGACGCCGCCGTGTTCGCGCTCGAGCCGGCCGGGCGCGAGGTGGCGCTGGACGACGACTACCTGGACGACATCGCCACCGCCTTCGGCCAGGTGGTCGACGCCAAGAGTCCCTATACGAGCGGCCACAGCGCGCGCGTGGCGCTGTACACCGACATGATCGGCGAGGCGCTCGGGCTGGACGCGCAGCGGCGCCGCTGGCTCAAGCGCGGCGCGCTGCTGCACGACGTGGGCAAGCTGGGCGTCAGCAACAGCGTGCTGGACAAGGCGGGCGCGCTCGACCGCGACGAATGGGCGGCGGTGCGCCTGCACGCCGAGTTCACCGAGACCATCCTGGGGCGCATCGCCGCGTTCGCCGAACTGGCGACGATCGCCGGCAGCCATCACGAGCGCCTGGACGGCGGTGGCTATCCGCGCGGCCTGTCGGGGGAGGCGATCCGCCTCGAGACCCGCATCATCACCACCGCCGACATCTTCGACGCGATCACCGCCGAGCGTCCGTATCGCGGGGCGATTCCGATTCCGCAGGCGCTGGAGATGATGGCGAAGACCGTCGGCAGCGCGCTCGATCCCGATTGCTTCGACGCGCTCAAACGCGCGGTCGAACGCGTGCCGTTCCCCGTCTAGTGTTGTTTTAGTTAGCGTTTGAATGTCGTTCCGGCGAAGGCCGGAACCCAAGTTTGCGTGCAGATCGGCTGCTCGACGAACTTGGGTTCCGGCCTTCGCCGGAACGACGTTTACGGGTCAACGATAACAGTCACTTTGCGGGCGTTTAGACGCTTCCTCACCCCCGTGCACCAATGACACACCCCACCCGCGCATGTAATCGGGATAGCAAGATTTGACAAACATGCGCCGCCAACTGCCGCCACAATGCGTCCCACCAAGAGAACAAACGATGCCCGGATGCGCCCGCGCGGCCGCCGGCCGGAAAAGAACCATATCGACGTTTTGGAGAACACATGAACCAAGGGATGGCACGGCAGTACAAGCGGACCGCGATCGCGGTGGCGGTGGGGATGTGCGCGGCGGCTTCGGGTCAGGGCTGGGCGCAGGAGCAGGTCGGCGAGGCCCAGACGGTGGTGGTGACCGGCGTGCGCGCCGCCCTCGAACAGTCGCTGCGCCAGAAGCGCAACGCCGACGCGGTGGTCGAAGTCGTGACCGCCGAAGACATCGGCAAGATGCCCGACAAGAACGTGGCCGACGCCATCCAGCGCCTGCCCGGCGTGAACACCCAGTCCTCCGCCGGCGGCGAGGGCGGCTTCGGCGAGAACGACCGCGTCAGCCTGCGCGGCACCAGCCCCAGCCTGCAGCAGACCCTGTTCAACGGCCATGCGATCAGCACCGGCGACTGGTTCGTGCTGAACCAGATCGGCGGCGGCGTCGGCCGCTCCAGCAGCTTCTCGCTGCTGCCCTCCGAACTGGTGGGTTCGATCGTGGTGCAGAAGAGCCCCACCGCCGACCTGGTCGAAGGCGGCGTCTCGGGCGCCATCAACGTCATCACCCGCCGTCCGCTCGACTTCCGCCAGCCGCTCACCCTGGAAGCCTCGGTGCAGGCCAACTACAACGACCTGTCCGAGGAAACCGAGCCCCATCTGTCGGGCCTGGTGGCGTGGAAGAACGCCGCCAGCACCTTCGGCGTGCTGCTGCAGGGCTTCTCGGAGAAGGCCAGCGTGCGCCGCGACGGCCAGGAGATCCTGGGCTACACCCCGATCAGCCCGACCAGCGCGGCGGTCGCCGCCAACCCCGCGCTGCGCGGCGTGGTGGTCCCGACCTTCATCGGCGCCACCCTGTTCGAGCAGACCAAGAAGCGCGAGGGCGGCTCCTTCGACATCGAGCTGCGCCCCTCCGCCGGCGTCAGCCTGGACCTGAACGGCTTCTATTCCAAGCTCGAAGCGCCGCACCAGAACACCAACTGGCTGGCCGCGCCGGCCAACTCGGTCAACAGCCTGAACCTGGTGCCGACCAACGCCGTGGTGCGCAACGGCACCCTGGTGGCGGCCAGCTTCACCCGCAACGCGGGCGAGGTCGACAACATCTATCGCCCGGAAGCCGGCGGCGAATCCTGGTACCTCGACCTGAACGGCAAGTGGCGCGTCAACGACCGCCTGACCCTGTCGGGCAAGGCCGGCCGCACGCGCGGCAAGGGCTGGGACTACAACGATGTCTTCTACCAAAACAACGTCGACGGCGGCATGAACTACGCCCTCAACGGCCTGGCCCCTGCCACCGTTAGCTACCCGGGCGGGAACACCACCTCGCCGCTCAGCACCGCCTGGGCCGGCGGCGGCGACGCCCAGTCGGTCGACCAGGAAAACTATGCCCAGGTCGACGGCCAGTTGCGCCTCGACCATCCGGTGCTCCAGACCTTCCGCTTCGGCCTGCGCTGGGCCGACCACCACCGCACCGCCGAGCACCCGCTCGAGACGCGTCCGGGCCCGGTGGGCTTCACCAACCCGGGCCCCGCCTGGAACGGCCAGATGTACCCGAAGGATTTCGCCAAGGACCTGGGCGGCAACCTGTCGGCCAACTACTTCAAGTACGACGGCGCGGCCCTCGGCGCCTGGGGCGCGGTGCCGGGCAACCGCCTGCTCGACTACACCCTGCGCCACAACTGGCTGGACGAGTTCGAGGTCGGCGAGAAGACCGCCGCCGTGTACGGCATGGTCGACTTCGGCGGCGACAACTGGAGCGGCAACGTCGGCCTGCGCGCGGTCGAGACGCGCCAGACCACCATCGTCAACCTGCCGGGCGGTCCCAACCCGATCACCGGCTCGGCCTTCGGTCCCTATACCCCGACCACCTACAAGCGCAGCTACCGCGACTACCTGCCGAGCCTGAACCTCAAGTACGACCTGCGCTCCGACCTGGTGCTGCGCACCGCGCTGGCCAAGACCATCGCGCGCCCCGACTACAGCGCGCTGGGCGGCTCGGTCTCGCTCAACGACGACGCCCTGAGCGGCAGCGGCGGCAACGTCAACCTGGACCCGGTGCGCTCGGTGAACTTCGACCTCGGCGCCGAGTGGTACTACGCGCCCAAGGCCCTGCTGTCGGCCGGCTTCTTCTACATGGACTTCCGCTCCATCGTGGCCCAGGGCACCTCGACCGGCACCTACTACAACAACAAGCGCTCGGCGCTGGCGACCTACCAGATCACCTCGCCCTACAACACCACCGGCAGCAACAAGGGCATCGAGACGAGCTGGCAGCAGCCCTTCTTCGGCAACTTCGGCACCCTGGTGAACTACACCCACGCCGACGGCGAGCTGGATGACGGCGGCGAGCTGCTGAACTCCTCGAGGAACACCTGGAACGTCACCGGCTACTACGAGAACGAGCGTTTCTCGGCGCGCCTGGCCTACAACTACCGCTCGCGCTACAAGGTGGGCGTGGACCGCGGCGCCAGCCAGCACGTGGCCGGCATGAAGAACTTGACGGCCTCGGTCAACGTCAAGCTGACCGAACGCCTGACCCTCACCTTCGACGCGCTCAACCTCAGCAACGAGACGATCCGGATGTACGCCGAGAATGAGGACCGCCCGCGCGCGTTCTACTCCAACGGCCGCACCTTCTATCTCGGCCTGCGCGGCAAGCTGTGATCCCCTGCGCCGCGTCCGGCCCCAGGGGGCCGGCGCGGCGCCTCCGCCGCCACCGCGGGGCGCCGTCCCGCAGCAACGCCACATCCAATGAAGCCGATCCCTGAGCCATCCTCGCGCCCCGGCGCGGCGCCGGTCGCCGTGTCCTGGGAATGCCTGACCAATACCGCGCGCGACGACCGTTTCCGCGCGCGCCTGGTGCTGGCCAATGTGTCCGACGCCGCCATCGCCCCCGGCTGGCGCCTGTATTTCAACACCGCGCGCAAGCCGCTGGCCGCCAGCGCCACGCCCGGCTACGCGATCGAACACCTGAACGGCGACCTGTGCCGCCTGGGCATGCCGGACGGCGGCCCCTGGCTGCCCGGCCAGCGCCATGTGATCGACTACGATTGCCTGCACTGGGCGATCAGCGTCACCGACGCGCCGCTGGGCTTTCACCTGGTGACGGCCGAGGGAGAAGCGATCGACCTGGGCGACCCCCGCATCGCGCCCTTCGCCCGCCCCGAGCAGCGCATGCGCACCAGCTACGACCTGCTGCCGACCGAGGACGCGGCGCGGCGCCACCGCCGCAACGCCGGCCTGCGCCAGTTGCCGGAGGACGAGATCGGGCGCATCACGCCGCGCCCGGTCCACGCGCGCCTGGGCGGCGCCACCTGCCGCCTGTCGCCCGGCGCCCCGCTGGTGCACGACGCCTCCCTCGGCCGCGAGGCGGCGCTGCTGTCGGCCATGCTGGCCGCGTTGCCGGACGGTCCGCCGGGCGAGGCCGGGGTCGAGCTGCGGCTCGGCGCGGTGGCGCTCGAGGACCCCAGCGAGGAAGCCTACGAACTCGAGATCGGGGCGCGCCGCGTGTGCGTGCGCGGGCGCAGCGCCCACGGCGTCTTCAACGGCCTGCAGACCCTGGCCCAGCTGCTAGGGCCGGACGGCAGCCTGCCGCTCGGGCAGGTGCTGGACGCCCCGCGCTTTGCCTATCGCGGCATGATGCTCGACGTGGCGCGCCATTTTTCCAGCGTGGCCACGGTGCTGCGCCTGCTCGACTGCATGGCGGCCTACAAGCTCAACCGCTTCCATTTCCATCTCACCGACGACGAAGGCTGGCGCCTGGCGATCGCCGCGCTGCCCGAGCTGACCGCGATCGGCTCGCGCCGCGGCGTGGGCGCGTCCTGCCTGCCGCCCTCGTACGGCTCCGGCGCCCGCATCGAAGGCTCGGCCGGCACCGGCTTCTACAGCGCCGAGGAATTCGTCGCCATCCTGCGCCACGCCCACGCGCGCCACATCGAGGTGATCCCCGAGTTCAACATGCCCGGCCATGCGCGCGCCGCCGTGGTGGCGATGCGCGCCCGCTACGAGCGCCTGCTGGCGGCCGGAGACCGCGCCGGCGCCGAGGAATACCTGCTCAGCGATCCTGACGACCGCTCCGAGTACGAATCGGTCCAGCTCTGGCACGACAACGTGATCTGCATCGCGCTGCCCTCGGTCGACCGCTTCATCGATACCGTGGTCGGCGAGGTGTGCGCGCTCTACCGCGAGGCCGGCGCGCCGCTGCGCGTGATCCACACCGGCGGCGACGAAGTGCCGGCCGGGGCCTGGCTCGGCTCGCCCCTGTGCCGGGCCAAGATGGAGCGGGAGGGCTGGACCCGCATCGACCAGCTGCACGACGACTTCGTGGCGCGCTGCCGCGCCATCCTGGCGCGCCACGGCCTGGGCTTCGCCGGCTGGGAAGAGACCGCGCTGGTCGAGGTGACAGGGGAGGGCATGCGGCCCAATCCGCGCTTCGCCGGGCCGGACTTCCATGCCTACGTGTGGAACAACGCCTGGGGCTCGGGCCAGGAGGACTGCGCCTACCGCCTGGCCAACGCCGGCTACCGCGTGGTGCTGGCCAATGCCGCCAACCTGTATTTCGACCTGGCCTATGCCAAGCATCCCGAGGAGCCGGGCTATTACTGGGCCGGCTTCGTCGAGACCCGCCACGCATTCGCCTTCTGTCCGCTGGACGTGCGCGTGACCGCCGACCTCGATCCGCTCGGACGGCCGCTCGATCCGCGCGTGCTCGCCGCCATGCAGCCGCTCGACGCCGCGGGCAAGGAGCGCATCGCCGGCCTGCAGGGGCAGTTGTGGGGCGAGAACGCGGTCGACGCCGGCCGCATCGACTACCTGGCCTTGCCGCGCCTGATTGCGCTGGCCGAACGGGCCTGGTCGCCCGACCCCGGCTGGCAGCACGTCGCCGACGAGGCGCAGCGCGCCGCCGCCATCGAGCGCGACTGGAACGAATTCGCCAACCGCCTGGCGCGGCGCGAGCTGCCGCGCCTGGACCGCGCGCCCGAGCCCTACCGCTACCGCCTGCCGCCGCCCGGGGTGGCGCTGCAGGACGGCGCGGCCCACGCCAATGTCGCCCTGCCGGGCCTGGCCCTGCATTACACTGTCGACGGTTCCGAGCCGAGCGCGAGCGGGCCGCGCTACCAAGCGCCGGTGCCGCTGGCGCCGGGCAGCCGCTTCCGCATCGCCAGCTTCGACACCCGCGGGCGGCGCAGCCGCATCGTCAGCCTGATCCTGGATACGCCATGACCGCCATGCACGATACCTCGCCCCTCGGGGCGGACACGCCCTCCGCGACCGCCGCCGCGGCGGCGCCCCGCCGGCGCCACCCGCTGGCCTGGGTGCCGAGCCTCTACCTGGCCCAGGGCCTGCCCTTCTACGCCGTGGCCCTGGTGGCCGGCCAGATGCTCAAGAGCATGGGGGTGCCGAACGACCAGATCGCGCGCTGGACCGGCGCCATCGGCCTGGCCTGGGCCTTCAAGGCCTTGTGGAGTCCTTTCCTGGAACTGGCGCCCAGCAAGCGCCTGGCGGTGGTCGGCCTGCAGCTGCTGGGCGGCGCCAGCCTGGGCGCGGTCGCGCTGGCGCTGCAGCTGCCGGCCTGGTTCGCCGTCTGCATCGCCCTGCTGGCGGTGGTGGCGCTGGCGTCCAGCACCCACGACATCGTGGCCGACGGCATCTACATCGCCAACCTGAGCGCGCGCGAGCAGGCCGCCTACGCCGGCTGGCAGGGAGCCTTCTTCAACGCCGCCAAGTTCCTGTCGCTGGGCGGCCTCCTGATCCTGGCCGGCTACCTGGAAGACCGGATCGGCGCCGAACTGGCCTGGACCACGGTGTTCGCCCTGCTGGGCGGCCTGCTGGTGCTGCTCGGCCTCTACCACCTGCGCGCGCTGCCGGCGGGGCCGGGCGACCGCTCTGCCAGCCAGGGCGGGATGGGCGGGATCGCCGCCACTTTGGCGGACGTGATCCGCACCTTCTTCGCCAAGCCCGGGATCTGGGTGGCGATCCTGTTCATCATCCTTTTCCGCGCCGGGGAAGGGCAGATCCAGTCGATCGGCCCGCTGTTCCTGCGCGACGCGCGCGAAGTCGGGGGCCTGGGCCTGAGCACCGCCGAAGTGGGTTTCGCCTACGGCACCGTGGGCACCGCCGCCTTCCTGCTGGGCAGCATCGCGGGCGGCTATTTCACGGCCTGGCTGAGCCTGCGGCGCGCCATGCCCTGGCTGATCCTGGCCATGAACCTGCCCAACGCGGTGTTCTGGTACCTGAGCGAAGCCCAGCCCAGTTCGCTGGCCCTGATTTCCGGGGCCCTCGGGCTGGAAATGTTCGGCTATGGCTTCGGTTTCGTGGGCGTGACCCTGTTCATCATGCAGGTGGTGGCCAGCGGCCGCTACCAGACCGCCCACTATGCGCTGGGCACCGGCTTCATGCAGCTCGGCTTCGTGCTGTTCAAGGTGGTGAGCGGCGACATCCAGGGCGCCCTGGGCTACCGCAACTTCTTCCTGTGGGTGCTGGTGGCGGCGCTGCCGGTGCTGGTGCTGAGCCGCTTCATGCGGATGACGCCCGCCGAGGCGCCTAGCGCTTCTTGATCGGCAGGGCCAGCCAGCCCTGCCACTGGCCGGCCCGCGGCCCATCGGCCGCTTCGCGCGCCACCTTCTGGATGTGGGGACGGGTGCTGTCCAGGCGCCACACGGCCTGGCGGTCCAGCCAGTCCTCGTACATGGAGCGAAAGCGCGGCCACTCCTGGCTGAATTCCAGCACCGCGTAGGTGCCGGCCGGCAGCACGCGCATCCCGAGCTGGGGCTCGGGCGCCTCGCTGGCGAAGCCGAAGTCGTAGCAGTATTCGCGCTCGCCGGTGAAGCCGGGGTCTTCGTCGAACACCCCGTACCAGGGCGTGCCGGGAGCCATGCCGGCGCGCTCGCGCTCGCAGATGAAGCTGTTGCAGGCGACCGAGAGCGCGGTGCCGGACTGGCCGAAGAAGCGCTGGTAGCGCAGGGCCACCGCCGGCAGCTGGCGCACGGCGATGCGCGCCGCGATGCTGCCCGGCTCGGGCGGGCTGTAGGGGGCGAGGATCACTTCCAGGTTGTCCGGCTCGGCGACGAAGAAGCTGACGTCGCTCTCGCGCCCGACCTGGGCGTCCATGTATTCGCGCCAGCCGCCGTCGCGCCAGTTCTTGGCCGACATCCCGAACTGCTGCTTGAAGGCCTTGGCGAAGGCGGCGTTGCAGGGAAAGCCGCAGTCCTGGGCGATGCGCCCGACCGCCACGTCCGGCTCGTGGCGCAGCAGGTGGGCGGCGCGCCGCAGGCGGCGCTTGCGCTGGTATTCGACGGCTGAAAAGCCGGTCAGTTCGCGGAAGATGCGGTCGAAGTGGAAGCTCGAATAGCTGGCCGAGGCGGCCAGGCTGTCGAGCGGCAGCGGGTCCGCGACCGAGTCGAGCATCAGGTCCATCACCTCGTACAGGCGCGAGACGCGGGTCGGCACCTTGGTGGTCATGCCGTTTCCCTGCCGGGAGACCGGGACGTTGCGGGCGGGTGAGGGGCGGGACAGCGGAACATCGTGTGGACGCATTGACTGAACTGCATCGATTATGCGGCCAAATGGAATGTCGTGGCGAAATAACTGAGGCGGCAACACAACAGTCCGTGTTGTGTTGCCGCTAACATACGCCGGCTAGCCGCCGTAGGGCTGGTAGGCAATGCCGTTCGCGATCAGCTGGGCGGTGCCGTTCTGGTTCTCGACGCTTTCGCTGAAGGCGACCAGCAGTCCGGTCAGGTCGGTCTCTCCCTTGGTCAGGCGTTCCAGCCAGTAGTCGTAGCCGGCCTGCTCGGGCGCGCGGTGCAGGATGTTCTGGTACAGCCGCATGACGATCTCCTCGTTGGCGGGCGCGCTGCCGTACAGGTCGCGGAACTCGCGCGAGCCCGCGAACCCTGCGGCCACCGTGGCCAGGCTGGCGCCGCCGTCCATGGCGGCGATCCAGAAGCCCAGCCCACCCTCGTCGGGGCTGCGGTCGAAGGCGGCGCGGTAGATGCGGTAGGCCTGGCCGGCCACGCCCTCGGTGTCGAGGGCCAGGTTGCCATCGGCGAAACGCAGGCGCTCGACCTCGTCCACGCGGTCGACGCCGTCGTGTACGCCGCCGCGCAGGTGGGCCACCATCGTGCCGAAGGTGATCTGCTGCAGGACGTAGTCGGCGCGCCTGCCATCGAAGATCGCGGTGTCCAGTCCGGCGCCGCCGAGCAGCTGGTCGTTGCCGGCGCCGCCGCTCAGCAGGTCCCGGCCTGCGCCGCCCACCAGCAGGTCGTTGTCGGCCGTGCCCGCGATCCGCTCGCCGCCGTCGCCGGCCCGGCGCTCCACCCCGGGCTTGAGCACGGTGTCCGGCAGATAGCCATAGCGCATGTTATCCGGCGTCAGCTGGGAAATCGCGACGTTCTTGAGGGTGACCAGGTCGCTGAAGCCGTGGAAGGCCTCTTTCGCGTCGCGGTCGAACTGCACCACGGTGTCGGCGCCGCGCTGCTCGACACGGATGTAGCCGGCGCTGAAGGGCGAGGCCTGGTGGTAGCGGATGATCCCGAACACGTCGAGCACGTCGCCGCCCGCGCCGGTCCGGAAATCTTCGATCGTGACCGTGCTGCTGCCATCCGGCTGTCCGGTCAGGACGAAGGTGTCGCTGCCGGCGCCGCCGGTCAGCTTGACGGCGGCGGCGGTCTGGGGGCCGATGCCGACGCTCAGCCTGTCGTTTCCCTCGCCGCCGTCGAGCTGCGCGAGTTGTCCGCGACCCTGGACCGGGTAGGGATGGCCGCTGACGGCCAGGCTGTCGTCGCCGGTCCCGCCCAGCAGGACGTCGTCGCCCCAGGTGCTGACCAGGGTGTCGTTGCCGGCGCCGCCTTCGAGGCGGTCGTGGCCGGTGCGGTCGCCGTTCCATGGCAGCAGCCAGGGTTCCCCGGCGACGATGTCGATCAGGTCGCCATTCAGCAGGTCGTCGCCGTCCCCGCCTTGCAGCAGATCGTCGCCCATCGCGCCGATCAGCGTGTCGTTGCCGGCGCCGCCGTCGAGGCGGTCGTTCAGCCAGCCGCCCGCCATGCGCTCGCCTGCGGCGCCGCCAGTGGCGATCAGCCCGGTGCTGGAACCGTCGGGATTGAAGTGATGCACGAAGTTGGCGGCGGTGAGCTGGGGCAGGGTGGTGTCCTTGAGGACGATGGCGTCATCGAAACTGCCGCCATCGGCGGAACGCACGCGCAGCACGGTATCCGCGCCGCGTTGCTCCAGACGCAGGCTGGCGCCGGGCGCGAACGGGTTGCCGGCCGGACCGCTGACCAGCGCCGACACGTTCAGCAGATCGCCGCCGGCGCCGGCGGCGAAGTCGGTGATGGTCAGGATGCCGCCAGGCAGGCGCGACTCCAGCAGGTAGGTGTCGACCCCGGCGCCGCCGGCGGCGATCACGTTCAGCGTGGAGCCGACACTGCCCTGCATCAGCTGGACCAGGTCGTTGCCGGCGCCGCCGCTCACCTGGTACCGCGCGCTGTCGCGGCCGTAGCCGCTGTTCACGCGGATCCTGTCGTCGCCGCTTCCACCGTCCAGCAGGCCACTGCCCGCGGTGGCGTCGAGGATATCATTGCCGCCTTCGCCGAACAGGCTGACGGACCCGCCCGACCTGACGTAGAGCTGGTCCCTGCCATCGCCGCCCCACATCTGGTCGTCGCCGCTCTCGTCGCGCAGCAGATCGTCGCCATCGCCGCCGCGCAACAGGTCATTGCCGGCGCCGCCACGCAACTCATCGGCCCCTGCGCCGCCGTCGAGCTGGTCGTCGCCGTTGCCGCCGTCGAGGATGTCGGCATCGCCCTCGCCGTAGAGCTGGTCCTTGCCCTCATTGCCGATCAGGATGTCGGCGCCCCCTCCGCCCCGCAGGAGGTCGTCGAGCGGACCGCCGGTCAGCATGTCCTTGCCCGGCCCACCGGTGAGGGTTTGACCCGTGGCCGAGCCGTCCGGCTGCAGGCCGCCCACGAAGTTGGCGCTGGTGAAGGCGCTCACCACGGTATTCTCGAATGCGATACGGGTGGCGAAGGACTCGCCGTTTGCCGCGCCATCGGTGTCGATCTGGAGCAGCACGCGGCTGCCGTCCTGGACCAGCCTGGCATAGCCGGCGCCGAAGGGATTGTCCTGCGGGCGATCGCTCAGCATCGGATAGATCTCGACCAGGTCGCCACCAGCGCCGGTCTGGAAGTCTTCGACGACGAGGCTGAATCCTGTGGCTTCGCTGGTCGTGCCGTGGGTATCGCTTCCCGCCCCGCCACGCGCGCGCACCAGCAGCACCTGATTCAGCAGGTTCTGTCCCACGAAGATCACACGATCGTCCCCGGAGCCCGCGTCGATGTCCATCGACGCGCCTTGTCTCAGGGAGCCGATGTAGACTTCGATCCGGTCATTGCCGTTGCCGCCCACGACGCGGCTCACGGCCGCCGCGCCGGCGCCGATCGTGTCATCGCCGTCGCCGCCATCCAGCAGCGAGCCGGCGCCATTCGCATAGCCGTTATGGCCGGGATTGGAGAGCTGGTCGTTGCCGGCGCCGCCACGCATGACGTTGGCTCCGCTGTCGTCGCTCAATACGTCATCGCCGTCGCCGCCATCGAGCAGGTCCTTGCCGTCGCCGCCTTCCAGCCTGTCCACCCCGGCATCGCCGTAGAGCTGATCGTCGTCCTCGTCGCCACGCAACTGGTCGTTACCGGCGCCGCCACGGATCGTATCCTTGCCCAAGCCGCCCGAGATGGTATCGCCGGCGCCGGCCAGGCTCTCGTCGCCCCCGTTCAGGACGTCGTTGCCGGCACGACCCTGGATGCGGTCAGCGCCGTCGCCGCCGTCGATGATGTCGTCGAGCGCGTCGCCGTCCAGGATATCGTTGCCGGCGGTGCCGGTCAGGCGCACGCCGCCGCTGGCCCCGCTGGGATCGTAGCCACCCACGAAATGCGCGCTGCCCAGCGTCGCGGCGGCGACATTCCTGAGCAGGAGCACAGGCGCGAAGCCATGGACCGAGCCTGCGGCGCCGTCGCGGTCGACCTCGACGCGGGTGTCGGCGCCGTCCTGAACCAGCCGCAGGTAGCCGCTGGCGCCGAAGGCATTGCCCGACAGGGCAAGCGGAAGGACGCCTTTCAGGTCCAGCTTGTCATCCGCGGAAAAGTCGGTGATCGCCAGCTTCAGGTTGGTGGCCGAGATGGCGAACACGTCCGCGCCTGCGCCGCCGCTCAGGTTGATGTTCACCTCACCCATGATCATGTTAACGCGCAGCAGATCGTTGCCGGCTCCGCCGTCGAGCGTCACGGTGCGCGGGCCCGCGGTGCCGTAGCCGTCGGCGAACAGTTCGTCGTTGCCGTCGCCACCGCGCAGCGTATCGGCGCCTTCGCCGCCGCGCAGATAATCGTCGCCAGCGCCGCCTTCGAGCAGGTTGGTCCCGGGGTGGGTCGCATATAAGGTGTCCTTGCCATCGCCTCCGCGCAGGATATTGTTGCCCTGGTCGCCGAACAGGGTGTCGTTGCCGTCACCGCCTTCGATGGTGTCGTTCCCCGCGCCGCCCTCGATCCTGTCGTTGCCCGCCAGGCCAAGGATGGTGTCGTCCAGGCTGCCGCCGCGCAGGGTGTCGTTGCCGTTCGTGCCGGTGAGGCTGAGTCCAGTGGTGCTGCCCCGGGGATCGTAGCCGCCGGTGAAATTCGCGCTGGTTAGCTGCTCCGGCGCCACGCCGGTCAGACGCAGCAGGGTGACGTAAGGGGACTGGGCGGTCTCGCGCATCTGCAGCAGGGTGTCGCCTCCCGCAGCCAGCAGTCGCAGGCGGCCGTCGGTGAAGGGATTGCCGCCCGCGCGCATGATCCACAGCTCGCGAACATCGATCTGTTCGCCTTCTGCGCCGGCCACGAAATCGCTCAGCACCACGGCCGTGTCGCGGGCGCCGCTGGTAGGCGCCTTCAGCACGAAGCTGTCGCTGCCGGCGCCGCCGCTCACCGTGGCCTTGGACTGCAGGTAGAATTGCAGTTCGATCCGGTCCATGCCGCCACCGCCGCTGATCGTGGTGGCGGCCGCCTCGGACAGGTCGACAGCGTACAGGTCGACCTCGATGGCATCGTCGCCGTCGCCACCCTTGTAATCGACGCCGGCGAAGCCTTCCATCCTGTCGTTGCCGGCGCCGCCGTCCATGCTGCCCGTCGCCTGACTGTCGCTCTTCAGCACGTCGTCGCCTTCGCCGCCCAGGAGGATATTGTCACCACGGTCTGCATACAGCGTGTCGTTGCCGGCGCCGCCATCGACCAGGTCGTTGCCGTTGCCGCCCCTTAGGTGATCGTTGCCACTGCCGCCGTAGAGCCGGTCGTCGCCGTCCTCGCCTTCAAGGTAGTCATTGCCGTCGTTGCCTTCGACGAGGTCGTCACCGGCGCCGCCGTAGAGACGATCACCGGTGCTGCCCACTTCCGCGACCTCGTCGCCTCCGCGCAGTGTGTCGTTTCCGCCCCAGCCGTACACACTATCCTCGCCGCCCGCGGCATCGACCGTGTCGGCCAAGTCACTGCCGTTGACGATCTCGTCGCTGCTGTTGCCGCTGTAGTGCAGTGCTACCGGGCTCAGCCCGGATTGGAAGCTGAACGAGAGGGAGGAGCCTGGCCGCACGGCATTGCCGTCCAGGTCGCGGATGGCGTCGGCGCTGATCTCGATCCGGTAATTGGTGGCATAGGCAAGGCGCATGGGCAGTGTGAAGCTCAGCGTTGCGCCGTCCACCTTCACCTTGGGATTGCCCGTCAGGTTTTCGGAGAACAGGATGCCGTCCGGGCCGCGTACGAGGAGGGTGCCGCCAACGACCTGGATCGGCTCGCTGAACGTGAAGACGAAGGGCGCGTCGGCGGGATGGCGGTCTGCCGGCGCGCTGAGGATCAGGGGAGGGCCTTCGGCAGCGGCGGCGCCGCTCAGATTGCCCTGAAAGTGCAGCGACCCGGGCGAGAAAAATGTCTGTGGCATGGTCAGCAGAGGATTTTGCATATGGGCACTATCTGCCAACTCGACCATGGCGTCCATACACCGCCGCGATTTCATGCACGGCGCGTGGAACCCGCCTGTGGCGCAGGCCCGAGCCGCCGGCAGCGCTCCGAGCAATACTTGACCTGCTCCCAGTCGCGTTCCCACTTCTTGCGCCAGGTAAACGGCAAGCCACAGCATGCGCATATCTTGGTCGGAAGCGCCGACTTCTTACGCATTTTCATGGTTCGCATCCGTTGATGAGAGGGGGCCATGATGCCATGCATGCCGAGCTAGCCATGATCGGCGTCGAAAAATGCCACACAGAAACTCTTTGTGCTCACTTAGGTATTCAACGCGGTTTCTCTTGCGTTCATCTGCATTGATCGGCATGCTTCTACAGCGCACGGAGGCTCCTCCGAAAGCATGATGACGAAAGCCGATCAGACATGACAAGTGAAGCACCGCTTTACAGGAACCGCGTACTGCTGTTGTCGCAGAACTTCTTTATCAAAGATAACCATGCTGAGCTGCAGTTGCACGCGCATAAGTACGATTTCGACTTCCGTTTCTTCAGTGAGCTGAGCAAGTTCGTCGCGGCGATCGAGGGCGACACCGGCAGCAGCCTGTTCGTGATCGATCTCGACGCCCTGCACAACATGCAGTCCGACCTGGGCGACAGCCGCAAGACCCTGATGCTGGGCGAGCTCTTGCAGCGTCTGCCTTCCAGCCAGAGCTATGTCTACCTGCAGTCGGCGCGCCAGGGAGAGCGTTTCCTGCTGCAGCAGCGCCTGGTCGACAGCAATTGCCTGGCCTACGCGGAAAAGCCGATCGCCAACGACATGCTGGTCGACAAGCTGTTCACTCTGTTCGTCCAGAAAAAACGCGGCGACCTGTTGCGCCTGGTCTGCCTGGGCGAGGCCGCCGCCCTCGACGCCGCCGCGCTGGCGGCCGAGCAGGTCGAGGTGATCCTCCATGCCGACCCGATGACCCTGCACCTGAAGGTGAAGGAAGTCCAGCCCGAGATCGTCCTGATCGGCGACCTCGAGTACGAGCGCAGCGAGGCCCTGGTGCGCGTGCTCAAGAAAAACATCGAAGCCGATCCGGTGCGCGAAATCCTCTTGCTGCAGCGCCGCGCCGATCCCGGCCTGGCCGGGCGCGCGCTCGGCAGCGGCTTCGACGCCCTGGTGCAGGGGCCCGAGCCCGCGCTGGTGACGGCACAGCTGGTCAACCGCGCCAGCAAGATCCGGGTCAACCGCGACCTGATCGGCAAGGACCGCGCCACCGGCCTGCTCAACAAGGTGGGGCTGCAGAAGAAGACCCGGGAACTGATCCGCCAGGCCGGGCGCGAGGGGCGGGTGCTGGCCCTGGGCGTGGTCGACATCGACAAGTTCAAGACCATCAACGACACCTGGGGCCACCACTTCGGCGACATCGTCATCAAGCGCCTGTCGCTGACCCTGGCCAGCCACATGGAAGAGGGCGACCTGCTGAGCCGCTTCGGCGGCGAGGAATTCGTGGTGGTGCTGCGCGACTGCACGCTCGACGGCGCCTGGCGGCGCCTGGACGCGATGCGCCGCGCCTTCGGCGCCATTCCTTTCGAAGTCGGCCCCGGCGATCTGCGCCACTTCTCCTTCAGCGGCGGGCTGGCCGCCTACCCGGAATACCGCAGCGAGAACGAACTCTTCCTGCGCGCCGACGCCATGCTCTACCAGGCCAAGGAATCCGGCCGCAACCGCATCTGCCACGGCCCGGTCGCGGCCACCGGCACCTGAACCGGGCGGCGCCACGAAAAAGGGCCAGCCCGCAGGCTGGCCCTGGGCCGGCAGCGCGCCGCCCTAGCCGTTGGCTTTCTCCTGCTGGGTCTGCAACTGCTGGCGCAGTTCCTGCGCGTTGCAGTGAGTATAGTCCTTGTTGAATTCGGACTTGATCAGGGCCTTGACCTGCGGGTCGACGTTGGCGCGCAGGGTGCCGAGGAATTGCGGCGAGGCCGAGATCACCAGGCGCTGGTAGCGGCCCTGCTGGTGCGCTTCCAGCAGATAGTGGGAGACGTCCTTGGCGAACTTCTCGGCTTCGTGCTCGGCGGGCGTCTGGGCCGGCTGGTACTGCTTGTTGGGCGCGCCGGCCTTGGCGTTGTGGGCGAAGCCCGCCGCCTCGTTGCCGCCGATGTTGTGGCTGCTGCCGGCGGCCGCGGTCGGCCCCAGCCGGTCGGTGACGGTCTCGGTCGTGCGCATGCGCATGACGGAATTGACCATGTCTTCGACTTCCTGCAACGGTTCGGCGGGACCGGTATCGGCGAAGATGCGCGCACGGCCCGCATTGGCCGCGATGATCCAGGTTGTTGGCATGCTACCCCCTGTCTGTGTTGAGTCGTGGATGTTGTTCTGCTTTGCGGCAAGACCGCGCGAGCTGCACGGCCGAGCCCGTACAACCCACACCGGGCTTGCGCCGGTGCGGGCGATGGCGCAGTATAGTCCGGGCGCAGAAAGCCCGGCGCACCGGCGGCACGCCTGAGCCGCCGCTGCCGGCGGTGCGAACCGCCGACGCGGTGCAAGGTCATAGTAGGCGTGACGCCTTACCAGGAGAGAGCCATGACCGAACCCATCCAACCCGCGCCCGGAGGGGCGCCCATGCCCGACACGCCGCAGCCCGATTTCGCCGCCATCAAGCGGCGCCAGCAGACCACCTGGGCCAGCGGCGACTTCGCCATCATCGGCGTGACCCTGCAGATCGTCGGCGAGTCGCTGGCCGAGGCGGCCGACGTCCGCGCCGGCGAGCGCGTGATCGACATCGCAGCCGGCAACGGCAACGCCACCCTGGCGGCGGCGCGCCGCTTCGCCCAGGTCACCTCGACCGACTACGTGCCGGCCCTGCTCGAGAAGGGCAGGGCGCGCGCCGCCGCCGAAGGCCTGGTGGTCGACTTCCGCGAGGCCGACGCCGAGGCGCTGCCCGTCGCCGACGCCAGCTTCGACCTGGCCCTGTCCACCTTCGGCGTCATGTTCACGCCCGACCATGCGCGCAGCGCCGCCGAGATGAAGCGGGTGGTGCGCGGCGGCGGCCGCATCGCGATGGCAAACTGGACGCCACAGGGTTTTCTGGGCGACATGTTCCGCACTTTAGGCAAGCATGTTCCTCCGCCGGCCGGGGTCGTTTCGCCGCTGCAATGGGGAACGGAAGAGCACCTGCGCGAGCTGTTCGAGGACGTGGCCGGCAGCCTGCGCGCCACGCGCAGGATGTTCAACTTCCGCTACGCCTCGCCCCAGCACATGCTGCAGGTGTTCCGCGACTTCTACGGACCGGTCCACATGGCCTTCCGCTCGCTCGACGAACTGGCCGGCGCCAAGCTGGAAGGCGACCTGCTCGACCTGCTCGAACGCAGCAATACGGGCGGACCGTCCTCGCTGGTGATACCCGCCGAATACCTCGAAGCGGTGATCACCAAGCGCAGCGAGCTCTTGCACTAAGCGCGGGACGGATGATGAGGACCAATATTTTCAAAACGGAAAGGAAGCGCGGGTATGCGTTGCCAGGGCAGGGCATGATCCCGGCCATCGCCAGACGGTGAAGTAGCGAGCGCGGTGCGCGGGTCGGCGGCGCATCAGGCCGCGTCGACCCGCGCCGCGCCGCGCACCGAATGAATGCATGGACGAACAACAGCGTCGAGATGAGCTCCTGCTTCGCGAACCGTGCTTCGCCAGGCCGGCGGATGTGTTCCAATCGCCGGCAGGCACCAGGCTGGACAGCATGGTATTGATTTGGGAGCTCATCATGACGGACACACTCAAGGTCGGCGACAAGGTCGAATGGCATTCCTCGCAGGGCGTCGTGCGCGGCACGGTCAAGAAGAAACTGACCGCGCCCACAGACATCAAGGGGCACCATGTCGCCGCCAGCAAGGACCATCCCGAATACCTGGTCGTGAGCGACAAGACCGGCGCCGAGGCGGCGCACAAGGCCGACGCGCTGAAGAAGGTGTAGACGGCGCACGATTGCTTGCAGGAACGAAGCAGCTCGGCGGTAGAATGGGACGCATCCACTTCGAGGACGATGATGATGCGACCAGCCGCCGTAATCCTGTCTGCCCTGCTTCCGCTTGCCGTACTGCCTTTCCTGTCCCCCGCCCATGCCCAGACCGTGGTCCGCATCGGCACGGCCTCGCCGCTGTCCGGACCGGGCGCCCACCTGGGCAAGGACATCGAGAACGGCGCGCGCATGGCGATCGACGAGCTGAACGCCCAGGCCCTGAGCATCGGCGGCAGCAAGATCACCTGGGCGCTGTCGCCCGAGGATGACGCCAGCGATCCCAAGACCGGCGCGGCCGTCGCCCAGAAACTGGTCGACGCCAGGGTGGCGGGGGTGGTCGGCCACCTGAATTCGGGCACCACGGTGCCGGCTTCCAAGATCTATGCCGCGGCCGGCGTGCCGCAGATCTCCCCGGCCGCCACCACGCCCCTCTACACCCGCCAGGGCTACAAGACCGCCTTGCGCGTGGTCGCCAACGACGCCCTGATCGGCCGCACCCTGGCCGCCTACGCCACCGCCAGCCTCAAGGCGCGCCGGATCGCCGTGATCGACGACCGCACCGCCTTCGGCCAGGGCCTGGCGGACGAGTTCTCGAAAGCGGTGCGCGCCGGCGGCGCCGCCGCCATCGTCAGCCGCCAGTTCACCAACGACAAGGCGCACGACTTCAGCGCCATCCTGACCCAGATCCGCGCGCAGAAACCCGACCTCGTCTTCTACGGCGGCATGGACGCGGTGGCCGGCCCCATGCTCAAGCAGATGAAGGCGCTCGGCATAGCCGCGCGCCTGGTCGCGGGCGACGGCGTCTGCTCCGAAAAGCTGCCCGAACTGGCCGGCGACGCGCTGGGCGAAGACCGCGTGTTCTGCGCCGTCGCCGGCGGCGTGAGCGGGCCGCAGGAAGCCGGTTACGAGGCCTTCGCCGAGCGCTATCGCCAGCGCTACGGCATGCCGCTGCAGACCTACGCCCCCTATGCCTACGACGCCGTGATGGTGTTCGCCGCCGCCATGCGCCAGGCCGGCTCGGTCGACCCGGCGCGCTTTCTGCCGGCGCTGGCGGCGCTGCGCCACGAGGGCGTCACCGGCAGCATCGCCTTCGACCCCCAGGGCGACCTGCGCAATGCCGCGCTCACCCTGTACACCTACCGCAAGGGCAAGAAGATCAAGCTCCAGGTGCTGCGCGCGGGCCAGGCCGCGGCGGCGCGGGCGGCGTCTTAAGATCCGCTTCATCTTGGCGGGCCAGACTGGCGTCCCGGCCCCGCTTTTCCTGCATCGACAACCATGCGACTCCTGCTCGTCGAAGACGACCTCTCCCTCGGTGACACCATCCAGGCCTGGCTCAAGCTGGACGGCCACGCGGTGGACTGGGTCCAGCGCGGCGACTCGGCCCAGACCGCGCTGGCCACCCACCGCTACGACTGCGTGCTGCTCGACCGCGGCCTGCCCGGCCTGTCCGGCGACGCCCTGCTGGCCTCCCTGCGCGCCCGTTCCAACCCGGTCCCGGTGATCCTGATCACCGCCTTCAACGCGCTGGCCGACCGGGTCGAGGGCCTGGACATGGGCGCCGACGATTACCTGGTCAAGCCCTTCGAGCTGGAAGAACTGTCGGCCCGCATCCGGGCCGCCGTGCGGCGCGGCGCCGACCGCGCCGGCAACACGCTGCGCCACGGCGCCATCGCCCTCGACCCGGAAACGCGCCAGGCCAGTCTCGACGGCCGGCCGCTGGCGCTGACCGCGCGCGAGTACCACGTGCTGTACGCGCTCATGCTGCGCAAGAATGGCATCGTCACCCGCGCCCGGATCGAGGAAAGCCTGTACGGCTGGGGCGAGGAAGTCGAGAGCAACGCAATCGAGGTCCACATCCACAATCTGCGCAAGAAGCTGGGCAGCGACAGCATCGTCACCGTGCGCGGCCTCGGCTACCGCCTGAAAAACGATGAAGACCGGGACCGCTGAGCCGCGTCCCTGGTCGCTGCGGCGCCGCCTGCTGGCGGCGATCGTCTCGGCCAGCGTCGCGCTGTGGCTGGCCAGCCTGGGCATCCTCGCCGCCATCGCCTGGAACGAAACCGGCGAGGTGTTCGACGACGCCCTCGAGGAAACCGGCGCCCTGATCCTGGCCGCCACCACCGACTGGCACGAGCGCGGCCTGCTGGAAAGCCCGCGCCCGGCCCGGCCGGAAGCGCGCAAGCTCGACCTGGCCTACCAGATCGTGCGCGAGGGCCGGGTGCTGCAGCGCACCGGCGACGCGCCCCAGCATCCTTTCGTGGCCGGTTTCGACGAGGACAGCGGCTTCGCCGACGCCCACGTGGAGGGCCGGCGCTGGCGCGTGTTCGTTATCCGCGACGGGGCCGGCCGCTTCGAGGTCCAGGTCGGCCAGGAAGTCGGCGAGCGCCTCGAGATCCTGGAAGACCTGGCCGACAGCCTGTGGCTGCCGGTGCTGGGCGTGCTGGGCCTGCTGGCCCTGGTCGCGTGGCTGCTGATCGGGCGCGTGCTGCGGCCCCTGCGCCGAACCGCCGCCGCCATCGCCGCCAAGAGCGCGGACGACCTGGCCCAGGTGCCGGCGGGCGGGCAGCCGCGCGAAGTGCTGCCCATCGTGCAGGCCCTGAACGGCGTGCTGGCGCGCCTGGACACGGCGCTGCAATCGGAGCGCCGCTTCACCGCCGACGCCGCGCACGAGCTGCGCACCCCGCTCGCCGGCCTGCACATGCAGGTGCAGCTGCTGCAGCGCCAGCATCCGGAGCTGGCCGGCTCCTTCCACAAGCTGCGCCAGGACATCGGCCGGGTCACCGGCCTGGTCGACAGCCTGCTCACCCTGGCCCGCCTCGATCCGCTGGCGCGCGGCCAGCTGGCGCGCCGGCCGGTGGCGCTGGCGCCCCTGGTCGAGCGCTTGCTCGCCGCCCACGCCGAGGAGGCGGCGCGGCGCGGCATCGCGCTCGCCACCCGGCTCGAGATCGAGCAGGTCGATGCCGACCCGCAGATGCTGGAAATCGCCCTGCGCAACCTGCTCGACAACGCCCTGCGCTACTGCCCGGCGGGCAGCCGCATCGAGCTCGCGGCCCTGCGCCTGGGCGCGCACGAGCGCATCGCGGTGCGCGACGACGGCCCCGGCGTGGACGAGGCCAGCCGCCGGCGCCTGAGCGAGCGCTTCTTCCGCGTGCTCGGGCAGGGGCAGGGCGGCAGCGGCCTCGGGCTGTCGATCGTGCGCCGTATCGCCGAACTGCACGGCGCCGAGCTGTCCTTCGGCGTAGGCCTCGATGGCCGCGGCCTGGGCGTGAGCCTCGACCTGCCGCACGCCGCGCCGGCATCTTAAGATCGGCTTAACCTGGTTTGCGTGTAATGCGTCCAGTGCCGCAGCGCGGCCTCGACCCATCCACCACGAAAGGACTGATCATGAAACGACTGGCTTCCCTCACCTGCATCGCCGTCCTGCTGGCCGGTTCGGCCGCCGCCATCGCCCAGACTGCGGGCTACACCGGCCCCTCGGCCCTAGCCCAGCCCGCGGCCGCGGCAGCGAAAGCCTACACCGGCCCCTCGACCCAGGCCCAGCCCGCAGCCGGGGCCGCGGCCGCGGCCGCGAAAGGCTACGCCGGCCCCTCCAGCGTGCCCTTGATGACCGTAAAGGACTTGCTGGACAAGGGCAAGGACGACCAGGCGGTGCGCCTCAAGGGCCGCCTGCTCAGCCACAAGGGCGGCGACGAATACGAGTTCGCCGACCAGAGCGGCAAGATGACGGTGGAGATCGACGCCGACCGCTTCCCGGCCGGGACCACCGTCGACCACAACACCCTCGTGGAGCTGAGCGGCGAGTTCGACAAGGAGACCTTCGGGGATTCCTCGCTCGACGTCGAGCAGCTCACGGTGGCGGCCAAATAATCCGCGACCTGGGACTCCACGCGAGGATGTATTACGGCGCCCGTAAATACGTGTGGCGCCGGTCTCCACCGCAAGGCTGTGCCGGCGCTGCAAGCTGTGATACTGTCAGCGCCGTGCCACTTTTAACGCATGGAGACTGCATTGAAAAACACCGGTTCCGTCCTACTGGGGCTCGCGTCCCTGGTTTCGCTGTCGGCCCAGGCGGCCGATGCCCCGTCCTTCGACCCCAGGCGCCTGTCGCAGGACGTCAAGGTCTTGTCGTCCGACGAATTCGAGGGCCGCGGCCCGAATACGGCGGGTGAGACCAAGACCGTCGACTATCTGGTCCAGCAGTTCAAGGCCGCCGGCCTGGCCCCAGGCGGCGACCTGTCCGGCGGCAAGCGCGCCTGGACCCAGGACGTGCCGCTCGGCCGCTTCGAGATCAAGGGCCCGGTCAAGCTGGTGCTGAGCGAAGGCGGCAAGACCCGCGAACTCAAGCAGGGCCCGGACATGGCCGTGCGCGCCTCGATGAGCGGCCTGAAGCAGGTCAGCTTCAAGAACGCGCCCCTGGTCTTCGTCGGCTACGGCGTCACCGCCCCCGAACGCAAATGGGACGACTTCAAGGGCATGGACCTGAAGGGCAAGCTGGCGGTGGTCCTGATCAACGACCCCGACTTCGAGACCGGGCAGGGCGAATTCGGCGGCAAGGCCATGACCTATTACGGCCGCTGGACCTACAAGTACGAAGAGATGGCGCGCCGCGGCGCGCTCGGCACCATCATCGTGCACGAGACCGCGCCGGCCTCCTACGGCTGGCCCACGGTGCAGAACTCCAACACCAACGTGATGTACGACGTGGTGCGTAAGGAGCCGCGCAAGTCGCACGCGCCGATGGAAGCCTGGATCCAGCGCGACCTGGCGGCCGGCATGTTCAAGTCGGCCGGCCTGGACTTCGAGGCCCTCAAGAAGCAGGCGCAGACGCGCGACTTCAAGCCGGTCGAGCTCAAGGGCGTGAACCTGTCGGCCGACTACGCGGTGGACGCGCAGGTGATCAAGTCCAAGAACGTGGTGGCGATCCGCGAAGGCGCCAAGCGTCCGGGCGAAGTGATCGTCTACAGCGGCCACTGGGACCACCTGGGCGTGGGCCAGCCCGACGCCCAGGGCGACAAGATCTACAACGGCGCGGTCGACAACGCGACCGGCATCGCCGCCATGCTGGAGCTGGCGCGCGCCTACGGCAAGCAGCCGGCGCCGGACCGCAGCATCGTGTTCCTGGCGGTGACCGCGGAAGAGAAGGGCCTGCTCGGTTCCGAGTACTACGCCTCCAACCCGCTCTATCCGCTGGCCTCGACGGTGGGCGTGATCAACATGGACGCGCTCAGCCCGCGCGGCCCGTCCCGGGACTTCAACATCTCCGGCAGCGCCAAGCTGGAGCTGCTGGACCGCCTGGTGGCCAAGGCCAAGGGCTGGAACATGCGCTATTCTCCGGATCCGAAGCCGGAAGCGGGCTACTTCTTCCGTTCCGACCACTTCCCCTTCGCCAAGCGCGGCGTGCCGGCGATTTCCTTCGGCTCGGGCAACGACTGGGTCGAGGGCGGCGTCAAGGCCGGCAAGGCCAGCGAGGAAGCCTACACCGAGAAGAACTACCACCAGCCTTCGGACGAATTCGATCCGACCTGGAGCTTCACCGGCATGGCGCGCGACCTCGAGCTGCTGTACGCCGTGGGCGCGGAACTCGCCAATTCCACCGTGTGGCCGAACTGGTCGCCTGATTCGGAGTTCCGCGCGGCCCGCGACCAGTCCGCGGCACAGCGCAAATAAGCCTTGATGCATCCGCGAACGCCACCCACGAGGTGGCGTTTCGCTTTGGCCTGCCCCGAACGGGGCTTCAACCCATCTTCATCGACATCGACCACCATGTTCCGAACCCGTCTCGCCATCGCGGCCCTGGGCTGCGCCCTGGGTAGCGCCGCCGTCTTCGCCGCGCCCGCTTCCGATTCCGCCATCACCCTGGTCCAGGCCGGCCGCCTGCTGGACCGCCCCGGCCAGGCCCCGCGCGGCCCCTCGACCCTGGTGATCCAGGCCGGCAAGGTGCAGGCCGTGCTGGACGGCTTCGTCGGGGCCGAAAAATACGCCGGCGCGCGCGTGCTCGACCTGCGCCAGCGCTTCGTGCTGCCTGGCCTGATCGACAGCCACGTCCACCTCACCAGCGACCGCGCTGGCATCGAGGGCCAGCTGGCGGGCGTGACCGACAGCCCGGCCGCTTTCGCCTACGAGGCGCAGATGAACGCGATCAAGACCCTGCGCGCCGGCTTCACCACCGTGCGCAACCTGGGCGACGGTCCGGAGGGCGTCACCCTGGCGCTGCGCGACGCCATCAACCGCGGCTGGGCGCAGGGCCCGCGCATCATCGACGCCGGCACCTCGATCTCCACCACCTCGGGCCACATGGACGGCCGGCTCGGCTACGCCGACTGGATCCAGCACGGGGTCTCGACCGAGAACCTGTGCGACGGCCCGGAAAGCTGCCGCAAGGCGGTGCGGCGCCAGATCGGGCGCGGCGTGGACGTGATCAAGATCGCCACCACGGGCGGCGTGAACAGCGTGGTCGGCGCCGGCGTCGGCCGCCAGATCTTCGACGACGAAGTCAAGGCCCTGGTCGACACCGCCCACCTGTACGGCAAGAAGGTGGCGGTGCACGCCCACGGCGACGAGGGCATCAAGGCCGCGCTGGCGGCGGGCGCCGATTCGATCGAGCACGGCACCCTGCTGGACGAGGCCGGCGTGAAGCTCTACCTGAAGTCGGGCGCCTATTACGTGCCGACCCTGTCGACGGTGAACGGCTACAAGGAGCGCATCGCCGCCAACCCGGACGCCTATCCGCCGGCGGTGCGCGCCAAGATCGACTGGCGCATCGGCGTCACCGGCAAGGCGCTGCGCCTGGCGCACCAGAAGGGCGTGAAGATCGCCTTCGGCACCGACGCCGGGGTCTCGAAACACGGGCGCAATGCCGACGAGTTCGAGCTGCTGGTCGAATTCGGCATGAGCCCGGCCGAGGCGATCAAGGCCGCCACCGTCAACGCGGCCGATCTGTTGGGCGTGGGCGCGACCACGGGCACGCTGGAACCCGGCAAGCACGCCGACCTGATCGCCGTCGGCGGCGATCCGCTGTCCGACGTCAAGACCCTGAAAAAAGTCGGCTTCGTGATGAAGGGCGGCGAGGTCGTCAAGGACGAGGGCTGAACCCGGGCGCGTCCGGCGGGCGCCTCGGGCCGCCAATCAGGCGGCCATCTTAGTCGGTGGACTCAGGCTCCCGCGAGCGCGCGCAGGGTGATGCCGGTGATGTAGGCGCAATACGTGCCCAGGGCATACCCGAGCACGGCCAGCAGCACCCCGACCGGCGCCAGCGCCGGGTGGAAGGCGCTGGCGACCACCGGCGCCGAGGCGGCGGCGCCGATGTTGGCCTGGGAGCCGACCGCCATCATGAAGAGCGGGGCCCGGATCAGCTTGGCCACCAGGATCATGAGGCCGCCGTGGAAGGCGATCCAGATCAGGCCCAGCAGGAACAGCCAGGGCCGGTCGAGCAGGGCCTTCAGGTCCATCTGCATGCCGATCGTGGCGACCAGGAAGTAGAGCATGACCGAACCGAGGCGCGAGGCCCCCGCGCCCTCGTAGGTGCGGGCCTTGGTGAAGCTGAGCAGCAGGCCGATGGTGGTGGCGATCACGACGATCCAGAAGAAGCCGGAAGTCAGGCTGTAGTCCTGCAGGCGCCAGTGCGCCGGCAGGCTGCCGATCCAGGCGACCGCGAGCTGCCCCAGGAAATGCGCCAGCCCGGTCGCGCCGAAGGCGATCCCCAGGATCACCATGAAGTCGGTCAGGCTGGGAATGCGGGCATGCAGGGCCTGGTATTGCTCGATGCTGTCGCGCAGGCGGTGCAGCGCGCTCAGGTCGGCGCCGGTCCAGCGGTCGAAGACCGCAGCGCGGCTGGCCAGGAACAGCAGCACCGCGGTCCACAGGTTGCCGATCAGGACGTCGACCGCGACGAACTGGCCGAACATGGTGGCGTCGACCGCGAACACTTCGCGCATTGCGGCCTGGTTGGCGCCGCCGCCGATCCAGGCGCCGGCGACCGTGCTCATGCCGCGCCAGGTGTCGCCTGCCACCGTCTCGGGATGGATCACGCGCAAGGCCTCGAAGGACACCAGGGCGCCCAGCATCACGCCGGCGGTCCCGGTCAGGAACATGATCACCGCTTTCGGGCCGAGACGGACGATGGCCTTGAAATCGATGGCCACGCACAGCAGCACCAGGGAGCCGGGCAGGAGGTAGTCGCGCGCCACCGGATACAGCTTCGAGCTCGTGCCGTCGATCACGCCCAGGGTATTGAGCAGCGAGGGCAGCAGGTAGCACAGCAGCAGGGCCGGCACGTACTTGTAGAAGCCCTTCCAGAAAGCGCTGTCGCGCGAGGCGGTCCACAACACGCCGCCGAGGATGGCGGCCAGCATGCCGAAGATGACGGCGTCGTTGGTGATCATGGGCGCGGCAGGGGGCATGCGGACTCCGGTGAGGTCGGGCGGCGGGCGCCGGGATGGCGCTGGCTTGCGGCAAGGGAGTATCCCGGGCTTGTCCCGCCGCCGTCAACGGCCGGTATGTAAATTCACGAAAACAATTTGCAATCTCGCAACTTTTGCGTCACATTAGCGCTGCCCTATCCACTTGTACGCCACGACCGAGGAAAGACGATGACTGCACCTGCACCTGCACCTGCACCCGCGCCCGCCACGAACGTGTTCAACCGCATCCTGAACGGCATCGAAAAGGCGGGCAACAAGCTGCCCGATCCCGCCATCCTGTTCGCCCTGCTGCTGGGGGTGGTGTGGCTCACGTCCTGGGCGATGTCGGGCATGGTCTTCACCGAGATCGATCCGCGCTCGGGGCAGGCGATCCAGATCAAGAACCTGCTCGCGCCCGCCGCGCTGACCGAATTCGCCGGCCGCATCGTCAATACCTTCGTCAGCTTCCCGCCACTGGGCGTGGTGCTGGTGGCCATGCTGGGGCTGGGTGTGGCGGAGTACACCGGCTTCATCAACGCCGGCCTGCGCAAGATCCTGTCGGTCACGCCCCGGCTCTTCCTGACCCCGGTCCTGATCGCCGTCGGCATCCTCAGCCACGTGGCGGTGGACGCCGGCTACGTGCTGGTGATCCCGCTCGGCGCGGTGATCTTCTATGCCGCCGGCCGCCATCCGCTGGCCGGCATCGCCGCCGCCTTCGCCGGCGTCTCGGGCGGCTTTTCCGCCACCTTCTTCCTGCCCTCCAGCCTCGACCCGCTGCTGGCGGGCCTGACCCAGGTCGCCGCGCGCCTGTCCTCCGATCCGGCCGCGGCGACGATCGTTATCAACCCGCTCAACAACTACTACTTCACGACCGCCTCGACCTTCCTGGTGGTCCTGGTCGGCTGGTTCCTGACCGACAAGGTGATCGAGCCGCGCCTGAAGGCGACCGTGGTCGACGGCGACCCCGCCGGACTGCCGAAGATGGACCCGCTGCAGCCGAACGAACTGCGCGGCCTGCGCTGGGCGGGCCTGGCCATGCTCGCCAGCCTGGCGCTGCTGGTGCTGTCGATCCTGCCGGAGAACTCGGCCTGGCGCGCGCCGGACACCCGCGAGCTGACCCACGCCTCGGCGCCGCTGATGCAGGCGATCGTGCCCTTGATCTTCATCTTCTTCCTGATCCCGGGCGTGGTGTACGGCTACGTCGCCGGCACCGCGAGCAGCCACCGCGACATCGTCAAGGGCATGAGCCACGCGATGAGCGGCATGGGCTATTACATCGTCATGGCCTTTTTCTGCGCCCAGTTCATCTACGCCTTCGGCCAGGCCAACCTCGGGGCGCTGCTGGCGATCAAGGGCGCGCTGTGGCTGAAGGAAATGGCTTTCCCGCTGGGCGTCACCCTGGCCGGGATCGTCGTGCTGACCAGCACCGTCAATCTCTTCGTCGGTTCGGCCTCGGCCAAGTGGGCGCTGATCGGCGCGGTGATGGTGCCGATGCTGATGGAACTGGGCGTCTCGCCGGACTTCACCCAGGCCGCCTATCGCGTGGGCGATTCCTCGACCAACATCATCACGCCCCTCCTGCCTTATTTCCCCCTGATTATCGTGTTCTGCCGTAAATACGTGCAGGCGACCGGCATCGGCACCCTGATCGCGCTGATGCTGCCGTATTCGCTGTCCCTGCTGGTGTGCTGGACACTGTTCCTGCTCGGGTTCTGGGCGCTCGACCTGCCGCTGGGCGTGGGCGCGACCTACACCTATCCTCCCCAGGGCTGAGCGCGCACAGCGGGCGCCTCGGGCGAGCGTCCCGCAGGGCAGGGGTGCGGGCGCCGCGGCGGGGCGGATGCGGTAGAATCCGGATTCGCCTTCCCATGCTTTTTCCACTGGCCGGAGACATCGACATCCTGCGCTTTCTCGTCACGACCGCAATCCGCCAGCCCAGGCTGACGATGGTGTTCGCCTTGCTGGTGCTGGCCGCCCTGGCCGGCACGATGACCTACACCGGTTTCCTTGTCATCGGGGTGCTGGCCGAGTACCTCGGCACGGGCCGCTTCGTCGCGGGCTTGCTGCTCGGCGCGCTGCTGGCGCGCTTTCCCTGGGTCAGCCAGGGCAAGCTGCGCGTCGTCGGCCTGTTGCCGAAACCCGTGCGCCGGCCCTTCATCCTGGGCCTGCTCGCGCTCTGCCTGCTGCACTTCCTGACGCAGGGCGACTATCCGGCCGCCGGGTTCACGGGCGGCGCGACGGCCTTCCTGCTCGCCTATCCCTGGATGCGGCGGGCGCTCTTCGATCGGGTGATGTCGTCCTTCTCCAGATTCGGCGGGCGCACTGCGCCGGCGCAGAGGGACGACATGGTGATCGATGCCGAATTCAAGGAAAAGAAGGACTGAGGGCTTGCGCCCGCGGGCGCGCTCCGGTCCGCCGCCAGGCCCCGGCCCGCTTCAGGGATGGGCGACCGATCCCGGGGCGGGGCCCCTGGCAGCCGGCGACTCCATGCCCAGGATGCGGTAGACCGCCGCTCCCAGTATCGCTCCCGTCACTGGCGCCACCCGGAACGGCCCGGGCTGGCGCGTGGCCCGGTCGCCCACCTGGACCGCCACGGCGGTGCTGCGCGCCGGGCTGACCGAGGTGTTGGTGACCGGAATGCCGATCAGCTGGATCAGGGTCAGCGCCAGTCCGATGGCGAGCGGGGCGAAGGCCGGTGCCGCGCGCGCGCGCAGCGGCGCAGCGCTCGCCGGGCTTGCGGCTAGAGCAGCAGGTCGAACAGCTTGAAGGCCTTGTCCCAGTCCCGGCTCATCGGATTCTTCAGGTCCGGGTCGACGATCTTGAACGAGCGGGCGAGCGCAACACTCAGCCCGCCTGCGATCTCGGGCAGCCTGGCCCTGGTCTCGTCGCTGTACTCCATGTCCAGCACGGGCAGCCTGGTCAGCTGATCGAGGACATCCTGAAGCGCGATGTCTTCATCGAGCGCCCTGAAGGCGTGGATGCTTTCCTGAAGGCCTTTGGTGATCGGCAGGTCGTGAGGCTCGATGACATCGCGGTCGTTGGCCTTCGCGGTGGCCTGGCCACGCACCAGCAGGTCGGCGATCTCGCGATTGACGAACTCGTCGTAGCGCCGCAGGTCTTCCTTGTCGATGTCCAGGCTGGCGGCGGCGCGGAAGAAGCGCTCGAACTTGGGAATATTCATGACGGCCATGATGGGGTCCGGAGAGAGGAGGGGGGACTTCAGCTTAATCCGCCCCCCAGGGGAATGAAAGATTGTTCTGATAAGGTGGAAAATTCCTTTTTGGAGAATAGCCGGCTGCGGGACCGGGACGATGCGCTCCAGGACCTGTCCATCCATCGGCGCGTCAAGCGCGACGCCGACCTGCCCGCTTGAAGTGCCGCGCGCCGCCCGCATGTTGCTGCAATGGCGCTTCGTCATGACAGGGGACCGGCAATGGCCAGTACAGGAGCTTCGACCGACACAATGCGTGGCTGGGCCATCCAGGGCTACGGCGGCGAGATCGTGTTGATGGACGACCTCCCGGTGCCCAGGCCGGGCCCGCGCGAGGTCCTGATCAAGATGCGCAGCGCCGAGGTCGGCATCTGGGATGAACTGGTGCGCACCGGCGCAAGCGACGTGGCGCACGCCTTCCCCCTGGTGCTGGGCCTGAGCGGGGCCGGCTCGATCGCGGCGCTGGGCGCGCAGGTGGAGGGCTTTGCCGAGGGCCAGTACGTGTACGCCTACAATTACCCGCTGGCGGACAATGGTTCCTGGGCGGAGTACATGCTAGTGCCGGACGATTACATTGCGCGCGTGCCGGCCTCGATCGCGCCGATGGAAGCGGGCGGACTGCCGATCGCCGGGCTGAGCGCCTATGAATCGCTGATCGAGCTGCTCGCCGTCAAGGAAGACGAGATCGTGGTGGTGAGTGGCGGCGCGGGCGGGGTCGGCCACCTCGCGGTACAGATCGCATCGCTGTTCGGCGCGCGCGTCGGGGCGACCGCCAGCCGCCGCAACCGGGATTTCCTGGCCGACCTCGGCGCCGAGGTGGTGATCGACTATACCGAAGCGGACGACCTCAGCAGGGCGATCCTGGCGGCCTTTCCCGGCGGGGTCGACAAGATCCTCAACTGCGTGCGCGGCGAGGACGCGAACGACTACGTGTGGGCGCTCAAGGAGGGCGGCAGGATGGTCGACCTGCCCGGTTCGGTAACGGTCGGGCGGCCTGGCGTGGACGTCATTTCCGACCATGTGGTGCGCGGCAATGGCGCGCGCCTGGCGCAGCTGGCCAGCCTGTTCGATGACGGCGCGCTGCAGGTGGCGCTGCACGACATCGTGCCCTTCGCCGATGCCCAGGACGCGCTCGACGAGGTGCTCACCGGCCATGTGCGCGGTAAAGTCGTGCTCAGGATAAGCTGAGCCCTTCCCATCAACGCAGGACCACAGGAGCCATCATGCGCACAACAAGATTACCGTCGGGCCGGGAAGTGCCTGTCCTCGGACAAGGCACCTGGGGCCTGGGGGAGCGACCGGAAAACCGCCAGAACGAAATCGACGCGCTGCGCTTCGGTATCGACATCGGCATGACCTTGATCGACACGGCCGAAATGTATGGCGACGGCGCGGCCGAGGCCTTGATCGGCAAGGCGATCGAAGGGCGCAGGGAACAGACCTTCATCGTCGACAAGGTGCTTCCCCATAATGCGTCGCGCAAGAGAATGGTGGAGGCCTGCGAGAACAGCCTGCGCCGTCTCAACACCGACCGCATCGATCTCTACCTGTTGCACTGGCGCGGCGGGGTGCCGCTGGCGGACACCTTGGCCGGCTTCGACGACCTGCTGGGCGCCGGAAAGATCCGCTACTGGGGCGTGAGCAATTTCGATGTGCCGGACATGGAGCAGCTCATCAGGCTGTCGGGTGGGGATGCGGTGACGAGCAACCAGGTGCTGTACAACCTGAGCCGGCGAGGCGTCGAATACGACCTGATGCCGTGGTGCGAGCGGCATCGCATTCCGATCATGGCGTATTCTCCGCTGGAGCAGGGCCGCCTGATGAAGAACCCGGAACTGCGGCGCATCGCCGACGAGCATTCCGCCAGTCCGGCCCAGATCGCCCTGGCCTGGGTGCTGCGCAAGGAGCACCTGACCGCGATCCCGAAGGCCAGCTCGCCCGGGCATGCCAAGCAGAACCGGGTCGCGCTCGACATTCACCTGACGCCGGACCAGCTCGCGGCCCTGGACCGCGTCTTCCCTCCGCCGAACCACAAAATGCCCCTGGAGATGATCTAGCGGACAGGCGCGCATACCGCTCGGCGTGTGAGCGTCTGCCAGTGCTGTACGATGGGAAGCGGCCTCAGCCAGACTTGTCCGGCCCCGGAAACGACAACGCCAATCCGATGGATTGGCGTTAAGCGTGGTGTTCTTGGTGGCCCGGGGCGGAATCGAACCACCGACACAAGGATTTTCAATCCTCTGCTCTACCAACTGAGCTACCAGGCCAGGAAAACGCCATTATAGCAGCGTTTGCGCCAGATAAACAATTGGCATGGGTGCAACACCCGGCCGTATCAGGTGGCGCGCGAGGCGATCCGCTCCGCATGCTGGCGTTCGAGCGCCAGGCGCAGCTCGCGCCGGCCCTTGGCTTCTTCCCAGCGGCGCTGCTCGTCCGGCGTGCCGGGCTCGAGCTGGCGGATGGCGACCGGCTTGCGGTCGTCGTCCACCGCCACCATGGTGAAGAAGCAGCTGTTCACGTGGCGCACCACCTGGCCGCGGATGTCTTCGGCGATCACCTTGATCCCGATTTCCATCGAGCTGCGGCCGGTGTAGTTGACGGCGGCGAGGAAGGTCACCAGCTCGCCGACGTGGATGGGCTGGCGGAAGGTCACCTGGTCGACGCTCATGGTGACCACGTAGAAGCCGGCGTAGCGGCTGGCGCAGGCATAGGCGACCTGGTCGAGCAGCTTGAGGATGATGCCGCCGTGGACGTTGCCGGAGAAATTGGCGGTGTCGGGCGTCATCAGCACCGTCATGCTGAGCTGGTGGGAGGGAAGATTCATGATATGGCTCGCCGGAAGAAAGTCGTGTAGCCGATGTTGCCCGAGAAACTCAGCCGGGGCAAGCAGGCCCAGGCATCCAGAGGGAAGAGGGGACGCCGGCCGTCGCGTTTGACTTAGATGAAATCCTTATATCGATCCATGATCTAATTCGTTCCGGCCGGCGCCGCTCTCGGGTAGGCTCGGCGGATGAACAGCGACTTTCCCTATTCCGGCGGCTCGGTGCACTGGCACCTGGGGCCCGTCATCGATGCCTTGCGCACCTCGCGCGAGACCACCCACAACATCCGCCACCAGCGGCGCGTGCGCGAGCTGCCCTCGCGCGAGGTGCTCAGGCAAGTGGTGGACGGCGTCTCGGCCGCGCTCTTTCCCACCCATTACGGCCGGCCCGACCTGAACGACGAGAGCATCGATTTCTTCGTCGGCGACACCCTCACCGTCGCGCTCGACCGCCTGGTCGAGCAGGTAAGGCGCGCGCTGCGCTTCACGCCCCAGGGCGAGGAGCTCGGGGAGCCCGAGCTGGCCGAGCGGGCGCGCGCCATCACCCGCGATTTCGCCGCCAGCCTGCCCGATATCCGGGGCCTGCTGGTGTCGGACGTGCAGGCCGCGCTGGCCGGCGACCCGGCGGCGACCTCGGTGGCCGAGATCATGCTGTGCTACCCGGGCACCATCGCCATCCTCTACCATCGCCTGGCGCATCGCCTGTACCGGCTGGGCGTGCCCTTCCTGGCGCGCCTGATCGCCGACATCGGCCACTCGCTGACCGGGATCGACATCCACCCGGCGGCCAGCATCGGGGCCAGCTTCTTCATCGACCACGGCACCGGGGTGGTCATCGGCGAGACCGCCGTCATCGGCGAGCGGGTGCGCCTGTACCAGGCCGTGACCCTGGGCGCCAAGCGCTTCCCGGTGGACCCCAACGGGGCGCTGGTCAAGGGCACGCCGCGCCACCCGATCGTCGAGGACGACGTGGTGATCTACGCCGGCGCCACCATCCTCGGGCGCATCACGGTGGGGGCCGGGTCCACCATCGGCGGCAACGTCTGGCTGACCCAGAGCGTCCCGCCGGGCAGCAACGTCTCGCAGGCGCAGATGCGCAACACCGAGTAAGGCTGCCGCATGGACCCGCCTTTGCTATGATGGCGCGATGTCCATCCTGCTCGTTCCCGGCTACATGGCCGACGAGACGCTCTGGGACGGCGTGGCCGGCCGGCTGGCTCCTTTCGGGCCGCTGGCGCATGCCGACCTGCGTCACGACTCGACCCTCGAAGCGATGGCGCGCCGCGCCCTCGGCGGCGCGCCGCCGTCCTTCGTGCTGATCGGTTTTTCCATGGGCGGCTACGTCGCCCGCGAGATCGTCTACCAGGCGCCGGAGCGCGTGCGCGCCCTGGTCCTGATCGCCACCTCCACCCGTCCCGATTCGCCCGCGCTCAGGCAGAGCAAGGGGGCGGTGGCGCGCGCCGCGCCCTCGGTGTCCTTCGCGGGCCTGAGCCGCACGGCGATCGCCACCTCGCTGCACCCGCGCGAGCGCGACAACGAGGCGCTGATCGAGCGCGTGCGGGCCATGGGCGTGCGGCTGGGCGGCGAAGCCTTCCGGCGCCAGTCGATGCTGGAGCGCCCCGGCGACCTGGGGCGCCTGCACGAGATCCGCTGTCCGACCCTGATCGTCGCCGCCGGGCAGGACCGGCTGCGCAGCCGGCAGGAATCGGAAGAGCTGCACGCGGGGATCGCGGGCTCGGAGCTGGTGGTGATCGAGGACAGTGGACACATGATCCCGATCGAGGCCCCGCAGGCGCTGGGCGAGGTCATCGCCCCCTGGCTGGCGCGGGTGTCAGCCGAAGCGCGCTTCCCAGCCGTCTAGGCCGCGGATCGCTTCTTCCTTCAACTTGGCCTCGATCTCGATCCAGGGCGCCATCCGGTAGGACGAGGGCATGGTCACGATCAGGTCGGCATGCTGGCGGTCGTTGAAGCTGCTGCGTCCATTCGAGATGTGCACCAGCTGGTGCCCGGGCACGTTCCAGGTCTCGCGCGCCTTGCGCAGCATGGCTTCCACGCTCGGGTGCTCGTAGCTGTCCAGGTCCTCGTGCACCACATGGTGGTGGGCGTCGAACACCATCGGCACCCCGGCGCGCATGCAGATGTCGTGGATTTCCTCGGCGCTGTAGGCGTACTCGTCGTTCTCGAGCCCGATGCGGCAGCGTATCCCGTCCGGCAGCCGGGCGATGCGCTCGACCAGGGCATCGGCGCGGTCGGCCTTGCCGCCGTGGATTTCGAGCAGGGCCCAGGGCGTGCGCGGCTGATCGAGCAAGTCCATGATGTCGGCATGCATTTGCAGGATCTTGATGCTGTTGGCGACCACCCCTTCCGAATCGGAATTCAGCACCACGAACTGCTCCGGATGCATCACCAGGCGGGTGCCGCGCTCGATGGCGCGGCGGCCCGAGCGCCCCAGCGTGGCGGCGAAGCCTTCCAGCACCTCGCGGCCGATCGGCTCGTCGGCGAAGGGGAAGATCGAGGAAGGCATGCGGTAGAGCCGGATGCCGGTGGCTTCGCAATAGCGCAGCGCGCTGTCCAGGGTCTGGATGTTGTCGCGATACAAATCCTCGAGCAGCTTGCGCTGGGCCTGCTCGTCATGCGCCAGCAGGCGCTTGCGCGTGAGCGCACGGTAGCGCACCTCCGTGGAGGCCGTGATGCAGACCAGGCCGAGTTGTGCTTGCGTCATCGTTGTCCTGTCGAAGGGATCGAGGAACCAGCCGCAAGCTTAAGCCGGCGCGTACGCGAACTCGGTTGCCCCGCCCACGCAAGGAGGGCGATAGCGGTTCAGGTGCGGGACGCCGCGCCGGCGTGCGGCTCAGTTCGGGCGGCCGAACACCTGGGTCCAGTAGATGATGCCGGCGCGCCGCTCGGCCGCGATGCCGTAGGCCGCGCCCATCTCGGTGAAGCCGGCGTTCATGATGTTGGCGCAGTGGCCGGGGCTGTCGAGCCAGCCGGCCACGGCTTCCTCAGGCGTGTTCTGGCCGAAGGCGATGTTCTCGCCCACCTGGCGCCAGCGGTAGCCGGCGCGCAGGGCGCGCTCGGCCGCCATGCTGCCGTCCTTCGCCTTGTGGGCGAAGTAGCGGCGCGCCGCCATGTCCTCGCTGTGGCCGAGCGCGGCCTTGCCCAGCGCGGCGTTCCAGCTCAGCGGCGGGGCCGGGGGGAAATACTGGCGGCCGCAGGTATAGCCGCTGGCGCGCGCCGCGTTCACGCCGTCCAGGATCACCCTGCCGGCGTCGCGCCAGTCGGGGAAGGCGACCGAAGGCAGGGGCGGCGCGGGGCGGGCCAGCACCACCGTCCATTCCTTGCCTTCGCGGTAACTGCCGATCGCCGAAAAGCGCGTGCTCAGCAGGGTGCGGCAGTGCTTCTGCACGAGCACCGTCATCGCAGCCTGCGCGTCCTCGGGACCGGTGACCGAGACGAGTTCGGCCTGTTCGGCCGCATAGCCCACCCGCTCCAGCGCGTTCTCGATGAAGGTGGCGGGGCCGATGCGCACCTGGGACAGGGCCGGATGGGCGTCGAGCGGCGCAGCCGGCGCAGCGGCGCGGCCGTCGCAGGCGCCGGGGGCGGCGCGGTAGGCGTTGATCATCGCCGCCAGCGGGTCGGCGCCGTAGAGCGGCGAGGGCGAGGGCAGGGCGGCGGCCGGGCGCGGCCCCGCCAGCACGGCCAGCGCGGCGAGCAGGAAGGGAGCGCGTGCGCGTCCCCGGTGCAGGATCGTACGAACAGACATGGTCTCAAACAGGGCCGTGGGCCCGCTCAGCGTGAGGGCAGGCGGCCGGCGAGGCGCCGGCAGCGGTGTTGACAGGAAGGTAAGTCGACCGGAAAGCAGAGACGCCAGGCCCTGGGGCGGCGCCTGCACCGGTCTTCCTGCCCGGCCGCAGATGGGGACGGGAGCCGAAAATACTATAGCAGCCTGGAGGGCCGCTGCCTACCGGGCCGCGCCCGTGTGGCTGGTGCGCTCCAGCTTGGAGGTGTCCAGGCCCTGGGCGGCGAGACGTCCCAGCAGGGCCTCGTAGGCGGCCGGGTCGACCTGGGGGCTGCGCGACAGGATCCACAGGTATTCGCGCTTGGGTTCGCTGACGGCGGAGAGCTGGTACTGCTCGTCCAGGTCGATCACCCAGTAATCGCCCCAGACCAGCGGGATGAAGGACAGGATGGCGGGCGCGAAGCGCACTTCGAGGCGGGGCGAGTCCGCCGCGCCGAGCTGCCTGGCCACGCCCTCGGCCACGTCTTCGCCGCCTTCATGCGTGCGGCAGCGGTTGACGACGCTTACCCGGCCGTCCTCGCGCAGGCCATAAGTGGCGGTGGTGTCGCCGGCGCACTTCTTCTGGAAGCGGTTGGGGAACTTGGCGATCTCGTACCAGGTGCCCATGTAGCGCTTCACGTCGAGCGCGGGGATGGTTTTCAGGGGCGCAGACGCGGGTTGGGCCAGGGCTGCGCCTGCGGCCAGGCCGAGCAGGAAAGAGGCGGCGGTCAGCGTTTTGTAGCGCATAAGATGCTCCACAGAATCAAACATGCGCTTAGTGTAGCTGGCGGCGGCCGGGCTTGTCGCCGCGCTGTCGAGCTGAGCTGGTCCGTCTCACCCTGGCCGCGTCGATACTGGCCGCCCAAACACGGACTGGCTTGATACCGGTCACCCCGACTGGCCGCCCGGAAACCGGCCGCCCCGATGCTGGCCGCGCCGACGCTTGCCGCGCGCAAGCCGGTCGCCGTCCCGGCCATGCGGGCGCTGCGCCGTACGGCGGATCAGTACACTGGCCTCAGGACAACAAACTTGCCGAGGCCGCCGTGCACCAGATGGATTTCACCTCCTGGCAAGCCGCCCTGACCACGATGATCGGGCTGGCCATCTTCACCCTGCTCGGGGTCGGCATCCGCATCCTGGTGATGCAGACCGTGCAGCAGCGCCGCGAGCGCATGAACCGCCAGATCAACGAGCGGCTGAAGACCCTGATCGCCGCCTACCGCA
This sequence comes from Massilia sp. KIM, assembly GCF_002007115.1. Classification (NCBI taxonomy): domain Bacteria; kingdom Pseudomonadati; phylum Pseudomonadota; class Betaproteobacteria; order Burkholderiales; family Oxalobacteraceae; genus Massilia; species Massilia sp. KIM. The sequence goes on along the minus strand of NZ_MVAD01000003.1, from coordinate 31,985 downwards.
CCCTGGGCGGTTCCTTCACCGGCGAGCTGACGGTCGACCCGCGCCACCTGCGCGAGCTGCGCACGGCCGGGCAGGCGCAGATGGAAAGCCCGGAAGGCCAGGCCGGCGCGGGCGCATCGGACCGCTCGCGCCGCATCCGCGACGCCGTCGAGGCCGCGCTGGCCGACATCATCCTGCTGGGCACCGAAGAGCATTGCCGCCTGGCCAGCCAGGCGGCCGCGGACATGGCGGCGGGCCGGCCCATCCATACCGCCGAGCTGGTGGTTTCCCTGCGCAACTTCATCCGCGACGCCCTCGACCTGGAGCCGATCCCGGCCGCCCTGAGCGTGCCCTTGCAAGGACCGACCCGCAGCCAGGGCGCGGGCGGCGGCAGGGCGCGCGCCGGCGCGCAGGGGGACAGGACGGGCGGGCAGGGAGGGGGCCGTGGCGGCAATGCCGCCGGCATGGGGGGAGGGGGCCCCATGCCGGTATTCGGTCGCCGCGACCCCGACCCTCCCGCTTTCTAGAGCGAGGACAGGGCCGGTCCGTCCGGCTTGCCCAGCCAAGTGGTGGCGAAGCGCTTTTGCACCGCGCCCAGGGCCGCTTCATCGCCGCGCAGCTTGTAGACCTCCATCAGGCCGCGCAAGGCCCAGCCGTTGCTGGGCGTGCGCGCCAGCGAGGCGCGGAACACCTGTTCGGCGTCGTCCAGCTGGCCGGCGCGCAGCAGGGCCACGCCGAGCGACTGGCGCACCGGGTAATACCAGTAGGGCGGTTCCATGTAAGGGAGCGTGTCCTGGATCGCCACGGCCTCTCGGTATGCGGCGATCGCGCCCGGCAGGTTGCCCTGCATGTCGGCAAGTCGCCCCCGTGCCACCGCATGCGCCGTCTTGACGATTTCCCGGCCAGGGATGCCCCAGTCAGCGACCGGCTTGAAGTCGCCGCTGCGCTCGATGCGCTCGAGGGCGGCGATCTCGCGCTGGGCGGCGTCGGCAGCGCCCTGTCGCGCATGGCCGACGGCGCGCGCGTAATGCCACATGGCCTTGACCAGGACGAAATCCGGACCGGGATCGGGCAGGGACAGCAGCACATCGGGACTGCTGAACTGGACGTGGGCGAAATAAGGCGCGGCCTTGACCGGTTGCAGCAGGCCGATGGCCTTGAGCTGTTCGGGGGTGATCACCTCGTCGAGCTTGGACGCCGCCTGCAGGGTGGTGCGGCCGTCGCCCCCCATCAGGGCCGAGACCATCACGAAATGGATGTTGTGCGGATAGTAGGCGCCGCGGTAGACCGGGTCGCTGCCGGCGCGCGAAAAGTAGCGCTCGTCGACCGCGATCGCGGCCTGGTTCGAGGCCAGCGCCTCGCGGTACATGCCGAGGCGGTAGTAGATGTGCGAAGGCATGTGCACGATGTGGCCGGCGCCCGGGATCTGATGCGCCAGCATGCGTGCCGGCGGCAGCGCCTTCTCGGCATGCACCGAGGCTTCCACCGCGTGGATGTAGTAGTGGGCCGCGCCCGGGTGCGAGGGATTGCGCTTCAGCACACGCTCGAGCGCGTTGACCATCTCGGCCGTGCGACCCTTGGGCTGGGCCCCGCCCGCCGCCCAGTAGTCCCAGGGCGAGAGGTCCATCAGCGACTCGGCGAACAGCACCTGGATGGTGTCGTCCTTGGGGTGGGCGCGCGCCGCCTCGGTCATGGCGGCGGCGTAGGCCTGGTCGAGGGCGGCGCGGTCGGCCTGCGGATCGGCGCTGTAGCGGCGCGCCACGGCGCGGATCAGGGCCTGCTCGGGCGGGCTGGCGCCCTTGGCCAGGCGCTGCGCGCGGGCGACCGCGGCGGCGGCCGGCGCCACCGCGTCGGGGAACATGGGCGCGTTGATGTTGGGGCCGAGGACCAGGGCTTCGCCCCAATGGCACATGGCGCAGCGCGGATCGGCCGCCTGCGCGGCGCGGAAGGCGCGCGCCGCCTCGGCGTGGTTGAAGGCGAAGGTCAGGCGCAGGCCCTGGTCGAAGTAGGCCTGCGCCCGCGACGAGCTGGTGGTGACCGGCATGTGCAGCGCGCCGAGGTCGTCGTACAGCGGTGGCGCGGTATCGGTTGCGGCCTGACTGGGCGCGCGCTGGGCCGGCAGGAAGGGACGGGTTTCGACCTGGGCCTGCACCAGATGGGCGAGCACGGGCGGCTTGCCGGCGCGTGGCCCGCAGGTAGCGCCCGAAAACAGTGGATCGAAGGCGGGCGCAGTTTCCTTCGCAGCCTGGCCGGACGGCAAGGCAAGCAGCATCGCGGCCGCCGCGGCGGCTCCAAGCATGACGAAATACGGTTTCATGACGCCTCCACGCGGGTTGGACATGCACACCGATCCCATTTGCCGTTTGACCGGCTCGCTGCTCCGCAGTTCCCGCAGCAGGTCAACGGGGCGACGGCAAAACGATGTAAGGTTTACCATACCGCCCCCGCAACGGGGCCGCATGCCCCAAAGGTCTTTACATGCAAATTCTTCTCTCCGCCGGCTTTATCCTGTGCATCGTCGTCTGGGGCGTTCTTGCACCCGAGCACATGGATGCGGTCTTCGACACGGCGCTGGCCGCCGTGACCCGCAATTTCGGCTGGCTGTATCTGTGGATCGTGCTCGGGCTGGTGCTGTTCGCGCTGTTCGTGGCCATGAGTCGCTACGGCAACCTGAAGCTGGGCAGCGAGGACGAGGAACCGGAGTTTTCCCTCGGCAGCTGGTTTTCGATGCTGTTCGCCGCGGGTATGGGTATCGGCCTGGTGTACTGGGGCGTGGCCGAGCCGATCTCGCACTTCATGCACGCGCCGCCCGGGGTGACGGACCGCACGCCGGAAGCCGCCAACGCCGCCATGCGCTACGCCTTCTTCCATTGGGGCCTGCACCCCTGGGCGGTGTACAGCGTGGTGGCGCTGGCGATCGCCTTCTTCCAGTACCGGCGCCAGGGCGACGCCCTGATCAGCACCAGCATCCGCTCCTTGCCGTGGGCTCCCCTGCGCCGCGTATCCGGCGTGTTCAACGGCCTGGCCGTGGTGGCGACCGCCTTCGGCGTGGCCGCTTCGCTGGGCATGGGAGCGCTGCAGGTCAACAGCGGCCTGAACGCCGTGTTCGGGGTCGCGATCGGCCAGGCGGCCCAGGTGGCGATCATCGTGATCACGACCGCGATCTTCCTGGCCTCGGCCGTGTCCGGAGTCGAGCGCGGCGTCAAGCTGCTCTCGAACTTCAACCTGGTCGTGGCGGCACTGCTGGCCCTGGCCGTGTTCCTGCTGGGTCCGACCGTGGCCATCATCGACACGCTCACCAACACCCTGGGCAGTTACCTGACCGAGATCGTGCGCATGAGCCTGCGCGCCACGCCTTTCCGCGACAGCAGCTGGGTCGGCAACTGGACCATCTTCTACTGGGCCTGGTGGATCGCCTGGTCGCCCTTCGTCGGCCTGTTCATCGCCCGCGTCTCGCGCGGCCGCAGCCTGCGCGAGTTCGTGCTGGGCACGGTGCTGGCGCCCTCGCTGGCGGCCTTCGTCTGGTTCTCGGTCTTCGGCGGAAGCGCCCTCTACCTCGAGATCTGGCGCCAGGTGCCCTTGTCTGCCGCGGTCGAGGCCGATACCGCGACCGCCCTGTTCACCTTGTTCGACGCACTGCCGCTGGGTGGCCTGATGTCGGTCGTGGCAACCTTGCTGGTGTTCGTGTTCTTCGTGACCTCCGGCGATTCCGCCGTATTGGTGCTGAGCATGATGAGCACCGGCGGCAACCCGGCGCCGCCCGTGCGTATCAAGCTGTTGTGGGGCGTACTGGTGGCGGGGATCGCGATCAGCCTGTTGCTGGCGGGCGGACTGCAGGCGGTGCAGACCGCGACCATCGTGTTCGCCTTGCCGTTCTCGCTGGTGATCCTGCTGATGGTGCTCGCGTTGTGGCGCGGCCTGCGCGAGGACTGGGCCGAGCAGGCGCGCCGCGAGCGGGAACTGCGCCGCCGCATGCGCGAGATGGTGGGGAAGTAAGCGGAATCGAAGCCCTGGCAGGGTGATTTCCCATCTCTTGTGCCGAGCGGGCTACCAGGGCAGTTCGGCGCCATTGTAGGATCGGAACGATCCGCTGTCCGCTGGCGTCAGCGAATCGATGACATCGAGCATGTCGGTTGCTGCATCATGCGCAGGCCGCCCGATGGTTTCGCCGCGAAACGGCTGCGACAGGCGGGAGCTGACGGTGCCGGGATGGAGTGCGACGATCACGCTGTTCTTCTGGGTGCGGGCGACTTCGATCGCGGCCGTCCTGAGCATCATGTTGAGGGCGGCCTTGGAAGCGCGGTAGCTGTACCAGCCACCCAGACGGTTGTCGCCGATGCTGCCCACCTTGGCCGACAGCATGGCCAGGATGGCGCGCTCGCCCGCCAGCAGCGGAACGAAATGGCGCAGCACCAGCGCGGGGCCGAAGGCGTTGGCCTGGAAGGTCGCCTGCATCTGCGTGTAGTTCAGATCGGCGAGGCGTTTCTCCGGCATGAAGGCCTCGCCATGCAAGAGGCCCGCCGCATTGATGATCAGGTGGTAGCGCCGGCTGCCGCCAAGGGCGCGCGCCGCTTCGGCAACGCTGGATTCGTCGGCGAAATCGATGGCGGGCGTCGAGTGCCGGTGCAGCGCATGCACGCTCGCGCAGCGTGGCAAATCGCCGAGCAGGTCGACAAAGGCTTTCCCGATCGCGCCCGAGGCGCCGATGACCAATGCGTGAAACTGGTCGGGAAGACTGTTCATCATGTCGCGCTCTCCGTGTGATCGGACCAGGAGCCAAGTGTAGCCGAGCCGCTGGGCCAGGCCGGGACCTACGCGGAAATGACCCGCTTATTTTTCGCTGTGGACGCCGCTGGCGGCGATACGGCTCGGCTACACTTCCAGCTCTTCGGGTTTGCCGACGATCGAACCCCCACACTGAAAGATGAGGATGACAGGGACAGCACGCACATCGGCGAAAACCCTCAGGTTGATCCTGGGTGACCAGCTCAATGCGCGCCACCGCTGGTTCTCCGAAGTCCAGGACGACGTCGTCTACGTGATGATGGAGGTCCGCCAGGAGACCGACTATGTGCTGCATCACGCGCAAAAAATCCTGGCGATCTTCGCCGCGATGCGGGACCTGGCGCGCCGGCTGGGCGAGGCCGGCCATCGGGTGCATTATCTGGCGATCGACGACCCGCGCAATCTGCAGGCGATACCGGCCAATATCGACGCGCTGATCGATCACTACCGGGCCGGCGCCGTCGAATACCAGGAGCCCGACGAATGGCGCCTGGATGAACAGTTGTACCGGCACGCACGCCGCTCGGCGGTCTCCTGGCTGATGGTCGACAGCGAGCATTTCTATTCGCCGCGTCACCAGGCATCCGACATCTTCGCGGGGCGCAGGCAGTGGCTGATGGAGTTCTTCTATCGCCGCATGCGCGTCGAGCACCGGGTCCTGATGGAAGCCGACGGCACGCCGGTCGGCGGCCAGTGGAACTACGATGCCGAGAACCGCAAGCCCTGGCGCGGAAAACCGTCCGAGCCGCGCGATCCCCGCACCCTGCATGACCATTCCAGCCTGTGGAAGACGATCGTGGACGCGGGCGTGAACAGCTTCGGCAATCCGAATGCCGACCGCTTCGCATGGGCGCTGAACCGGGAAGAGGCCCTGCAACAACTGGAGGCCTTCATCGAGCACGCGCTACCGCAGTTCGGCGATTTTCAGGACGCCATGAGCGTCCACGCGTGGCGCCTGTTCCATTCGCTGCTGTCGTTCGCCTTGAACGTCAAGATGCTGGATCCGCGCGAAGTCGTCGCCAAAGCCGAGGCTGCTTACCATGCGGGGCATGCACCGCTGGCGGCCGTGGAAGGCTTCATCCGGCAGATCCTGGGCTGGCGCGAGTACGTGCGCGGCGTGTATTGGGCGAGGATGCCGGACTACCTGGAAAAGAATGTCTTCGGCCATACCCGGGCGCTGCCGGTGTGGTTCTGGGACGGCAAGACCCGGATGAATTGCCTCAATCACGCCATCACGCAATCGCTGGAGCAGGCCCATGCGCATCATATCCAGCGCCTGATGATCATCGGAAATTTCGCCCTGCTGGCCGGCCTCGATCCCCGGGAGGTGCACCAGTGGTACCTGGGCATCTACATCGATGCCTTCGAGTGGGTCGAACTGCCCAATACGCTGGGGATGAGCCAGTTTGCCGATGGCGGCTTGTTGGCGACCAAGCCCTATGTGTCCAGCGCCGCCTACATCGACCGCATGAGCGATTATTGCAAGGGCTGTCATTACGACAAGAAAAGCCGTATCGGCGAGCTTGCCTGTCCCTTCAATGCCTTGTACTGGGATTTTTTCCGTCGCAACGCCGGGGCCTTGTCCCGGAATCCGCGTCTCGGGATGGTGTACCGGCAGCTGGAGAAGATGGACGAGGGCGCGGTCGAGGACTGCCGGGGGCAAGCCGAATGGATCACGTCCAATCTCGATTCGATGTGAAGCGGCGCCCGGAAACGACAACGCCACCTCGAGGGTGGCGTCACGCTTTGCTGCTGAATTCTTGGTGGCCCGGGGCGGAATCGAACCACCGACACAAGGATTTTCAATCCTCTGCTCTACCAACTGAGCTACCAGGCCAAGAGAGGCATGATTATAGCCAGTCATTTTCAGCTTCGCAAGCCCCCGCCGCGTTCCAAGCCTATTTCGCCCGCGCGCAGCAGTCCGGCAGCCGGTAGGCGACTCGCTATAATGTCTTCATGACCACGCCCATCTCCACCTCCACGCCGCTCAAGAGCGACGTCTGCATCGTCGGCAATGGCGCCATCGCCAAGACCGCCGCCCTCGGTTTCGCCCAGGCCGGGCACAGCGTGACCCTCCTGGTCCCGCCCGCGCGCCAGGCCCAGGACCCGGCGACGTCCTCGGCGGCGCAACAGCCCTGGGATGTGCGTGTTTACGCCCTCAACCATACCGCCCACGGCCTGCTGGCCTCGCTCAAGGTCTGGGGCGCGCTCGACCTGGCGCGGGTGGCGGCGGTCGACGCCATGGAAATCCACGGCGACGGACAGCAGGGCGGCAACCTCGGTTTCGACGCCTTCGGCGCCCATGTCGGCACCCTGGCCTGGATCGTCGAGGACAGCAACCTGAACGGGGCCCTGGACGCGGCCCTCAAGTTTTCCAGCGTGCGCACCGTGAGCGGCTGCGCCGTCGAACTCGCCTGCGGCGAGCAGGGCGCGTCCGTGCGCCTGGCGGACGGCGGCCGGATCGACTGCGAACTGGTGATCGGGGCCGACGGCCGCGAATCCTGGGTGCGCGGGCAGTGCGACATCGGCGTCGACTACCGCATGTACCACCAGCGCGCCATCGTCACCAATTTCTCCTGCGAGAAGCCGCACCACGGCGTGGCTTACCAGTGGTTCACCTGCGCCGACGGCATCATCGCCCTGCTGCCGCTGCCGGACAAGCGCGTCTCGCTGGTGTGGTCGGCTCCGGAAACCCTGGCCGACACCCTGATGGACGAGTCGCTCGGTGAGCTCGCCATCCGCCTGGCCGAATACGCCGAGCCCAAGCTGGGCGTGCTCAAGCCGCTCCAGCCCGAAGAGGTCAAGGCCGTGCCCCTGGCCCTGGTGCGCCCCCATTCCCTGGTGGCGCCGCGCGTGGCCCTGGTGGGCGACGCCGCCCACGCCGTGCATCCGCTGGCCGGCCACGGCATGAACCTGGGTTTCGGCGACATCCTCGACCTGCTCGAGGTGGTCAAGGAACGCGAAGAGCGGCGCGGCATCGCCGACGAGCGGGTGCTGGCGCGCTACGCCCGCAAGCGCCAGGAAGACGTCCTGCTGATGCAAATGGCAACGGATGGGCTCGAACGTTTGTTCGGCGCCAATCTGGAGCCCCTGCGCGTGGTCCGCAATTTCGGATTAAACTTGCTCGACAAGTTGCCAAGTGTCAAGCGCCGCCTGATGGCGCACGCCATTGGCAGGACTTCAATCTAAGGAATTTTAGTAAATGATCAAGACGAAGCTCGCCTTCCTGCTGGCGACCGGGCTGATTGCATCCTGCGTCGGCGCACAGAACACGGTCGAAGCGACCATCAAGAAGGCCCTCGAGCCGCGCCTGGGCGGCGCCAAGATCGAATCGGTCAAGGAAACGCCCTACGGCGGGCTGTACGAAGTGAGGGTGGCGGGCGATATCCTGTACACCGACAAGAAGGGCGAGTACCTCTTCATCGGTCACGTCTACGACGCCAAGAGCTCGCGCAACCTGACCCGCGAGCGCATCGACGACATCAACAAGATCAAGTTTAGCGATCTGCCCCTGGAAATGGCCATGAAGCAGGTCAAGGGCAATGGCAAGCGCGTGATCGCCGTGTTCGAGGATCCGAACTGCGGTTATTGCAAGCGGCTGCGCCAGACCACGCTCAAGGAAGTCGACAACGTCACCATCTATACCTTCATGTACAACATCCTGTCCGAGGATTCGTTCGTGAAGTCGAAGAACATCTGGTGCGCGCCGAACCGCCTCAAGGCCTGGGACGACTGGATGGTCAACGGCAAGCTGCCGCCGAGCGCGCCCGCCGCCTGCGAGACCCCGAACGACAAGGTCGTCGAACTCGGCCAGAAGCTGCGCATCACCGGCACCCCGGCGATCTTCTTCGCCGACGGCTCGCGCATCCCGGGCGCGATCGACCTGAAGAACCTGGAAGCGAAACTGTCGTCGCTGGAACAGAAGTAAGCAGTCCATAAGCAGTCAACAACAGCAACAACGTCCAATCCGCTAGGGAGGAGTACATGGTCACCTTGAACATCAACGGGCGCGACCTGCAGGTCGACGCCGATCCGTCCACGCCCATCCTGTGGGCGCTGCGCGACAACCTGAACATGACCGGCACGAAGTTCGGCTGCGGTGCGGCGCTGTGCGGGGCCTGCACCGTGCACCTGAACGGCGACCCGATCCGTTCCTGCATCACGCCGATCTCGGCGGCCCAGGGACAGAAGATCACCACGATCGAAGCGATGGAAAACGACAAGGTCGGCAAGGCGGTGCAGGACGCCTGGGTCAAGCACGACGTGCCGCAATGCGGCTACTGCCAGAGCGGGCAGGTGATGAGCGCCGCCGCGCTGCTGCGCACCAACAAGCGCCCCACCGACGCCGACATCGATAACGCCATGAGCGGCAATATCTGCCGCTGCGGCACCTATCAACGGATCCGCGCCGCCATCAAGGATGCGGCCAAGACCCTGGCCTGAGGAGACCGCCATGCGACTCGAATGGATCAAGCGCGAATCGCTCGCGCAGGTGGGCATCGGTGCGGGCGCGCTGTCGCGCCGCGGTTTCCTGAAGACCGGCGCGGCCGCCAGCGGCGGCCTGGTGCTGGGCTTCTTCCTGCCCGGCGCGAATCGCTTCGCCGGCGCGGCCGAGGCCAAGCCCGACGCCAAGGTGTATGCCCCCAATGCCTTCCTGCGGGTGGCGCCCGACAACACGGTCACCGTGATCGTCAACCGCCTCGAGTTCGGCCAGGGCGTGCAGACCTCGCTGCCGATGCTGATCGCCGATGAGCTGGACGCCGACTGGTCACAGATGCGCAGCGAGCTGGCGCCGGCCGCCGACGTCTACCGGGATCCGGGCTTCGGTATCCAGATGACCGGCGGCTCCGGCTCGATCGCCCGCTCCTACACCCAGTACCGCGAGATCGGCGCGCGCGCCCGCAGCATGCTGGTGGCCGCCGCGGCCGAGCAGTGGAAGGTCGCCCCGGGCCAGTGCCGCACCGCCAAGGGCGTGGTCTATGGGCCGGGCGGCCAGAAGGCCACCTATGGCGCGCTGGCCGACGCAGCCATGAAGCAGCCGGTGCCCACCACCGTCGCGCTCAAGGAGCCCAAACAGTTCCGCTACATCGGCAAGCCGATGCCGCGCCTGGACGCCCGCGCCAAGTCGACCGGCAAGCAGCAGTTCGGCATCGACTTCAAACCGGCCAACGCCAGGACCGTGCTGGTGGCCCGCCCCCCCGTCTTCGGCGGCAAGGTGGCGCGGGTCGACGCCACCGCCGCGCGCGCGGTCAAGGGCGTGCTCGACGTGATCGAGGTCGACCTCGACCGCAGCGCGCGCGGCGTGGCCGTGATCGCGGACGGCTACTGGCCGGCCAAGCAGGGCCGCGACGCCCTGCAGATCGAATGGGATACCTCGAGCGTCGAGAAGGTCAGCAGCGACAAGCAGTTCGCCGAGCTGGCGGCGCGCGCCAAGGCCCCGGGCGGCGCGCTGGCAATGAAGGCCGACGTCTCGAAACTCGCGTCCAGCGCCCAGCGCATCTCGGCGGTCTATGAATTCCCCTATCTGGCGCACGCGCCGATGGAGCCCCTCAACTGCGTGGTCGCCCTGCAGGAAGGCGGCTGCACCATCTGGGCCGGCACCCAGTTCCAGACCATCGACCAGCAGGTCGTGGCCAAGCTGCTGGACCTCAAGCCGGAGCAGGTCACCATCAACACCATGATGGCCGGCGGCGGCTTCGGCCGCCGCGCGGTGCCGACATCGGACTGGATCGCCGACACGGTGCGCGTGGCCAAGGCGTGGCGCGCGGCCGGCCACGCCGAGCCGGTGAAGGTGGTGTGGAGCCGCGAGGACGACATCAAGGGCGGCTACTACCGCCCGGCCTACGTGCACCGCGCCGAGATCGGCCTGGACGCCAAGGGCGAGATCCTGGCCTGGGACCACAAGATCGCCGGCCAGTCGATCCTGACCGGCACGCCCTTCGAGCCGATGATGGTCAAGAACGGCATCGACGGCACCACGGTCGAAGGCATGGGCGCGCCCTACGAGGTGCCGATGCAGCTGACGGTGGAGCAGGTGAACGCCAACGTGCCGGTGCTGTGGTGGCGCGCGGTGGGCTCGACCCATACCGCCTACGTGATGGAAACCCTGATCGACGAGGCCGCCCACATCGCCAAGATGGACCCGGTGGCCTACCGCAAGAAGCTGATGGGCGACAAGCACAAGCGTCACCTGGCGGCGCTCGACCTGGCGGTGGCCAAGTCCGGCTACGGCAAGAAGACCCTGCCCAAGGGCCGCGCCTGGGGCGTGGCGGTGCACGAGTCCTTCGGCACCGTGGTCGCCTACGTGGTCGAGGCCTCGATGGTGAACGGCGCGCCGAAGCTGCACAAGGTCACCGCCGGCGTGCACTGCAACCAGCCGGTCAACCCGCTGTCGATCGAGGCCCAGGTGCAGGGCGCGGCCCTGATGGGCCTGGGCACGACCCTGCCCGGCGCCGCCATCACCCTCAAGGACGGCGTGGTCGAGCAGTCGAACTTCGGCGACTACGTGGTGGCGCGCCACAGCGACATGCCGCAGGTGGAGGTGCACGTCGTGCCGTCCAACGACCCGCCGACCGGCCTGGGCGAACCCGGCCTGCCGCCGCTGGCGCCGGCGCTGGCCAACGCGGTGTTCCGCCTGACCGGCAAGCGCCTGCGCAAGCTGCCCTTCGACCTGACGGCGGCCTGAGTTGACTGACCTGGCCGGCATCCTGCTCGCCGCCGGCCGGGGCCGCCGCTTCGATCCCACGGGCGGGCGCAACAAGCTGCTCCAGCGCCTGCCCGGCGGCGACCTCGTGGTCGCCGCCAGCGCGCGCACCCTGCTGTCCGTCTTCCCCCGCACCGTCGCCGTGGTCCCGCCCGAGGATGGCGGGGTCGCGGCCTTGCTGCGTGATCTTGGCTGCGAGGTGACGGTCTGCCCGGACGCCGACGCCGGCATGGGCATGTCGCTGGCCCACGCCGTGCGCCATGCATGGCCGGCCGCCGGCTGGCTGGTGGCGCTGGGCGACATGCCCTACCTGGACCAGGCGACCCTGCGCGCCCTGCGCGCCGCGCTCGAGGAGGGCGCCGGCATCGCCGTCCCGGTGCTGGACGGACGGCGCGGCAATCCGGTCGGCTTCGGCGCCGAGCATGGCGAAGCCTTGCAGGCCTGCAGCGGCGACCAGGGCGCGCGCCGCCTCCTGATGTCCTGCCCGGTGCGCGAAGTGGTGGTGCGCGACCCCGGCATCCTGCGCGACGTCGACAGCCCGGCCGACCTGGCCTGAGGCCCCAGTCCTGCGGTTTTGCGGTGTGCATAAGAAACCGATTACACTACCGGGAAATTCCTGGCCCGACGCCCCCGATCATGAAGAAACCGACCCAGAAAAAGCAGCCTCCTATTCAGTACACCATCGTCCCCAAGGACCTGGCTGGCCACCTGTTCAACGTGAGCGTGACGGTGGCCGCCCCCGACCCGCAGGGACAGGAGTTCGCGCTGCCGGCCTGGATCCCGGGCAGCTACATGATCCGCGAGTTCGCGCGCAACATCGTGCGCATCCGCGCCGAGTCGGACGGCGCCGCCGTCGCCCTCACCAAACTGGACAAGCATTCCTGGCGCGCCGCGCCGGTCTCCGGTCCGCTGACCCTGCACTATGAGGTCTATGCCTGGGACCTGTCGGTGCGCGCCGCCCACCTGGACCAGACCCATGGCTTCTTCAACGGCACCAGCGTGTTCCTGCGCGTGGTGGGGCAGGAGGACAAGCCGCAGCAGGTCGACATCCAACGCCCGGCCGACCCGCTTGCCAAGAGCTGGCGGGTGGCGACCGCGATGCCGGAACTGGGCGCCAAGCGCTACGGCTTCGGCACCTACCTGGCGGCCGACTACGACGAGCTGATCGACCATCCGGTCGAGATGGGCGACTTCGAGCTCGGGAGCTTCAAGGCCCACGGCGTCCAGCACGACATCGTGATCACCGGCCGCGTGCCCAACCTGGACATGGCGCGCCTGCAGGCCGACCTCAAGGCCATTTGCGAAACCCAGATCGCCTTCTTCGAGCCGAAGACGAAGAAGGCGCCGATGGAGCGCTACGTGTTCATGACCATGGCGGTGGGCGACGGCTACGGCGGCCTGGAGCACCGCGCCTCGACCGCCCTGATCTGCGCCCGCGCCGACCTGCCCAGCACCGCCAGCCCCAAGGGCGCCGAGCCGGGCGAGGGCTACCTGCGCTTCCTGGGCCTGTGCAGCCATGAGTACTTCCACACCTGGAACGTCAAGCGCATCAAGCCGGCCGTGTTCGCGCCCTACGACCTGCAGGTCGAGAACTACACGCCCCTGCTCTGGCTGTTCGAGGGCTTCACCAGCTACTACGACGACCTGATGCTGGTGCGCAGCGGGATCATCGGCGAATCGACCTATTTCAAGCTGCTGGCCAAGACCATCGGCGGCGTCCTGCGCGGCAGCGGGCGCCTCAAGCAGAGCGTGGCCGAGTCGAGCTTCGACGCCTGGAGCAAGTACTACCGCCAGGACGAGAACTCGCCCAACGCCATCATCAGCTACTACACCAAGGGCTCGCTGATCGCGCTCGCCTTCGACCTGACCATCCGCGCCAAGACCAATGGCGCGAAATCGCTGGACGACGTGATGCTGGCCCTGTGGGAGCGCTATGGCCGCGACTTCTACGCGGGCGGCGGCCGCGGAGTGACCGAGGCCGAGGTCGAGGCCTTGTTCGACGAAGTCAGCGGCCTCAAACTGAAATCCATGTTCGAGCGTTACATCCGCGGCACCGAGGACCTGCCGCTGGCCAAGCTGTACGCGCCGCTGGGGGTGAAGCTGGCCGACGAGCGCAAGAACGGCAAGCCTTCGCTCGACGCCGGCATCGGCCGCGACCCGCTGGGCGCCAAGCTGACCCAGGTGCACGAAGGCGGCGCGGCCCACCAGGCCGGCCTCTCGGCGCACGACGTCCTGATCGCGATCGACGGCCTGCGCGTGAGCGGCAACCCGTCCAATGTCGACACCCTGCTGGGACGCTACCGCGTGGGCGACCAGGTGACCGTGCACGCCTTCCGGCGCGACGAGCTGATGTCCTTCAGCGTCACCCTGCAGGGCGAGCGCGTGCCGGGCATCAGCCTGGCGCAGGCGGTGGCGGGCAAGAAGACCACCACCATCAAGCGCCCGAGCGCGGTGTAAAGGCGGCGCGCGGCATGGTAAGGTACGGGACATCGCGTTCCGTACCCAGAAGAGGCCATGTTGACCCACCAGCTCCCCCGCATCGCCGCCGCAGTCGCCCTCGCGCTGACCCTCCTTTCCGCCCAGGCCCAGCAGGCCGCCCCGCTCAAGCGCGAGGTCGCCGCCAAGGTCGACGCCATGTACCCGTGGCTGGACAAGGTCTACAAGGACCTGCACGCCCATCCCGAGATCGCCTTCCAGGAAGTGCGCACCGCCGGCAAGCTGGCCGCCGAGATGCGCGCGCTCGGCTTCGAGGTGACGGAAAAGGTTGGCAAGACCGGCGTGGTCGCCGTCCTGCGCAACGGCAAGGGGCCGACGGTGCTGGCGCGCACCGACATGGACGGGCTGCCGATGGAGGAGAAGACCGGGCTGCCCTACGCCAGCCGCGCCAAGGCGGTGAGCGACGGCCGCGAGAGCTTCGTCACCCACAGCTGCGGCCACGACGTCCACATGGCGAGCTGGCTGGGGGCGGCGCGCACCCTGGTGGAGCTCAAGTCGCAATGGAAGGGCACCCTGGTCTTCATCGGCCAGCCGGCCGAGGAGATCGTGGCCGGCGCCAAGGCCATGCTGGACGACGGCCTGTTCAAGCGCTTCCCCAAGCCCGATTACGCCTTCGCCCTGCATTCCTGGCCGCTGGCGCATGGCACCGTGGGCTTCGAGTCCGGTCCGGTGTCGTCCAACTCGGACGCCATCGAGATCGTGTTCAAGGGCCGCGGCGGCCACGGCTCGGCGCCCGACAAGACCATCGACCCGATCGCCATCGCCGCGCGCTTCGTCACCGACGTCCAGACCGTGGTCAGCCGCGAGAAGGATCCCAAGGAGTTCGGCGTGGTGACCATCGGCGCGATCCAGGGCGGCACGGTGGGCAACATCATTCCCGACAGCGTGCAGGTGCGCGGCACCATCCGCTCCTACACGCCGCAGGTGCGCGCCAAGCTGCTGGACGGCGTGCGCCGCGTGGCCAACGGCGCGGCGGCGATGGCGGGCGCGCCGGCGCCGGACGTGCAGCTGATCGGCGGCGGCGCGGCCATCGTCAACAGCGAGGAGCTGGTCGACAAGACCGAGAAGGTGTTCAAGGACGCCTTCGGCGCCGACAAGGCGGTGCGCATGCCGGCCATGACGGCCAGCGAGGACTTCTCGCTGTTCGTGAACGAGGGCGTGCCCTCGATGTTCTTCTTCACCGGCGTCTACGACCCGAAGGTGGTGGCGGACGCCGAACGCCCGGGCGGCAAGCCGATCGCCTTCAACCATTCGCCCTTCTACGCTCCGGTGCCGGAACCCTCGATCAAGACCGGGGCCCAGGCCATGAGCCTGGCCGTGCTGAACGTGCTGGGAAAATAAGCAGACCGGGGCCCTAGTGCCGTTAAGTTAGCCGTAAAACCGTCGTTCCGGCGCAGGCCGGAACCCAAGTTCTCCTGCGCAGCCACGTGTGCAAACTCGGGGCCCGGCTGGCCGACCACGCCTTTGCTAGGACGACGGGCAGACGTTAACTTAACGATATCAGGGCGGGGGAAACTCTTGGGGGCCTCACGACGACTTGAGACAGTCGGCGCAGCGGCCGTAGAGGGTCAGTTCGTGGCGCTCGACACTGAAGCCCTTGGGGGCCATGTGGTCGATGTCGCCCGGGCAGGCGTGCACGTCGAACACGCGCTGGCATTGCGTGCACTGGAAATGGTGGTGATGGTGGTCGGCCGCGCTGGTCGACTCGTAGCGAGCGCCTTCGCCCGGCAGGGTGACCATCTTCAGGGCGCCGTCGTCCACCAGCGACTTCAGGTTACGGTACACGGTGGCCATGCCGAGCTGGCTCACCTGCTGGCTGGCCTCGGCCAGCACTTCCTGCGGGGAGAGCGGGCGGCGCGCATGCTCGATCGCATGCAGGATGGCAGTTTTCTGGCGTGTATTACGTTGCATAGGCGGAAGCATACCCGAAGGCGGCCATCGGGCCAATGAGCGGGCCAATGAGCGGGCCAATAATCGGAAAATAAAAGGCGATCCCGGACTTGAATCCTTAATGATAATGGCTTATCATTAGCGCCTGATGATAATGACTTATCATTATTCATCGACCAGGATGATACACCAAACCGCCGGCCGCCCTCCCGTAACGGGCCGAGCCGGAGGTCCTTCTTATTAGTAAGGAAATGCCATGCCCGTCCTCACCTGCAAGCGTACGCCGCTCACCCTTGCGCTCATGCTGGCCTTCGGCCACCCCCTGGCAGTCCATGCCCAGCAGTCAACCCAGAGCCGCCTGCAGGGCGATCCGGACAGCGTGCCCACCGTGGTGGTCTCGGCCAGCGCGCTGGGCGTGGTGCATGACGACATGATCACCCCGGTGACTTCGCTCGGCGGCGGCGAACTGGTGCGCGCCCGCGAATCGACCCTGGGCGAGACCCTGGCCAACCAGCCCGGCATCACCTCCAGCCACTTCGGCGCCGGCGCCAGCCGTCCGGTTATCCGCGGCATGGACGGCCCGCGCGTGAAGATCCTGTCGGACGGCGCCGAAGTGCAGGACGCCTCGACCATCAGCCCCGACCACGCGATCGCCTTCGAGCCGGTGCTGGCCGAGCGCATCGAAGTGCTGCGCGGCCCCTCGGCCCTGGCCTATGGCGGCGGCGCGGTGGGCGGCGTGGTGAACATCCTGGATCGCAAGATCCCGACCGTGATGCCGCAGAAGGCGGTGGAAGGCAGCGCAGAAGTGCGCGGCAACTCGGCGGCGCACGAGCGCACCGGCGCCTTCGAGCTGACCAGCGGCATCGGCAAGAACCTCGCCGTGCACCTGGAAGGCGTCAAGCGCGACGCCGATCCCTACCGCGTCGGCAGCGGCTGGTCGGAGGGCCGCCGCGTCAACGGCAGCTTCAAGAACACCGAGACCGGCACCGTGGGCCTGTCCTGGATCGGCGAGCGCGGCTACCTGGGCGCGTCCTACACCAAGGAGAAGACCGAGTACGGCATTCCGGGCCACGGCCACGAATTCGAGAGCTGCCACCCGCACGGCGACCACCTGCATTGCGGCGGCCACGACGAGCACGAAGGCGAGGAGGGCGAGGAGCACGACCACGATCACGAACACGGCGCGGAGGAAGTGCCGATCGTGAGGCTGGACAGCGAGCGCTGGGACGTGCGCGGCGAATACCGCAACCCGGTGGCCGGCGTCGAGAAAGTGCGCCTGCGCGCCTCCTTCACCGACTACCAGCACGACGAGCTCGAAGAAGGCCAGGTCGCGACCTCGTTCAAGAACAAGGGCCACGACGCCCGCTTCGAGGTGGTGCATGCGCCGCTGGCCGGCTGGCGCGGCGTGATCGGCGCCCAGACCACCCGCCGCGATTTCTCCGCGCTGGGCGACGAGGCCTACGTGCCGTCGAGCGTCACCAAGAAGCATGCGGTGTTCATCACCGAGGAATACAAGCTGCAGGACTGGCGCTTCGAGGCGGCCGCCCGCCACGAATGGCAGGACATCGACGTCGACAGCGCAGACCTGCGCGACAACGACGCCAAGGGCACCTCGGTCTCGGTCGGCGCAGTATGGCGCTTCAGCCCGAGCTATTCGCTGCGCGCCTCGCTGTCGCGCAGCCACCGCCTGCCGACCGCCGAAGAGCTGTACGCGGACGGCGTGCACCTGGCGACCAGCACCTACGAGGTCGGCAACCAGGACCTGAAAAAGGAAACCTCGAACAACATCGACCTGACCCTGCGCAAGTTTGAAGGAGACACCACCTTCTCGCTGAGCGCCTTCCGCAACCGGGTCGACGATTACATCTACGCCAGCACCCTGGACGATCACGAAGGCTTCCAGCTGATCCAGTATGCCCAGCGCGACGCGACCTTCACCGGCCTGGAAGGGGAGCTGCGCCACAAGTTCTCGCCGATGTTCGAGGGCACGGTGTTTGGCGATTACGTCCGCGCCAAGTTCGAGGATGGCCCCGGCAGCCGCAACCTCCCGCGCATCCCGGCGCATCGCTTCGGCGTCAAGCTCGACACCGAGTGGAACCACTGGCATGGACTGGTGGAGTTCTACCGCGTGAGCAAGCAGGACAAGGTGGCGGATTTCGAGACGCCGACGGCCGGCTACAACATGCTCAACCTGGGTACCCACTACACCACCCGCATCGGCGGGGTGCCGGCGCAGTTCTATGCGCGGGTGAACAACGTGACCAACGAGCTGGCCTACAGCCACACCTCGTTCATCAAGGAAGTGGCGCCGCTGACCGGGCGCAACCTGACGGTGGGCCTGCGGCTGATCTTCTGAGCGGCGCTGCGCCCGCAAGCCCGGACTCCCTGTTCGGCATATCGGTCCCACCCACGTGGGACCGACGCGCCGGGTAAGCCGGAACTTGCTGGCGCTGCACGCCTTGCATGACAGGCCCGAATGCGCGTGAACCATGCAAGCGCACATGATCCGCCGGCACATCGATGCCGGCATCGATTTTTTTCAAACGGAGAGGCATATGAAACGCTTGATCAGACTCGGCGACTACGCCGGCATGACGGCATCCGCCCTCTGCCTGGTGCACTGCCTCGCCACGCCCCTCCTGATGGCCGCCTTCCCGATGCTCGGCCTGGCGCACGAGCACGACACTTTCCATAACAGCCTGCTCGCCGCGATCAGCATCCCGGTCCTGCTGTCCCTGCTGCCCGGCTACCTGCGCCACCGCGACCGCGCCGTGCTGGCGCTGGGCGTACTGGGGCTGGCCAGCTTCCTGGCCGCCATCTTCTTCCTCAGCCCCGTCTATGGGGAACAGGCCGAAACCGCCGGCGCCGTCCTGAGCGGCATCCTGCTGCTCTGCGCCCACATCCGCAACCGCCGCTTCTGCGCCCGCTGCGCCATGCCGGCGCAAGCGGATGCAGCCCATCGGCCGGCAATCGGCAGCCACCACTGAGCGCCATGCCGGCGCAAGCGGATGCCGCCCATCGGCCGGTGATCGGCAGCCACCACTGAGCCCCAGGCCGGCGTCTACTGCGCTTCGGCCAGCGTCCGGATCTGGAAGCGCTGGGGCTCGGCGAACAGGAAGGTTTCGGAGAAGGTCACCGCGAACGGATGCTGGTCGACCAGCCCTTCCGGCTTTGGCAGGGGACCGCTGCGCCTCACCGTGTCGAGCGCCAGGTGCGAGGCCGCCCGGTCGCGCGAGCGCTGCACCTGCACGTCCTGCACCCTGCCGTCCCGGTCCACCGTGATGTTCAGGACCACCACCGCAGGCAGCATGGGCGGCAGCCGCCCCACGTACACGCGATCGGGATGACTTCGCATGATGTGGCGCGCCACCTCGGCCTTGTATGCCTCGAGCGTGAACGAGGGTGGCGGAACGGGAGCGGGCGTCGGGGCGGTCTTGACCTCGATGGCCACGTCCTTGGTGCGATCGTCCTTCGTGGGCGGCGGACTGCCGCAGGCGGCCAGCAGTGCGGCGGCCAGGAAGGCGGGGAGGGTGCTGCGGTGTATGTTCTTCATGGCGGATGAACAAAAGGTCGCAGGGCACGCCGTAGTGGCGTGATTCTTCGACCGCATTGCTCATCCGGAGTTCCGGATGCCGTCGCCCGCGGTCTAGGCGAACAGTCGTTCCAGCTCGCGTCCCGGGTTCTCGGCGCGCATGAAGGCTTCGCCGACCAGGAAGGCGTGCACGTTGGCCGCACGCATGCGCGCCACGTCGCCCGGCGCCAGGATGCCGGACTCGGTCACCACCAGGCGCTCTTGCGGGATGCGCTCCAGCAGGCCGAGCGTGGTGTCCAGCGTCACCTCGAAGGTGCGCAGGTTGCGGTTGTTGATGCCGACCAGCGGCGTGCGCAGCCTGAGCGCCGCGTCCAGTTCCTCGCCGTCGTGCACTTCCACCAGCACGTCCATGCCCAGCTCCAGGGCGCAGGCTTCCAGTTCCGCCATCAGGCCGTGGTCCAGGGCCGAGACGATCAGGAGGATCGCATCGGCGCCCATGGCGCGCGCCTCGTACACCTGGTACAGGTCGATCATGAAGTCCTTGCGCAGCACCGGAAGGGTGCAGGCGGCGCGCGCCTGGCGCAGGTAATCGGGAGCCCCCTGGAAGAATTGTACATCCGTCAGCACCGACAGGCAGGCCGCGCCATGGGCGGCATAGCTGTCGGCGATGGCGGCCGGCTGGAAGTCGGCGCGCAGCACCCCCTTGGAGGGAGAGGCCTTCTTCACCTCGGCGATCACGCCGGCCTGGCCGGCCGCGATTTTTGCGCGCAGGGCGGCCTCGAAACCGCGGATGGCGCGGCGCGCTTCCAGGTCGCTCTCGGCCTCGCGGCGCAGGCTGTGCAGGTCGCGCTGCTTCTTGGCGGCGGCCACTTCGTCGGCCTTCACGGCCAGGATCTTGTTCAGGATATCAGACATGGAAACTCTCAGGATTGCTTGGCCAGGGCCAGCTTGACGCCGAGCCAGACGAACAGGCCGCCGGTGGCGCGGTTGAGCCAAAGGCTGGCGCCGGCCGGCAGCTTCAGGCGCGCACTGGCCTGGGCGGTGAACAGGGCCAGCAGGTGGCAGTACAGCATGCCGTTGATGTTGAAGATGCAGCCCAGGACGATGAAGGCGAGCGCCTTGTTCGGTGCGTCGGCGCCGATGAACTGGGGCACGAAGGCGAGGAAGAACAGCGCCACCTTGGGGTTCAGCACATTGGTCAGGAAGCCCTGGGCGAAGATCTTCCGGTAGGGCAGGGCCGGCAGCGCGGGCGCCGCCGCCGGCGTCTGCTCGCGGCGCTTGCTGCGCAGCAGGCCGACCGCCATCCACAGGATGTAGGCCGCGCCGATCAGCTTGACCACGGTGAAGGCGGTCGCCGAGGTCGAGAGCACGGCCGACAGGCCGAGCGCGGCGGCGAAGATGTGCACGAAGGTGCCGGCGCCGATGCCCAGCGCCGCGGCGCTGCCGGCGCGCCAGCCCTGGGTCGCGCTGCGGGTCATGATCAGGAGCGAGTCCGGCCCCGGCATCAGGTTGAGCATGAAGCCGGCGGCGATGAAGACGCCGAGGTCCTGGATGCCGAACATCAGGCCACCCCGCCCAGATGGCGGGTCACGGCCACGAACTGCTCGAGCTTGGCCAGCGCCGCGCCGGAAGCGATGGTGGCGCGCGCCCTGGCCAGGCCTTCCTCGATCGAGGCGGTCACGCCGGCCGCGTACAGGGCGGTGCCGGCGTTCAGGGCCACGATGTCGTGGGCCGGGCCGGGTTCGCCGCGCAGGGCTTCGAGCACGCGCGCCTTGGATTCGATCTTGTCCGCCACCTTGAGGTTGCGGCTGGAGATCATCTGCAGGCCGAAGTCTTCCGGATGGATCTCGTATTCGCGGATCTCGCCGTCGACCAGCTCGCCGACCAGGGTGCCGGCGCCGAGCGAGACCTCGTCCATGTTATCGCGGCCCCAGACCACCACCGCATGCTGGGCGCCGAGGCGTTGCAGCACGCGCACCTGGATGCCGACCAGGTCGGGGTGGAACACGCCCATCAGGATATTGGGCGCGCCGGCCGGGTTGGTCAGCGGGCCGAGGATGTTGAAGATGGTGCGCACGCCCATTTCACGGCGCACCGGGGCGGCGAACTTCATGGCCGCGTGGTGGTTAGGGGCGAACATGAAGCCGATGCCGGTCTGCGCGATGGACTGGGCGATCTGCTCGGGTTTCAGGTCGATGTGGGCGCCGAGGGCTTCGATGACGTCGGCGCTGCCGGAGGACGAGGACACGCTGCGCCCGCCGTGCTTGGCCACGCGCGCGCCGGCGGCGGCGGCCACGAACATCGCGGCGCTCGAGATATTGAAGGTGTTGGCGCCGTCGCCGCCGGTGCCGACGATGTCGAGCAGGTTGGTGGTGTCGGCCATCGGCACCTTGGTCGAGAACTCGCGCATGACCTGGGCGGCGGCGGTGATCTCGCCGATGGTTTCCTTCTTCACGCGCAGACCCATGGTCAGGGCCGCGACCATGGTCGGGGACATCTCGCCCGACATGATCTGGCGGAACAGGTGCAGCATCTCGTCGTGGAAGATCTCGCGGTGTTCGATACAGCGCAGCAGGGCTTCTTGTGGGGTGATCGGCATGGCGGTTCCAATAGGTGTGAGAACGTTTGCTTGTCGCTTGTCGCGTGTCGCTTATCGCTTGTCGCTTGTCATATGCGCATCGCCTGCATCGACGCAGCCGTCATCTCGACCCGCAGCTCTGGCACGTCATTCCCGACACTGTCGGCAATGACTTCCGGCGAAGGCCGGAATCCAAGTTCGTCGCGTACCACCAGGCTCACACGCTGGTGGCCGTGCAAGCACACTTGGATCCCGGCCTGCGCCGGGATGACGTTCCTGGGCCGCGGGCCACATGCGCGCGAGCAGGTATGTTGCGAAGATGCGCGTGCCGGCACGCCGGCGCGCACGGCCACGCGCTTACCGCGCGAGAAAATTCTTGAGCAGCGTATGCCCATGCTCCGACAAAATCGATTCAGGGTGAAACTGCACCCCCTCGATGTCGTAGTCCTTGTGCCGCACGCCCATGATCTCGCCATCGTCCGTCCACGCCGTCACCTCCAGGCAGTCCGGCAGCGAGGCCCGTTCGATCGCCAGCGAGTGATAGCGGATCACGGTGAACGGCGTCGGCAGATCCTTGAACACGCCTTCGCCCGTATGCGCGATCAGCGAGGTCTTGCCGTGCATGACCTGCTTGGCCCGGATCACCTTGCCCCCGAAGGCCTCGCCGATCGCCTGGTGTCCCAGGCACACGCCCAGGATCGGCAGCTTGCCCTTGAATTCGCGCAGCACGTCCAGCGAAATGCCAGCATCCTTGGGCGCCTTCGGCCCCGGCGAAATGCAGATCCGCTCAGGATTGAGCGCCGCGATCTCTTCCAGCGTGATCTCGTCGTTGCGCACGGTGCGCACGTCTTCGCCCAGCTCGCCGAAATACTGCACGATGTTGTAGGTGAAGGAATCGTAATTGTCGATCATCAGAAGCATGTCAGAACTCCCCATCCAGGCCGTCTTGCACCTGTTCGGCCGCGCGCAGCACGGCGCGCGCCTTGTTCTCGGTTTCCTGCCATTCCATCTCGGGAATGGAGTCGGCCACGATGCCGGCCGCGGCCTGCACGTACAGGTTGCCGTCCTTGATCACGCCGGTGCGGATCGCGATCGCGACGTCCATCTCGCCGCCGAAGGACAGGTAGCCGCAGGCGCCGCCGTAGATGCCGCGCTTGACCGGCTCGAGCTCGTCGATCACTTCCATGGCGCGCACCTTGGGCGCGCCGGTCAGGGTGCCGGCCGGGAAGGTGGCGCGCAGCACGTCGAGGTTCGACATGCCGTCCTTGAGCCGTCCTTCGACGTTGGACACGATGTGCTGCACGTGCGAATACTTCTCGATCACCATGCGGTCGGTCACCTTGACGCTGCCGGTTTGGGCGATGCGGCCGATGTCGTTGCGCGCCAGGTCGATCAGCATCACGTGCTCGGCGATTTCCTTCGGATCGGCCAGCAGTTCCTGGGCCAGTTCGAGGTCGCGCTCGGGCGTCGCGCCGCGCGGACGGGTGCCGGCGATCGGGCGCAGGGTGACCTTCTTGCCGCCGTCGGGCAGGGCTTCGTTGCGCACCAAAATCTCCGGCGAGGCGCCGACGATCTGCATGTCGCCGAAGTTGTAGTAGTACATGTAGGGCGAGGGATTCAGCGAACGCAGCGAGCGGTACAGCGACAGCGGCGAATCGACGTAAGGCTTGCGGATGCGCTGGCCGATCTGCACCTGCATCAGGTCGCCCGCCATCACGTATTCGTGGGCCCGGTCCACCGCCGCCAGGTAGTCTTCCTTGCTGAACTCGCGCACCGCCTCGGTACGCACCGAGCTCGAGGTCACCGGCGCGTCCACGCTACGGCGCAGCATCATGCGCAGGTCCTTCAGGCGCTGGCGTGTCCTGGCATAGGCTTCCGGCTGCGCCGGATCGGCGTACACGATCAGGTAGAGCTTGCCCGACAGGTTGTCGATGACCGCCAGTTCCTCGGTCAGCATGAGCTGGATGTCCGGCAGGCCGAGCTCGTCGCGCGGGCAGCTGTGGGCCAGCTTGTGCTCGATGTGGCGCACCGTGTCGTAGCCGAAGTAGCCGGCGAGGCCGCCGCAGAAGCGCGGCAGGCCCGGGCGCAGGGCGACCCGGAAACGCTTCTGGTAGGCCTCGATGAATTCGAGCGGGTTGCCCTCGAAGGTCTCGATCACCTCGCCGTGCTTGACGACCTCGGTGAGATTGCCGCTGTTGCGCACCAGGGTGTGGGCCGGCAGGCCGATGAAGGAGTAGCGCCCGAAGCGCTCGCCGCCCACGACCGACTCCAGCAGGAAGGTGTTCTTCCCGGTGTGCTGGGACTGGGCCAGCTTGAGGTAGAGCGTGAGCGGGGTTTCCAGGTCGGCGAAGGCTTCGGCGATGAGCGGAATGCGGTTGTAGCCCTGGTTGGCCAGCGATTTGAATTCGAGTTCGGTCATGCTTTTCTCCAGACCGCCCGTGGAGGGAGTGGGCGGTGGTTCACATCAAAAAACCTGCCGGAGGACGAGCGCGACCGGCAGCAATCGTTACGGGTTAGTTAGCCCAGGATTGCCAGCGTCGCCACAGCCAGGCCTCAAGGGCGCCGGTCTGGTTGACAGTGTGTTTTTTGGTGAAAAACATGTATAGATAAGTTAGTGAGCAGTGCGGTTGTGGGCAGCGATCAGCTTCGCCGCATCCAGTAGCGAGCTCACTATACCATCAGATTTAATTTCTTGTATAGGCCGTCCGTGGTTATAACCATATGGCACGGTGAGCACGAAGCAGCCGGCGGCGCGGGCGCTCTCGGCGTCGTTGGACGAGTCGCCGATCGCCACCACCTGCGAGGGCGGCAGGTCGAGCGCGGCGCAAGCGCCCCGCATCGGCATCGGGTCCGGTTTCTTTTTCTCGAAGGAGTCGCCGCCGAACACCTGCTCGAAATACGGCGCCAGGCCTTTCTGGTCCAGCAGCGGCAGGGTGAAGGCGAGCGGCTTGTTGGTGACGCAGACCAGGCGCAGGCCCTGGGCGCGCATCGCCTCCAGGCCTTCGGTCACGCCCTCGAACAGGGTGCTGCGGTCGCCGTTGATGGCCAGGTAGTGGCGCTGGTAGGCGGCCAGCGCCTCGGCGTGCAGGCTGTCGACGCGCTCGGCGTCCCAGTCCAGCAGCAGGGCGTCGCGCACCAGCTTCTCGGATCCCTTGCCGACCATGGGCTTGATGGTGGCCTGGGTGATGGGACCCAGGCCGAACTCGTGGCGCATGCCGTTCAGGGCCGCTTCGAAGTCCGGCACCGTGTCGAGCATGGTGCCGTCCAGGTCGATGATGGCGGCCCTGATCGCCGCTGCGCCCGGGCGCATTATTGACCGACCTTGGCCAGCTCGGCGCGCATGGCGTCGATCACGGCCTTGTAGTCCGGCTTGCCGAAGATCGCCGAGCCGGCCACGAAGGTGTCGGCGCCGGCGGCAGCCGCGGCGGCGATGTTGTCGGCCTTGATGCCGCCGTCGACCTCGAGCATGATGTCGCGGCCCGACTCGTCGATCATGCGGCGCGCGATCGCGATCTTCTTGAGCGCTTCCGGAATGAAGGACTGGCCACCGAAGCCCGGGTTCACGGACATGATCAGGATCATGTCGATCTTGTCCATGACGTGTTCCAGGTAGTGCATCGGGGTCGCCGGGTTGAACACCAGGCCGGCCTTGCAGCCATGGTCGCGGATCAGCTGCAGGGTACGGTCGATGTGCTCGGACGCTTCCGGGTGGAAGGTGATGATGTTGGCGCCGGCCTTGGCGAAGTCGGGAATGATGCGGTCCACCGGCTTGACCATCAGGTGCACGTCGATCGGCACGTCCACGTGCGGACGGATCGCCTGGCAAACCAGCGGGCCGATGGTCAGGTTCGGAACATAATGGTTGTCCATCACGTCGAAGTGGATGATGTCGGCGCCGGCGGCGACGACATTGCGGACTTCCTCGCCCAGGCGGGCGAAGTCGGCGGACAGGATGCTGGGAGCGATGCGGTAAGTGGTCATGGCGGTGGTGCGGTTGAAATGAATCCGCTATTTTAGCCCGCTAGCCTGCCGGCCGCAGCGCGCGGGCGACGGAAAGCCGCGCCAGCTTGTATGATTGTCGTTTGCGCCACACAGCGCGTTCCCGGCGGCGCCGTCCAGTCGGGTTCATTCATGCAGATCAAGCAAGGAAAGCCGATGCCCGCTTACGATTTCACTGTCGCCGTCCGGACCCAGTACCTGGCGGAGCAGTCCAACCCGGACCGGAACAACTTCGTGTTTACGTACACGATCACGATCAAGAACACCGGCAGCATCGCCGCGCAGCTCATCTCGCGCCACTGGGTGATCACCGATGCCAACAACCATGTACAGGAAGTGCGGGGGCTGGGCGTGGTCGGCCACCAGCCGCTGCTGCAGCCGGGCGAGCAGTTCGAATACACGAGCGGCACCCAGATCGCCACGCCCCAGGGCACCATGGGCGGCGAATACTTCTGCGTGGCCGAGGACGGTCACCGGTTCGAGGTCCCGATCACCGAATTCCTGCTGTCGATGCCGCACAGCCTGCACTGATCAGCTTTCGTCCTTGTCCTCGCGCGCCGGGGGCTGGACGTTCCGGTCGCGGCCGTTATCCTTGCGGCCGGCGAACATCGTCCACCAGACGATAAACACGAGCAGGAACAGCGCCACCCCGGCTTCCACCATCAAGATCCACATATCGGTCCTTATGCTTTCGACACGCCGCAGTGTACCCGCTTCCCTCGCGCTCGTCGCCTTCCTGAGCGCCTGTTCCACCACGCCGCAGCCGCCGGCCCAGCCATCCCAGCCTGCGCCGCCGGCCCCGGCTGCCCCTGTGGCGCCGCCGGGGCAGCCGGACATCAAGCTGCCGCCGCCGCTGGGCCCGGTCGTGGTGCCGCCGGCCCAGCCGGAGACCCCGCCCCCACCGCCGCCACCCGCGCCGCCGCTGACGCCGGTGGGTTTCGAGGCGCTGCCGAACTGGCAGCAGGACGACCTGCGCCAGGCCTGGCCGGCCTTCATGCAGTCCTGCCGCGTGCTGGCCGCGCGCGCCGAGTGGGCCACGCCCTGCGCGGTCGCGCGCACGGTGGACGCCAACGACGGCGCCGCCATCCGCAGCTATTTCGAGGCCCACTTCGTCCCTCACCAGGTGCGCAACCCGGACGGCAAGGATACCGGCCTGATCACCGGCTACTACGAAGCCATGCTCTACGGCTCCCGCAAGCGCGGCGGCGAGTACCAGACCCCGCTCTACCGCGTGCCGGACGACCTGCTCACCATTGACCTGGGCAGCGTGTATCCCGACCTCAAGGGGCGGCGCCTGCGCGGACGCCTGCAGGGCAAGACCGTGATCCCCTACAGCAGCCGCGCCGAGATCGAGCGCGCGCCGCTCAGGGGCAAGGAACTGCTGTGGGTGAACGACCCGGTCGAGGCCTTCTTCCTCGAAGTGCAGGGTTCGGGGCGGGTGCAGCTCGACAGCGGCGAGACGGTGCGCGTCGCCTACGGCGACCAGAACGGCCACCCCTACAAGGCCATCGGCCGCTGGTTCGTGGAGCAGGGCATCATGACCCCCGACCAGGTGTCGGCCCAGTCGATCCGCGCCTGGATCGCGGCCAACCCGGCGCGCCGCCAGGAGCTCTTCAACGTCAACCCGAGCTATATCTTCTTCCGCGAAGAGAAGGTGAGCGACCCCAACGTCGGTCCGCGCGGCTCGCTCAACGTGCCGCTGACGCCGGGCCGCTCGGTGGCCACCGACCGCTCCATCCTGCCGCTGGGCGCGCCGATCTGGATCTCGACCACCTTCCCGAAGGATGGCGCGCCGCTTCAGCGCCTGGTGATGGCGCAGGATACCGGCGGCGCGATCCGCGGCGCGGTGCGGGCCGATTTCTTCTACGGCTTCGGGCCGGAGGCCGTGGACAACGCCGGCCTGATGAAGCAGCCGGGCCAGTTGTGGGTGCTGGTGCCGCGCCCGGCTCAGTGACGCCTGCTCAGTCGCGCGCCTGGCGCAGGGTCGTGTAGGCCACCATCCAGACGGTCAGGGCGATCGCGCCGATGCCGATCCCGCCCAGCGAGATGCGCACGCTGTAGGCCTCGGCCACCGCGCCGGCGGCCAGGGCGCCCAGCGGCGCGGTCGCCACCGTCAGGAAGCGCATGGTCGACACCATGCGGCCCAAAAACTCGTCCGGCGTCACGCGCTGGCGCAGGGTGATGTAGGGGATGAAGAAGTACATCGCGCCCACGTCGAACAGGAACACCAGCAGCCCGTAGCTGACGGCGGTCAGCAGCGGCATGCCCAGCCAGTCGCGCGGCAGCAGGGGCAGCAGGGCGAAGGTGACGGCCGTCAGCGCCGCGCCCAGCACGATCACGTTGCCGGTGCCCAGGCGCGCCGTCATCCGCTTCATGCTCATGGTCGCGACCAGGATGCCGACCCCGCCCAGCATCTGGGCCACGCCCAGCACCCCCGGCGGCATGCCCAGCACGCGGGTGGCGTACAGCACCTGCAACGCGGTGTAGCCGTAATAGAGCAGGTGCCAGACGCCGGCCGCCCAGGCGAGCTGGCGCAGCAGCGGATGGCGCCAGACGAACTTCAGGCCGTCGACCATCTCGCGCAGCGGATGGGCCTTGGGCGGCGCGGGCTGCGGTTCCACGGCGCGGATGCGGCCCAGGTTCAGCACCGAGAACAGGAAGGTCGCGGCTTCCGCGGCGATCGCGAAGGGCGCGGTGAGCAGCTGCACCAGCACCCCGGCCAGGCCGGGGCCGACCAGCTTGGCCGCCGATTCGACCGCGGTCAGCCGGGTCTGGGCGTCGATCAGGCGCTCGCGGCCCACCAGGAAGGTGGTGTAGACCTGCTCCGCGCTGCCGCCGACCACGATGCCGGTGCCGATCACGAAGCCGACGAAGTAGATCCAGCCCATGCTCAGCCACCCGAGCCAGTAGGCCAGCGGCACCGAGGCCAGCACCATGCCCTGCACGAACTGCGACAGGCGCAGGATGGGCAGGCGGCGGCAGCGGTCCAGCAGCACCCCGGCCGGCAGACCGAAGATGGCGAAGGGGAGGGATTGCAGGGCGGCCAGCATGCCCATTTGCGCCGGGGTGGCGTGCAGCAGCAGGACCGCGCACAGGGGCAGGGCCAGGGCCGTGATCTGGCCGCCGAACTGGTTGAGCGTGCAACTCACCCAGAAACGGCGGAAGTCGTCGTCCTGCAAAAGCGGATCGTTGCGCAGCCGGCGCAGGCTCAGGAACCCCATGGATCTTTATTGATGGTGCAAGCCTGACATCATAACAGTCGCGCTACAATCCGGGATTACGTGTCATTTCACCAAAGGGGTGTTTTATGCAATACGCAGACCTGCTGATCGAGCAGCACGGAAAAGTTGCGGTCGTCCGCCTGAACCGTCCGAAGGCGATGAACGCCCTGAACGACAACATGATGAACGAGCTGGGCGACGCGCTCCGCCACTTCGACAAGGATCCGGGCACCAACGTCATCGTCCTGACGGGCAGCGACAAGGCGTTTGCGGCGGGCGCCGACATCGCGGCGATGGTCGATTACGACTACCGCGAAACCTACGGTAACGACTACATCGGCCGCAATTGGGAGCACATCCTCGACATCCGCAAGCCGGTCATCGGCGTGGTGTCGGGCTACTGCCTGGGCGGCGGCTGCGAGCTGGCCATGATGTGCGACTTCCTGATCGCGGCCGACAACGCCAAGTTCGGCCAGCCCGAGATCAAGGTCGGCGTCACCCCCGGCGCCGGCGGCACCCAGCGCCTGCCGCGCGCGATCTCCAAGGCTAAGGCCATGGACATGCTGCTGACCACCCGCATGATCGACGCGGCGGAAGCCGAGCGCACCGGCCTGGTGTCGCGCGTTTACCCGGCCGACAGCGTGATGGAAGAGTCGCTCAAGGTCGCCCAGAGCATCGCCGAGATGCCGGTGTCGGTCGCCATGCAGATCAAGGATTGCGTCAACCAAGCCTACCAGATGCCGCTGAACGAAGGCGTGCGTTATGAACGCCGTTACTTCCACGCCGGTTTCGGCACCCCGGCGCAGCAGGAAGGCATGAAGGCCTTCCTCGAGAAGCGCAAGCCGAATTTCGAAGGCATGTAAATGCTGCGGTCGCGTCGGAAGCTGCTCCTGCTGCTGCCGATGACGACCCTGGCGGGCGCGCTGGCGCTCGCCAGCTGCTCCTCCCTGCCGCCGCTCGGCCAGCGGCAAGCCAGCACCGCGCAGCTGGACACCGACGACACCGTCCTCGGCCAGGCGGCCCTGGCGCAGATGGCCCGCCATCCGGGCCTGGCCGGCATCCACCCGCTGGTGGACGGGCACGACGCTTTCGCGGCCCGGGCACTGCTGGCCGGGGCCGCCCAGCGCACGCTGGACGTCCAGTATTACATCTGGCGCCAGGACACCACCGGCGCCCTGCTGTTCGACGCCCTGCGGCGCGCCGCCGACCGCGGCGTGCGGGTGCGCCTGCTCCTCGACGATAACAACAGCGGCGGCCTGGATGCCGTGCTGGCGCGGCTGGACGCCCATCCGTCGGTCGAGGTACGGCTGTTCAACCCTTCCGCCAACCGCAGGCTGCGCGTCCTGGGGCTGCTCACCGATTTCGCGCGCCTGAACCGGCGCATGCACAACAAGTCGTTCACCGCCGATAACCAGGTCACCATTGTCGGCGGCCGCAACATCGGCGACGAGTACTTCGGCGCGGCCAGCGACGTTTCCTTTGCTGACCTCGACGTCATGGCCATCGGCCCGGTCGTCAAGGCGGTGTCGGACGATTTCGACCGGTACTGGAACAGCGCCTCGGCCTACCCGGCGAGCCTGCTGCTCGAGCGCGGCCAGGAGGCGCCCGCCGAACCGGACAAGGCGGCTGCCGCAGAATATCTGGATGCGGTGCGGCGCTCGGAATTCATCGAGCAGCTGGTGCGTGGCACCCTGCCTTTCGAATGGGGGCGCACGAGGCTGGTGAGCGACGACCCGGCCAAGGTGATGGGGAAGGCGGCGAAGGACGCGCAGGTCATGCACAAGCTGACGGCCCTGCTGGGCAAGCCCGAGCGCAGTCTCGATCTGGTCTCGCCTTACTTTGTGCCCGGCAAGGACGGGGCGGAGGCCTTTGCCGCGATGGCGCGCGGGGGCGCGGCGGTCCGCATCCTGACCAATTCACTGGAGGCGACCGATGTGGCGGCGGTGCATGCCGGGTACGCCGGTTGGCGCAAGCCTCTGCTGGAGGCCGGGGTCTCGCTCTATGAGTTGCGGCGCGAATGGGTGCAGGAGCCGCGCGATAAGCGGGCGGGGGCGTTCGGGAGCTCCGCCGCCAGCTTGCATGCGAAGACCTTCGCGGTCGATGGCGAACGCATCTTCGTGGGATCGTTCAACGTCGACCAGCGCTCCTTCCACTTGAATACGGAGATGGGGCTGGTGATCGACAGCCCCGCATTGGCGCGGCGGCTCAGCGAGACGCTGGACCAGAACATGCCCCAGCGCGCCTACGAAGTCCGCCTGGACAAGAGTGGGAAGATGATCTGGGTCGAGCGTCAGCACGAGAAGGTGCTCGTGTATGAAGAGGAACCGGGCACGAGCTGGTGGAAGAGGGCGACGGTGCGTGTGCTCTCCTGGCTGCCGATCGAATGGTTGTTGTAAGGATGAGCGAGCGGGGGTTGACGCTCCTCTTGGAAGGCGGCATAATCTCGTTCCTCTGCTGCTGACGAACACAACGCTTCGTCGAACAAGCGGCAAGACAGAACACGAAGTTCTTTAACAATCAACAGTCGATAAGTGTGGGCGTTTGATGAAGGTGCCAATGACTTCGGTCATTGATTACTTAAATTATCAAATGTTCACAAAAAATACGAACCTTCTCGAAAGAGAAGAATCGTCAGTATTTTGAGTGAGCGACCCGCTAGCAATAGCGGTGGCAGCAATGCCAACAAACAGAGATTGAACTGAAGAGTTTGATCCTGGCTCAGATTGAACGCTGGCGGCATGCTTTACACATGCAAGTCGAACGGCAGCGCGGGGCAACCTGGCGGCGAGTGGCGAACGGGTG